>NZ_JPHT01000001.1:212887-542173 GCF_000733325.1 Frankia sp. Allo2
CCGTTGGAACATCGGCAGTGCTTCCCCGGCCTGGCCGTGTTCCTGAAGGTAGGTCGCGGCCCGGTCACACAACCACACTAGATCAACGATCTCCATAGGCGCCGCGCTCTCAGGGCCGCGCGACGTTTCGCCCGGATCGGGCACCCGACTGACGACCGTGCGGACGTGCAGGAGTAGTTCCCGCCACCGGGGCCAGTTCTGCGGAGAACGCACGATGTCACCGGGCAGGTCGGCGCGCAGCAGCCGCAGCAACGTCGCGAGGACCACCGGTCGTCGATCGTCCGAGGTGCGCCGACGGGTTGTGGCCTGCACCAGCCGGTGCACCGACACCGCGTCCACGTCCCGGCTGGCCAGCCCATAGCCGACCAGCGCACCCACTACCCGGGTCCACGCCAAACGGTCCGCCACCGCCACCGCCAGCGAACCGTCACCCAGCAACTCCGACCGGCCCGCGAACAGATCCAGCGGAAGCACTTCGGGACCGCAGAACCCCAGCAGTTCCAACAGCTCCACCGCGGCCGGCATCTCCACGGCGAGCCGGGTGACCGACACCTCCCACAAGGTCGCCACCGTCACCCTGGCCCGTTCCGCCACCTCTCCCAGCTCAACAACCTCCTCCAACCGCTCCTCCAACAGCTCGGCGAACTCCCCGGCCGGGGTACCGGTCTGCTCACAGAACGCCGCCGCCTGCTCCACCGCCAACGCCAGATCTCCCAACAGCTCGGCGATCCGATCCGCCGTCACCGCATCCACCCGCGGAACACGACCCGACAGCAGCGTCACCGACTCCGACCGGGACAGCGTCGGGACCTCCACCACCGCACCCACCGCGCGCCAGCCCGCGCGCCGCGACGTCACCACCACCCGACCTCGCCCATCCGACGGACGAAACGGCGCCACCGCGCCGATCTGTTCGGCGTTGTCGAACNCCAGCANCCNCCNCCNCCCCCGCCGTCGCAACTCACCGAACACCCCCGCCGGCTCCACCCCCACCGGCAACCCCAACGCCTCCCCAAACGCCCCGATCTGCTCCGCCACCGTGTCCGACTGCTCCGCCTCCACCCACCACACCGCATCGAAATCCGACGCATGCCGATGCACGTATTCCACCGCCAACGACGTCTTTCCCACCCCGCCCATACCGGCCAGCGCCACCACCGACGAGCCCCGCAGCGCCTCCGCCAGTTCCTCCAACTGCCCCGACCGGCCGACGAATTGCCCCAGCCGTGCCGGCACGTTCCACACCCCCGGCACCCCACCCGGGAACGTCGCCCGCCCTGGCACCGCCCGCAGATCCGGCGGGAACGGCGGAGCTACCTCCGGCTTGTTCCGCCCCCCCGACACCGCCAACCGTGCCGCGCTCACCAACTCCGCCCGCGCCGCCTGCTCCGCACAGCCGAACAGATCGACGCCCACCACCTGCCCCAACAACCCCGGACGATCACAATCCGCGACCCGGAACACCAGCAGCTTGCGCTTCTCGCCCTTCGGATCCGCGGCCCACGCCGCCTGCCACTCCGCAGCCCCAAACACCGACCGGGTATACGCCTCTGACAGGATCGCCACCGTCCGCTGAGCCCGCCGCACCCCCTCATCCATCCCCGCCACCCAGTTCGTGCCCGGCACCAGGTCCCACGCCTGCACCAGAACCCGGAACCCCACCTCCTCCAACGCCCACGCCACCCACACCGCCCACGGCCGGTCCACAACCGTGTACGACACGAAGAAATCCCACCCGCCGTCGTCATCCACGACGCCCCCGCCCGTCACGCCGACAGTGTCCACCCCCACCCGGGCACACAGACCATCGCGGTACGACATCAGACAATCGCTCTCACGCACACCGGCGAGCCGGCCAGCGACGACAGCCCGTCCACCGGGCAGCGACTCGTGTAGCCAACCGTGTAGCCCAGCCGGCAGACCGGGGCGGACCACGGTGGACGCCAGTGGAACCGACACCGGCTCTGGGCCGCACCAGCGGACATCCATGGACGCCCGTGGACGAACCGGACCGACTTTGCAAGGCAGGGGTTAGGGGTTCGAGTCCCCTCGTCTCCACGCGCCGGCTTCGGCTGCTTGCCGATCTTTGATCGGCTGCGCCATCGGCCGTTATGCCTGCCCGGGGGGCGACCCCCGGACCCCCGAGTGTCGGGCTTCGCCCGACCTGGCGGGGGCTGGGTTGTTCGTTATGTAGCCACAGACGGACGGAGCATAATGATCTTGCCGGTTATGCTTCTGGATGAGCACCGCCACCTGGCTGGCCGATGGGCGGCGGGGCCGCGTCAGACGCGGAAGGGCCTCCTATCCGCCAGTCCCGGTGCTGGCGGGGCCGCCTCCTCGGTGCCCGGGGGCAGTCCTACCAGGTGTTCGGCCGTGTGTGGAGGCCGGACAACGCGGCCGACTCGACGAGCACGCGCCCTCACAGCATCGCGTCGGACCGGGACATCGCGGCGTGGACACAGGGGAGGGGACACAGGGGAGGGGACATAGGGGAGTGACGTGGGGATCGGAGTAACCGTTGCATAAGAGCGCCCGATAGCGGCGCTCATGCCGCCTCACCTTGCGGTGAGGCACTCCCGGTCTGACCGGCCGGAGCCGTNCCGGGTTCCCGTTTCCCAGCCGCCCGCCCCGCGGACGGGGTCTTACGGTCGGCTCCACGGGCGTTTACNGTCTCCGANGTACTGGCGGCGACGAGGTTGGACAGGTTGACCGCGGCGTTCAGGTCGCGGTCGCCTACCAGCCCGCAGGACTGGCAGGTGAACGTGCGTTCGGACAGTGTCAGGCTTGCGTGCGGCCGGGCGCACAGCGACGTCAGGATCTCGGTGACGTCGCGCACCAGGTCGTCGTCGACCTCGGCCGGGTCGACGACCAGCAGCCGCCGGCCCAGCGGGGCGAGCATGGCAGCGACGTCCGTGCCGGGGTGGGCGCGGCGGTGCCGGCCCACCCCGAGCTGTCGGGCTACTCGTAGGACAGGTTCGACTGCCCTTCGATCACGCGGCCAGCGATGTAGAGGTCTCCGTTGGAGTCCAGTACTGCGATGATCTTTTTCTGGTTGCCGTGGTGGGTCGTGAAGAAGATCTTGTCGGCTTCCTGGGAGGTGGAGTAGTTTGTGTTGACCGAGAGTTCGATGCTCACCGGTGAGCTGATGAGCACATCCTTCTTGGGCGAGTTCGGGTACTTCTGGTTCTGCCTCAACCTGATTCGGCCGTGGGTGTCGCCCTCATCCCAGTCCGTGGCCAATCCGAGATCAATTTCCGCCATGGTCTGCTCCATTCTGGCTTGCGCGGGAAACCTCTCCTGGCTGGAGTAGGTTCGTATGGTTTCGAGAAAAACCCGGCCATCGGCAAACAGGAGTTAGCAGGAGGCATCTCTGCGTGCGCCGGCGTGGAGAGAACACCGCACGTTCCGGCCGGAATTTTCTCGACTGCCGGCTGCGCTCCTGGNCAATTTTTCTACCCGATCGGACCAGTAAACGGGTGCGTGGAAGTCTCAATAGACAGGAACGATCGCTTCCTTGATCTCCGTATTCCCTGTTCCGGATGGGGCCGTTCAACCATCCGAGTCACAGGCATGAGGGCCACAACACCTCTCCCCCCAGAGCTAGTGATGGAAGCGTATCTCGCGTACGTAGCGTCACATGTCGGAGACGGTGGCGCACGGATATTACCTAAATATATCAAACCAGTTAACCACTGTCCGCTTTTGGGGGGAATCGAACCAGAGTTCCTACCTGGAGCTGTGTCCGATCTCGGCGGGGATCGAGTGGTCCGAGTCGGGTACCTCGCGGATACCGGCCCACACGCTGTCTCGTGCCCTCGTGATGGCCACGTACATCTGTCGGCGTTCCAACTGGGTTCGCTCGCGAAACGCGTCGGCCGATTCGGACGGCCGCCGCGGCTTTGGGAAGAGGTTGCGGTCGGGAATACAGACATGGGCGAAGTCGAGGCTCTTGACCCGGTGGTACGTCCCGACCTTGACCGCCTCACAGCTGGTTCCGTCATACTCCTTGAGGGAAACCGCTGGAATGCCCCGCTCGGTGAGGACGCGCAGCCACCGCGCAGCCGCGGCGTTCGTCGGCACGAGCACCGCCATATCGCCGTAACGGACGTTCCGATTGTCATGGAATTCCACGAGGTGCTCGCAGAGCGCCGCATCCTGCGCCACGGTGCCCGACACCGTGACCTCGCGGATCTCGCCTCCCGGCCGGTCGACGTCGACCTCGCGCCGCCCGCGTTCCTGGACGCCGTCGAGGTCGTCGAAGCTGTCGTCGGCGACTACCGCCTGAGCGTAGCGCAGGATCTTCTCGCGATTACGGTAGTTTCTCCCGAGCACGGTGGAGCGTCCGACGACGGCGACGCCGGCCTCGGCGAGGGTGAAACCGCCGGGATAGATGGACTGCTGGCCATCGCCGACCACGAGCAGGCCGTCCGGCTTGTCGCCGACGAAGGCATGCAGCAGTTGCAGACCGACGCACGTCAGGTCCTGTACCTCGTCAACGATCACCGCGTCGTACCGGGTGTCGGAACTCTCGCGCACCAGGTCGCGAGCCAGGAGCAGCACGTCGTCGCGATCGAGGACGCCGCGCTCTGTCCGGAGCTGCTCGTACCGTTCGTACAGCTCCCACACCGCACGTCGGTGGGTCGGTTGCAAGGGAGTGCTGCGCCCGACGCGTGCCAGCTTGGCGTACTGCTCGAAGTCGGTCAGGCCTCGGCCCTTGACGACTGTCGCGATCTCGTCCTTCCAATATCCGGGAGCCAGGCCGAGCCCGGGCAGAACCGAGAACTGCCCGACCTGCCCCCAGGCGCGCCAGAAACAGGTGTCGGCGGCCTCCTGCTGGTGCCGGTCTGCCAAGCCGTGTTCGCGAAGACAANGTGTGGCGACGGCGTGGACGGTGGCGAACTCGATCCGGTCGACGTGCTCGGGGGCCATCCGGGTCAGCAGTGCGCGGTAGACCGGCCCCAGCGTACGCACCAGCGAGGTGAACAACACCCGTTCCCCGCGGGCGGCCAGATACTTGGCGCGGTGCAACGCGACAACCGTCTTGCCGGTACCGGCTGCGCCGCGGACGCGGGCCGGACCCGACCACTGCCGGCCGGCCAGGCGGGCCTGCGTCGGGTGCAGCCAGGTCATCCACGTCTCGATCGGCTCTCGGGCGGCGGCGTCGAGAAGTTCTTGCCACAGCTCCTCGCGGCTCAGCAGCGCATCCTGATCTGGTGGAACCGATTGCTCGGGCGGCGACAGCGGCTCGGAAGAAGTCGGACGCCCGGCCGGAGCCGGACAGTAGGCCTGAGTGGGACGCTCGATAGCGGCTGGGCTTTCGGTCGCGGCCGTACCGTTCGAAGAGGGACCTGCCCGGCGCGCGACCGGACGGCGGACAGACCGTGAGGTCGGCGCCTCGGCGACCGTGACGGTGGTGACGGCGGCGGCGCGGGGCATCGGCGGGCAACCGCGTGCCAGACGGTCCAGTAGTTGTTCAACGAGGTCCGGTGCCAGGCGTGCGCCACGACGCGCCAGGTCGCGGGTCAGGTCCTGCTCGCCGAGCACCGTCACCCGGTCGAGTTGTGCCCGGACGTTTTTCCGCCTGGCCAGAACCAGCAGCGGAACCNCCTCGGTCGGTGGCAGACCTGCCTCTACCAGCACCTCCTCCACCGCTACGGTCTGATCCAGAAGTTTGCGGACGTCGTCGTCCGCGTCGGCGTCGCCACGCCATAACCGGCCGCGTTCGACGGTGATCTCTCGCCAGTTCTTCACGTCTACCACGAAGACTCCGCCAGGCCCCACCACGATCACGTCGATGTTGGCCCGGCGGGTGCCTGGCCACCGTCGGTCCGGCAGCACGTGCCACCCTGCGTCGTCCATACCGACCAGCACTCGGACCACACTCTGCTCGGCCCGGCCACCGGCTTCCCAGTGCTGGCGGTGGCGGCGTAACTGCTTCAGCACGTCGGTCAGGTGCTGGATCTGTCGCTGGACTCCGTCGATCTCCATCCCGAGCAGGACGGCTTGACCGAGGGCCGACGGTTCTGGCAGCGGGTCGGCGTCTCGCGTCGACGAGGCGGTCGTCGACGAGGCGGTCGTCGGCGGATGGGCGGTCGACGTGCCGGCGGTCGACGCAGCGGTGGCGGGGATGCGCGCTGCCGGTCCATCCAAAAGCACGTCACTACTCCCTCACCTTATGTCACAGGTAAGAGTACGGTAATGAGCCATCGTTTGGCTACGTTTACGGGCAACGGTGGTCTGCAGGCCCTAGGGAAGAGCGGTTGTTCTTGTAAAGGTAAGTCCACTTTCGAACGCTGGTTCGAGCGTGCCGACTCGAACTCTTCGAACACTCTGGCCACGGCCGCTTTCGGCAGAGAAAGATCACGTAAGTTCGGTCTAGACCGCCAGCACGATGGCGGCGCTGATGCCGCCGAGGCCGAGGGCGAAGGCCGCCTCGGGCAGCCCGCCGTCGCGCCGCCGGAAGAGGCGGTCGAGCGCCAGCCGCCCGGCACCGACCGCAGCCACCGTGATCGCGACCACCGCGACGCACAGCGGGTACTCCATGCCGCCGTCGGTTTCCCACAGTCCGTTTGGTGCGGTCACGATCATTGCGTTGATCATCACACCGATCACGGCCGCGGCCGCCAACGGAGTCAGCAGGCCCACCGCCAGGCCGAGGCCGCCGAGGAACTCGGACGCGCCGGCCAGCCCGGCGAAGAAGGTGCCGGGATGGTAACCCAGCTGGGCGAATCCCTTGCCGGTCGCGGTGAGGCCGTGGCCGCCGAACATGCCGAAGAGCTTCTGCGCACCGTGCCCGGCGAGCAGCAGACCGAAGGTCATCCGAAGCAGCAGCAGCCCGAGGTCGGCTGCGGACACGGCCGTGCGGGACGGGCCCGTGCGGGACGGGCCCGGGTGGGAGGCGTCGGGCGGTGCGGGGGTGGCGGGTGCCAGGTGGAGGGATGCCCGGTGCCGCGTAGCGAGCAGTTTCATGTCGAAACCCTGATCCAGGCGAAAGCATACGGTGAAGCTTTGGTCACTACTGTGCCTGCCCGCTCTGCCGGGCAGATACCACCTCGGTCCTCCCCACGCCCGTGGGGGTGATCCGACCGGGGGCAGCGCGCACCTGAGCGGATAGATGGCGATCATCGGCGTCCTGCCGAGATGGAGCGGCCGGGGCGAGCTAGCCCGTCGTGGGCCTGGATCTGGCCGGTCTGTGGTTCGGGCGAGCCAGGCGTGGGTAGAGACTGAAAGTGGTCAGAATGGACACGCTGGGTGATGATCTGCATTCTTCTAGGGAGAAGAGAAGATTGTGACCTTACCCGCGCGACTCGGCGACCGTCTGGCGACGCTCATCCGGTGGCATCTGGACCCGTCTACAACGGGCCGGCGGCGTCCGGCAGGCGGGCGTGTGTGGCGCCGGCTGGGCCGGGCAGCTGCCTGCCGCCAGGACGGAACAACCAGATGGCGAGCATGGAACGCCAGCGCCCTCGGCGGAACTGGTCCGATCTGTTGGGTCTGCCCAGGTCGCAGGCGCGGACGTCCGCGGCGGGGCTGCTCGGCCGGCGCGGGGCTGGGGCCAGGGGTCACTGCCCGGGGGCGAGCACCTTCCTGGAGGGGNAAGCATGGCCGACATTCGTAGCACGATCGTCCGGCTGCCGGTCACCGTGGAGCGGTCCACCACGGTTCGGGACGCGGCGGCGCAGATGGAACGGCAGGGCGTGGGCGCGCTCCTCGTCATGGAGAACGACCGCCTGGTCGGGATCGTCACCGACCGCGACATCGTGCTACGCGGCGTTGCCCGCGGTATCCCGACGGACAGCCGGATCGACGCCCTCATGACCACCGAGGTCATCACCGTACCGTCCGGCGTTGACCTCGAACGGGCCTACGAAATCTTCCGTGACCACGCGATCCGCCGGCTCCCGGTCGTCGACGGCCGCCGGCTCGTCGGCCTGCTGTCCGTCGACGATCTGCTCATCCGCACCGAGCACGAGATGGCCGAGCTGGTACACCCGCTCGCCGATGAGGTCTTTGCCCCCCACCGCGAGGCCCCACCGCTGGCTACCACCGGCGAGGAGCCCGTCGAGCTGGCGCTCGAACTGCCGCCCCGGCGTAGGGCGATGCGCGCCCATCCCGGCGACACCCTGGTTGTCCACCGTCCCACCGTCACGCAACCGGACCGCCTTGGGGAGATCCTTGAGGTGCGCTCGCCTGCCGGCGACCCACCGTTCACCGTCCGCTGGTCCGACACCGGGCACGTCAGCTTCGTCTACCCGGGACCGGACGCCGAGGTCCGCCACCCTCCCGAGGAGGCCCGCAGCGGCACCGGCTGAAAAGGACGACGGGTTCAACCCTGCATGCGTGACAAACACGCACCGTCAGGCTAATCATGCTACGGGATCGTGACGTTCCGCTGCGACCAGCCTGCCGGGAGGGCAGTGCAGCAGCCAGAAGCCGCCCTCCCGTACCCCGAGCTGGTCCGGGACCGGCCAGCACCAGCCGTCCAGGAGCCGTCGGATCAGGTCGGCAACGATGGTGCGCTGGCTACAGATCGCCGTCGGAGTCCCGGACGCCGCGAGCCCCATCAAGGTAGCGACCACCCTCGCCTCCGATCCGGGATAGCCGGTGTCCGCCAGCGCCGGCTCCGGTTCGACGGCGAGCCCGGCCGCGCGCGCGTACGGGGCGAGCGTGGCGGTGCAGCAGGGCAGGTCGGCGCTGATCAACAGGCGAATCCCCAGGCTGGTCAGCAGCGGCACCAGTGCGTTCGCCTGGGCCCGGCCGCGCTCATCGAGCGGGCGTAGCCGGTCAGGCCCGTCCCAGCGCCGATGGTGGGCGGCCCGAGCGTGGCGGATGACGACGAGTGCGGCCGTCGGCGCCGGCAGCCGACCCGCCGGCAGCCGACCAAACTCGGCGAGGACGTGGCGGTCGGTGTCGTAGCTGACCCGGCGCGCCGCATCCCCCTTCGCCAGCCAGGCAAGCCTGTCCACCTCCCGGGTGGGGACGAACGTGCCGGAACGGGCCTGCATCGCCCAGTACCGGACCGTCTTCACCGTCCTGCCGCCGTCCGTCAGGTAGCGGTACTCGCCGAGCGGGGGCCCGAGCCAGGCCCGGTAACCAGTCTCCTCCTCGACCTCCCGCAACGCACCGAGCAACGGATGTTCCCGCCGACGCAGCTTGCCCTTGGGCAGGGACCAGTCGTCGTACCGCGGCCGGTGCACGACCGCGATCTGCCGCCCGTCCCGCGTGGGCCGCCACAGCACCCCACCGGCGGCACCTACGACCCGTACCGGCCTATCCCAGGGATCAGCCGACGACTTCATGCCGTCCAGTCTTCGGCTCCAGCCGCCGCGGCGCCAGGACGACGGGCACATCCCCGCAAGACCCGGTCCCGCAAGCCTCGGTCGACAACCCGCCGCCGGCGGCGCGGATCGCGGTCGGGCCGTCCGCGGCGTCCATCGCTACCAGGGCGGGGATCCCCACCTGAAGCGCATGTTCCCCGACGGCACCCAGGGGTATGGAACTCGCCACAGAAGGTTACCGCTGTCCGGGGAGTGGAGGGTGAGGTGACGGACGCAGGTGTGGCCGAGCTCGTCGTCGAGCCGGCGGTGCTCGGGACGCTCGTTGACGTGCTGCGTGCACGCGGGTATCAGGTCGTCGGCCCGACGGTGCGGGATGGCGCGATCGTGTACGACAAGATCAGTAGCGCGGCGCAGCTCCCGGTGGGGTGGACCGATGTCCAGGAGGCGGGTCGTTACCGGCTCGAGCGTCGTCGCGACGCGGCGCTGTTCGGTTACGCGGTGGGGCCGCATTCGTGGAAGCAGAACCTGCTGCCGCCCCGGCTGCGCCTGCTGACGACCCGCCGCGACGGCGATGGCGGCTTCGGCGATGGCGGCTTCGGGGACGGCGGCTTCGGGGACGGCGGCTTCGAGGTGGCGGAGGAACCGCTACCGCGGGCAGCGGTGGCATTCCTCGGCGTCCGTTCCTGTGAGCTGCAGGCCATCGCGACCCAGGACCGGATCCTGCTCGGGGGGCGCCACGCCGACCGCGACTACGCTGCTCGCCGCAGCGATGTGTTCATCGTCGCGGTGAACTGCCACGAGCCGGGTGGGACCTGCTTCTGCGTGTCGATGAACACGGGCCCGGCGGTGCGGGAGGGCTACGACCTGGTCCTCAGCGAAGTCCTGGCCGGTGACCACCGGCTGCTCGTCGAGGCGGGCACCCCCCGGGGNGTCGAGATACTGGGCGAGCTGGCGGGGCGCCCGGGCGAAGCCGCCGACCGGAGCGCGGCCCAGGCGGCCGTGGATGGGGCGGCCGACCGGATGGGACGCACCGTCGACGCGGCCGACCTGCGTGACCTGCTCGCGGACAACCTCGAACATCCACGGTGGGACGAGGTGGCGCAGCGGTGCCTGAGCTGCGGCAACTGCACGATGGTGTGCCCAACCTGCTTCTGCACCTCGGTGGAGGACGTCAGCGACCTCACCGGAAGTGAGGCGGAGCGCTGGCGCAGCTGGGAGTCCTGCTTCTCGCTGGACCACTCCTACCNCCACGGCGGCAACGTCCGTGCCTCCGGACGCTCCCGCTACCGCCAGTGGTTGACCCACAAGTTCGGCACCTGGCACGACCAGTTCGGAACGTCCGGATGCGTCGGCTGCGGACGGTGCATCACCTGGTGTCCCGTCGGCATCGACGTCACCGAGGAACTGACCGCCATTCGAGCGAACTCCGCGGCCGGCGATGACGTTGGTTGAGGCACCGCTCGGCGAGGTCGGCGTCTTCGCCGGTATGCACCCGGACCACCTCGCCCTCCTCGCCGGGTGTGCCCGGCACGCCATCTTCCGCCCGGGCGACGTACTCCTGCGGGAAGGCGACCCGGCCGACACCCTCTACGTCATCCGGCACGGCACGGTCGCGATCGAAACCTTCGTCCCGACCCGGGGTCTGGTCCCCATCGAGACCGTCGGAGCCGGCAATGTGGTGGGCTGGTCCTGGCTGTTCCCGCCGTACCGGCTCCATTTCGACGCCCGTGCCCTCTCGCTGGTCCGCGCCACCGCCATCGACGGTGCCTGCCTACGCGGGAAGTTCTCCCAGGACCCGGCGCTGGGCTACGACGTGCTGTCCCACCTTGCGCAGGTGCTCATCGAGCGCTTGCAGGCCACCCGGTTGCGGCTGCTCGATGTCTACGCAAACCCGGGCCAGGGCTGACGGCGCGGCCGGGGAGATGACCCCTCGGCCGTTCCGGGTGACCCGCCGCCACCAGGAGACGGGTGACACGTGGACCCTGGAACTCGCGCCGCTCTCCGACGTTCCGATCATCGCCGCACCCGGCCAGTTCACCATGGTCTACGCTTTCGGCGTCGGCGAGGTCCCCCTGTCCGTGACGGGCTGCGACCCGGCGATGGGCGACGACTCCGTGGCGGGCGACGACTCCGTGGCGGGCGACGACTCCGTGGCGGGCGACGAATCCGTGGCGGGCGACGACTCCGTGGCGGCTGGTACCGACAGCCCGCTTGTGCACACCGTCCGAGCGGTCGGCGCGGTGACGGAAGCGATCTGCGCGTCCCGCCCGGGCGACGTCCTCGGGGTGCGTGGCCCGTTCGGGCGAGGCTGGCCGGTAGGCGCCGCAGCCGGGCTGGACGTCGTCGTGGTCGCGGGCGGGCTCGGGCTGGCGCCGCTGCGGCCGGTCGTCCGGCAGATCCTGCGACGGCGCGCCGACTACGGCAACGTGGTCGTGCTCGTCGGCACCCGTACACCCGCGGACATCCTCTACCGCCGGGAGCTGGCCGGTTGGCAGGACCGCACCGACCTCCAAGCCCTGGTGACCGTCGACGGTGCGCGGCCCGGATGGGACGGCCGGGTCGGCGTCGTCACCACCCTCCTCCCGCACGTGCGTTTCGATCCGGCCAGAACCGTCGCGTTCACCTGCGGACCCGAGATCATGATGCGGCTGACCGCACGGGCCCTGGTCGACGCCGGCGTACTCGCCGACCGCATCCACCTGTCCATGGAACGCAACATGCACTGCGGCCTCGGTCACTGCGGCCGCTGCCAGCTCGGCCCGCTGATGCTCTGTCTGGACGGACCGGTCTGCGGCTACGACCGCCTGGAACCGTTGCTCGCCGTCCGGGAGCTGTGATGCCGATGCCGATGTCTACGCCGACGCCGACGCCGACCAGCCCAGCCAGGCCCCGGCTCGCCGTCTGGAAGTTCGCCTCCTGCGACGGCTGCCAGCTCACCCTGCTCGACTGCGAAGATGAGCTGCTCTCGCTCGCCGGCGAGATCGACGTCTCCTACTTCCTGGAGGCATCCAGCGCGACCGTCGACGGTCCCTACGACCTCTCCCTCGTCGAGGGCTCGGTCACCACCGAACAGGACGTGGAACGCATCCACCAGGTCCGGGCCGCGTCCCGGCGTCTGGTCACAATCGGCGCCTGCGCGACCGCCGGCGGCATCCAGGCGCTCCGCAACTTCGCCGACGTCGGTGACTTCCTCGCGGCCGTCTACGCCACCCCGGCGTACGTCTCGACGTTGGCGACCTCCACCCCGATCTCCACGCACGTCCGGGTGGACTTCGAACTCCAGGGCTGCCCGATCAACCCTCGCCAGCTCCTCGAAGTCATCAGCGCGTTCCTCGCTCGCCGACGCCCGAACATCTCCTCGTCCGCCGTCTGCACCGAATGCAAACGGCGGGGGACGGTGTGCGTGATGGTCGCGCACGGCACGCCGTGCCTCGGCCCCGTCACGCATGCCGGATGCGGTGCGATCTGCCCGGCCTATCACCGCGGCTGTTACGGCTGTTTCGGCCCGATGGAGAGCCCCAACACCCCCGCGTTGATCCGCCAGCTACGGGTCCTCGGGATGAACGAGGACAACGTCGACCGAGTGTTCCGGACGTTCAACACCGCCGCGCCGGCATTCCGCGACGCCCCCGGCGAGGGTTCGGGAAGCGGTGAGACCGATGCGCGCGACTAGGACCATCGCACCTCCCCCACTCACCAGGGTCGAGGGCGAAGGAAGGCTGCTAATCAAGATCACCGACGGGCGGGTGGACGAGGCCCACCTGAAGATCTTCGAACCGCCGCGCTTCTTTGAGGCGTTCCTCCGCGGCCGGGCCTACACCGAGCCACCCGACATCACCGCCCGGATCTGCGGCATCTGCCCGGTCGCCTACCAGATGAGCGCGCTGGCGGCCATCGAACAAATCTGCGACGTCACGGTCACCGGCCCACCCGCCGCCCTACGGCGGCTCATCTACTGCGGTGAATGGATCGAGAGTCACGCACTACACGTCTTCCTGCTGCACCTACCGGACTTCCTCGGCTACGACAGCGCACTGCATCTTGCCCAGGACCAGCCCGCCCTGGTCAAGCTGGGACTCACGCTGAAGAAGGCCGGCAACACGCTCATGACGGTCATCGGCGGCCGCGCGATCCACCCCGTCAACGCGCGGGTCGGCGGCTGGTACCGGGCACCACGCCGGCGTGACCTGACCGAGCTTGTCGGGCAACTGGAACAGGCGCGAGACATCGCCCGGGACACGGCCCGATTCACCGCCGCCCTGGACTTCCCCGAAGACGAACTCCACCAGACCTTCGTCGCGCTCCACCAACCTGGCGAATACCCCGTTGAGCGCGGCCGGATCGCCTCCACCGCTGGCCTCGACATCGCCCCGGCCGACTACGACCGGCACTTCACCGAAGAACAGGTGCCCTGGTCGAACGCCCTGCACTCGACCCTGGCCGCGGGCGGCTCCTACCTCACCGGACCGCTGGCTCGCTTCGCGCTGGGCGCGGAGCGGCTGGCGCCCGCCGCCCGCGAGACCGCCGCCGAGATCGGCCTGCGCCCACCGGAGCGCAACCCCTACCGCAGCATCATCGTGCGCTGCATCGAGATGGTCCACGCCGCCGACGAGGCGCTGCGGATCATCGCGGACTACACCGAGCCCGACCCCTCCGCGCTGGAGGCCCCGCCCCGGGCGGGAACCGGATACGGGGTCACGGAGGCACCCCGCGGCCTGCTTTACCACCGCTACACGATCGACCACAACGGCACCATCCTCGACGCAAAGATCGTGCCACCAACCGCCCAGAACCAACGTCCGATCGAAGAAGACCTGCGCGGTGTGGTGGAACGCTTCATGAACCTGCCGGAGCCCGAACTCGCCCTGCGCTGCGAACGGGCCATCCGCAACTACGACCCCTGCATCTCATGTGCGACCCACTTCCTGACTCTCCACATCGAACACGGCTGACCGTCATCGGGATCGGCAATCCCTACCGACACGACGACGCCGTCGGCCTGGCAGTCGCGCGGCAGCTACGCTGCACGCTCCCAGCCGGCGTCGACGTACTCGAAGGCGCCGGCGAGCCGACAGGGCTGTTCGCCGCCTGGGAAGGGGCCGACGCCGTCTGGATCATCGACGCCGCCCATTCCGCGGCCCCGCCCGGAACTGTGCACCGCATACCGGCCAACGAGCGCACACTACCGGCGGATCTCGTCGGGCCATCGACCCACGCACTCGGCCTCGCGGACACCATCGAGATCAGCCGAACACTCGGCTGGCTTCCCCGGCATCTCGTCATCTACGCAATCTGCGGCCATACCTTCTCCGCAGGCCTCGGACTTGACCCCGAGGTCGCGGCGGCGGCCCGAAACGTGGCCGCCGCCATCCGCGCCGAAACAGCGATCTATGCCGCCAGGGAACCTGACGATGCCGCCAGGGAACCCCACGATCTCCGCTGACCGCCGCCAACCGCGGTAGCCGAAGGCCCGCGTTGGCGGTGGGGTTCGGTCACGGGACTTCGCGCGGCCCGGGGGCGGCGTTCATCAGCCACGTCACCGTGCGGCTGATGTCCGACAGGGACAGGATCCCGACGAGTCTGCCTTGATCCATCACCAGGACGCGGTGCTCGGCGCCGGGCTCCATGCGCGGCAGCAGATCCGCCAGCGGGTCGTCGGGACCCGCGATGGTGGTCCGCGACAGTGGCACCATCACCTCGCTTACCGTTACCGTGCCGCTCTTCTCCGGCGGCACCTGCTTGGCGCCGTCCAGGGTCACCAGCCCGACCGGGACTCCGTTCTCGCCGGTCACCGGGAACGCCGAGTGCCGGTACCGGTACAGCGGGCCGGCCAGCAGGTCCGCGACGGTCAGGGCCGCGGGCACCGTGAGCGGTTTCGTCGTCATGGCGTCATGTACCGGGACGCCGGCGAGCACACCGCGCAACTGCGCCTGCCGTCCCTCGGCGGTGGCGGCCGCGATGAGGAACGAGCCGATCAGGGCCAGCCAGAGCCAGCCGAATCCGCCGCCTCTCATGAACACGAGGAGTCCCAGAACGACGAGCAGCCAGCCGAGGACGCGTCCGGCCGCGGTGGCCCCGGCGGTCGCCCGCAGCCGATCTCCCGTACGCCACCACAGGAAGGCGCGCAGCAGCCGCCCACCGTCGAGCGGAGCGGCCGGAAAGGCGTTGAAGACGGCGAGCAGCAGGTTGATGCCCGCCAGCCAGGCCACCACCTCGACCAGGAGTTCGGGCGCGGACGCCAGGGCGAGCAGCCAGGCGCCCAGCACGAGGAGCCCGCCCAGCAAGAGGCTGACGAGTGGGCCGACACCCGCGATCCGCAGCTCCGCTGCCGGGCTCGACGCCTCCGACTTCAGCCGGGCCACCCCGCCCAGCAGCCACAACACGATGTCGTCCACGGCCACCCCGTTGCGCCGGGCCACCACGGCGTGCGCCACCTCGTGGGCGAGCAGCGAGGCGAAGAAAACCACTGCGGCGGCAAGAGCCGCCACCCAGTACACCACCAGGGCATGGCCCGGGTAGGCCTGTGGGAGGCGGCCCTGCGCGAGGCCGAACGCGATGATGCCGAAGATGAGCAGCACGCTCCAGTGGACCCCGATCCGGACTCCAGCGATCCGTCCCACCACGAAGGTCGCCCGCACAGCGTCTCTCCCCTGTTCGAACGTGCCCCGGGACCAAGACCCGGCTCGACTCCGCGGTTAAGCGCGCAGCCGGCCCCGTCAGGCTGTCGCGAGGGCCACCTCCGTCGACTTGACCAGGGCAGTCACCGAGGAACCCGCGGCCAGAGCGAGGTCGGTCGCGGCGGCCAGGGTGATCGCCGCGGTGAGCACGCCGCCNCCGTCGAGGGCGATGTGCACGACGGCCATGGCACCGCCGGTCTCCAGGCTGGATACCGTGCCGCGCAGCCGGTTACGGATGCTCAGACCGTCCACGCCGCCCGTGGCCAGCGCCACCTCGGTGGACTTGATCAGAATCTCGACGGTGGCCCCCACCGAGAGGCCGAGATCCTTGATCGCATCAAGGGTCACCGCGGCGGTGACGGTCTGCCCGCCGGAAAGATCGACGGTCACGGTGCTCATCACCGCACCTTCGGTGATGTCGGTGACGGTTCCGGTCAGTCGGTTGCGGATGCTCAGGCTCATCGGTCCACCTTGTCCTCTCGGGTGCCNCCAGGTGCCGTCAGTCAACTCCTACCCGTCCGTCCGTGCCGCGTACATGCCTCACCTGCAGAAGAGTCGTGCGGAACAGTCGTGCGGAAGGGTCCTGCGGACGAGTGATGTCCGACAGGCGGTCGCGCCTGATCGGTCCGTGCGGGTCGCACCGCCCGCGTCGGGGGGAGCGGGCAGTGCGGTGCCACCGGTTCGCCTACCCCGAACAGGTCGATGTCGACCACCGACCCCGAGAGTCCGGCCTCCCGCACGCAGGCGCCCCGCACCGACAGAACACTGCCTTGACACAACGGATAGGCAGGAAATGTCGCCAGAAGCTCTACTGTTACCCACTGTCATGTCAGACAACACACCTACCTCGCCGCCAGCATGGGCGCCAGGTCACCCGCGCCTGATCCACCCACGTCTGCGACCCAAAGAAANCCCGGCCNCCCTCGGCGGCAGCCCCGCCGATCATCCGACTGGCGTCCACCCCCGCAACAACAGATCATCGTCGTATGACATCGGGCAATCGTGCTGAAGCAACGAAAGCGCACAACATTAAACAACGGCAACTCTCGGCGGACCGTCCGAGCGGCTGCCCCGGGTAGCCGACCGGGTAGCCGAGCCGCGGAGAATCACGATGGCCGATGGCCGATGGCCGGCGGCCGATGGCAACGGCTGCCGACGGTGGAACCGGCGCCTAGGCCGGACTACCCCCAGACTAACCCCCGAGCCAACCTCCGGACTAACCCCGTAGGGGGCTTGCGGAGGGCCTCGTAGGGCTGTTTTCGCTGTACCCGGCTGTCCCCGTCATCCGTATTCCCGACACGCCTGCGGGGAACGGTGTTCNGGGAAGCCGAGAATGTTCCGGGCCATGGCCTACCTCCCGATGAGGGGGCCAGAAGGGGTNCCCCCGCTTCNGGTGTCGGACTNCCTCGTNGGGGTGCGCANCCCTCGCGCTGGAACCGCCGCTGGAGTGCTCCGGAACGGGCGTCGGTCAACGACGTTGAGGGGACCGTTCCTCCTCGGCACCGCGTTCATGGTCGGCCGGATGTCTGGATGTGCGGCTGGCTGTGCATTGTGATCGGTGCGGCGCGGTCGCCCGATCCGCTCGTCGCGCGGCGGTGGTATCACTGGACCGGTCCGACGAGACGGACTGACCTTCGATAAGCCGGACGAGAAGTGGTCGAGCGGTGATTGCCGTGCTAGCTGATACGCTTTCAACAGTTAGCGCCCGCCTGCTAGCTCGGCTGCCGGCTGGAGTTAGCGCAAGTGCGCGCTCACTCATCACTTGCTATAGCGGCACGCCTGCGCCGGTCGCGGCGCTTGGTCGGTTGGGGGCATGGTTGCGGTATGGAAAAAGGCTTCTCGGTTTCCTGCGGAGCCTTTCACGTACGCGTGGTGTTGGCGGCGTTGCGTCGCGCGACCATCGATCCGGGGTTCGGAGCGTTCCTGTGGGTGGTGCCGCGGACCCCCGTCAGCAGTCGTCGGCTCTCGGCCGGCGATCCGCGGCGGCCGACATCTCTCGGCTGATCGGGGTCAGCCAATCGGGACCTGCGTCGAAGCCCGTGACGGGGCCCGTGACGGGACCTGCGTCGAAGCCCGTGACGGGGCCCGTGACGGGACCTGCGTCGAAGCCCGTGACGGGGCCCGTGACGGGGCCTACGTCGAAGCCCGTGACGGGGCCCGTGACGGGGCCTACGTCGAAGCCCGTGACGAGGCCCGTGACGCGGCCTACGTCGAAGCCTGTGACGCGGTCTGGGCCGAATCCTGCGGCTCCCAGCGGGTGCTCGGATACGCCCGACGCAGTTCGGGGGGCGACGCAGTTCGGGGGGCGACGTCGGCGGCGAACCACTCAAGCTGCTCGCGCTGCCAGTCCACCGGCAGTGAGTCGACGCCGATACCGGTGAGCTGCTGGCCGTACAGTTCCCGGTAGTGGTCATCGATAACAGTCGAACCACCGGATTGCCGGCGTCGAATCCCGCCCGCCTGCCTCCGTCGACGGGGCCGGCCGGAACAACCGGCACCGCGGCCTGACTCCACCCCTGACGCCACGGATACGGGACGCCGGACCGGGCGGCCACCGAAGGCATCCACGTCTGTTCCGGGCGCTCAATGCAAGTGCAGCGGCGTCCGGCGAATGCGAGTGCAGCGGCGTCCGGCGAATGCGAGTGCAGCGGCGTCCGGCGAATGCGAGTGCTCAACAACAATGCGGGGCGCCGGGTAAATACGGGGGCAGGCCGACAGCGCAGGTGCGTTCCGGCAAATGCAAGTGCGCTCCGCGAATGCGGGGGCCGTCCCGGCGATGCGGGATTCGATCGACGGTGCATTGTCTCATGGCGTTCAACGCCAAGCTCAACGGCGAGTTCAATGCCGAAGACGGCGGGTGGCGTTGGAAAACGCCGCCCGCCGTCCCGGTCCGTGCCGCCAACCATGACGGTCAGCCACGATATGGCCACTTCCACTGGGCGATGGCGTGGGCGGAGCGGGACAGCGCCGTCGCCACGATGACGCTTTGTCGCCGTCGTTCCCACGCCGTGGTTCGCGGCCATGATCAAACATAGGCGTGACGAACACGAAGCTGCCGGATTTCCCCCGGTTGACCTGGCGGTCCACCGCCTCCGGCAGCCACGACCAGACACCTCCGTCGCCGACCGTCAGGCCGGCGACGGAGGTGACGGCCACCGGTCGCTTAATGCAGCGGGCGCATGCAGTCCCGGCAGCGGTCGTTCAGAATCGAGAGGAGCTCGACAGCCTTGAGTGAGGCGTCGCGCACCTTCGCGATGTCCTGCGAGGAGTTCAGCCTGACCAGCGCGGATTCAGCTCCGTCGGAGGCGCCCTCCCGGACCGCCTCGACGATCTCTGCCGCCGGTGTGCCGAACTGGAAGAGCAGAACCTCTTTGTCCTGGTAGGACGGTAGTTCCGTGGGCAGGTGCCCGAGACCGATGCCGGCGAGGTTCCGGCTCAGGATCTGCCGCACGTTGGTACCCAATCGGCCATAGCCGCCGATCTCCCGCAGTGTCCCCATGTTGATCCGGAAGACACCGTTGTTGCCTACTACGGTCGCACGCAGGTCCTCCCACGTTCCCGGCGGGTCGGACGGCACGCCGACCATCTGCGTGTCCGTCATCTCTACCATCCCGACTGGCAACCCAAGTACTCCACGTATGCGCGAACCGACACGCCCAGCTCCTTCCGCTCTCCATAGGAAAGCACTGCGTGCTGCCAGGTCGGCGTCGCCCGGCGTCGCCCGGCGGAAAATAACTGTTATCCATAAGATAACCGACTCCTCGGGCGAGGTCCACTCACGACGGACCTTGTCGGTTTCGGAAAAGTTAATCCTGGTGATCGGGATCGCGCGGCGGTCGGGAAGCTGCCAACATGAATGTGAGTCATCTTGTTCATCCGCCGTGACCAGCATCGATAGCGCCGACATCTCTACGTAACATGGCAGGTACCTCGCTGAAACTCTTGTTCGAATGTTCCGATAACATCTCATCTGCACGGGGCGTTTGCTACTGTCATCTACATCGCGCCGACGGAGCTGGGGGATCCCCGTAATCGGGCGATCTTCCTGGCGTACCGTGTGCTCCGGACCACTTCGGCGGCGCGCCCGGGGCTATGTGGGCGGCGCCACGGGGGAAAGTTTCCAGGAAAATTTTAATTAAAGATTTTTCCTTGAGAATATCCTTCGAGGTATCTTTCGGGAGAAGCTTCCAGTCATCCCGACGGAATACCTGTTAACGCCGAAGTTACCGGGGCTTGCAGGGCTGAAATAAACGGCTCCTAGTGTTCTTCGTGTCGCCACCGGACAAACGAAGAACCACTGTTCGGGGGCGATCCCATGGCCTTCTGTTCTCGATCGACGGCTGGTGATGACAGTGCCCGGTCCCCGTTTTCCCAGCTCATCCGCGCCTACGGTCGAGCCGGCCGCGCCGGTCAGGTTTTGCGACACCACCCTGCGCGACGGCGAGCAGGCGCCTGGAGTGGCATTCACCGCAGCCGAGAAACTTGCCATCGCCGCTGCTCTGGACGCCATCGGCGTACACCAGATCGAGGCCGGAATACCTGCCATGGGACCCGCCGAACGGGATGTCCTGCGGGAGATCCTCGCGACGCAACCCCAGGCCGGCGTGGTGGCGTGGTGCCGGGCCGACCGCCGCGACATCGATGCCGCGGTGTCCTGCGGAATTGTCACCGCGCACCTCACCATTCCCGTCTCCGACCTGCATCTGAAGAGCAAGCTGGGCCGGGACCGGGGATGGGCGCGGCGCCGCATCCGCGACTGCGTCTTCGACGCGGCCGACCGCGGGCTGCGATTCAGCGTCGGCCTGGAGGACGCCTCCCGCGCGGACGACAACTTCGTCATCGAGCTGGCCGGCGAGCTGCGCGAGTGGGGCGCCACCCGGATCCGCTGGGCCGACACGGTCGGTCTGCTGGACCCGGTCAGCGCCTACACCCGGCTCGGCCGGCTGGTCCAGGCGGTCCCGGGGGAGTGGGAGATCCACGCCCACGACGACTTCGGTCTGGCGACCGCAAACACCCTCGCCGCGGTTCAGGCCGGATTCACCTGGGTTAGCACCACGGTGCTGGGTCTGGGGGAACGGGCCGGCAACGCCCCGCTCGAGGAGGTGGCGATGGCCCTGCGGCACCTGTTGAAGGTGCCGGTGGACTTGGACACCACCTCGTTCCGCAGGCTCGCGCGGATGGTGGCCCGGGCCGCCTGCCGCCCGCTGCCGGTAGGCAAGGCGGTGGTCGGTGAGTCGGTGTTCGCGCACGAGTCGGGGATCCACGTCCACGGCGTGCTGCGACACCCGTCGACCTACGAGCCGTTCGACCCCGCCGAAGTCGGCGGGCAACGGCGGCTCGCGTTCGGGAAGCATAGTGGCCGGGCCTCGGTGCGTTACGCGCTGGCCCAGTACGGCATCACCGCCGACGACAGCGAGATCGAGCCGCTGCTTGAGCGGGTCCGGACCACGGCGACCCAGACGAAGCGCGGCCTGCACGGCCGTGACTTCCAGGAGCTTCTCGGGCGGGCCGAAGTGCCGGCCCCCCGAGTGGAGGCCCCGCCGTCCTAGGCCGGGTCCGGCAGGACCCGGACCCGGCTGACAGACGCAACGGGGTAGATCAACAACTAACGGTTGTGCCGATGTCCCGGCCAAACCCGGCCGGCGGCACGACTCCAGCCCAGGGGCTCTCGCGGCCCGACCTGCCCGATCGGCGTGGTCGTGGCACCGGTGCCCCCTGCGCTGGGCAACCGTTCCGAGGAGGAACACCGCATGCGCCAGATCGCATTCTATGGCAAGGGTGGTATCGGCAAGTCCACCACCCAGCAGAACACCATGGCGGCGATGGCCGAGATGGGCAAGAAGGTCATGATCGTCGGCTGCGACCCCAAGGCCGACTCGACCCGGCTCATCCTGCATTCCAAGGCCCAGACCTCCGTCATCCAGCTGGCTGCCGAGAAGGGCTCGGTCGAGGACCTGGAGCTCGACGAGGTCCTGGTAGAGGGCCAGTGGGGCATCAAGTGCGTCGAGTCCGGTGGCCCGGAGCCCGGTGTGGGCTGTGCCGGCCGCGGTGTCATCACTTCCATCAGCTACCTGGAGGAGGCCGGCGCCTACGAGGACCTCGACTTCGTCACCTACGACGTCCTCGGTGACGTCGTCTGCGGCGGGTTCGCGATGCCGATCCGCCAGGGCAAGGCGCAGGAGATCTACATCGTCACCTCCGGCGAGATGATGGCGATGTACGCGGCGAACAACATCGCCCGAGGCATCCTCAAGTACGCGCACTCCGGTGGTGTCCGGCTCGGCGGGCTCATCTGCAACAGCCGCAACACCGACCGCGAGGACGAGCTGATCATTGAGCTCGCCCGCCGGCTCAACACCCAGATGATCCACTTCATCCCGCGCAACAACGTCGTGCAGCACGCCGAGCTGCGCCGGATGACGGTCATCGAGTACGACCCGAAGAACGAGCAGGCCGACCAGTACCGGCAGCTCGCCAAGAAGATCGTCGACAACGACATGAAGACCATCCCGACGCCGATCACCATGGACGAGCTCGAGGAGCTCCTCATCGAGTTCGGGATCATGGAGCAGGAGGACGAGAGCATCATCGGCAAGGCCGCCGCTGTCGCCTGACCCTGTCACCTGCTCCGACTCCGTCGAGGATGAGGTCCCGACCATGACGACGACGCCGGCACCTATCAAGGCCGAGACCGAGGCGATGATCGCCGAGGTGCTGTCTAACTACCCTGCGAAGACGGCCAAGTTCCGGGCCAAGCACCTCAAGGCCAACGACCCCGATGGGTCGAAGGAGTGCGAGGTCAAGTCCAACATCAAATCCCGCCCGGGGGTCATGACGATCCGCGGCTGCGCCTACGCCGGTTCCAAGGGTGTGGTGTGGGGCCCNGTCAAGGACATCGTCAACATCAGCCACGGCCCGGTCGGCTGTGGCCAGTACTCCTGGGCCACCCGGCGCAACTACGCCCGCGGCCCCTGGGGCGTGAATAACTTCGCCGCGATGCAGTTCACGACCGACTTCCAGGAGAAGGACATCGTCTTCGGCGGTGACCCGAAGCTGGAGACGGTCTGCGACGAGATCGTCGAGCTGTTCCCGCTGGCCAAGGGGATCTCGGTCCAGTCCGAGTGCCCGATCGGTCTGATCGGCGATGACATCGAGGCGGTTTCCCGCAAGGCCTCGAAGAAGCTCGAGCTGCCGGTCGTCCCGGTGCGCTGCGAGGGGTTCCGCGGGGTCAGCCAGTCCCTCGGCCACCACATCGCCAACGACGCGGTCCGCGACCACGTGCTGGGTACCGGCGGGAACACCTTCAAGCAGACGCCGTATGACGTCGCGCTCATCGGCGACTACAACATCGGCGGCGACGCCTGGGCCTCCCGGAAGATCCTGGAGGAGATGGGCCTGCGGGTCATCGCCCAGTGGTCCGGTGACGGCACGATCAACGAGATGGCCTCGACGCACCTGTCGAAGCTGAACTTGATCCACTGCTACCGGTCGATGAACTACATCTGCACGACCATGGAGGAGCGCTACGGCACTCCGTGGACCGAGTTCAACTTCTTCGGTCCTACCAAGATCGTCGATTCGATGCGGAAGATCGCGGCTTTCTTCGACGACGAGATCAAGCAGAAGACCGAGGCTGCGATCGCCCGCTACCAGGTCCGGTTCGACGAGATCACGAACGCCTTCCGGCCGCGCCTGGAAGGCAAGCGGGTCATGCTCGCGGTCGGCGGACTGCGGCCCCGGCACACCATCGGTGCCTACGAGGACCTCGGCATGGAGGTCGTCGGCACCGGCTACGAGTTCGCGCACAAGGACGACTACACCCGTACTTACCCCGCTCTCGCGGAGGGCGTGGTCCTCTACGACGACCCGACGGCCTTCGAGCTGGAGGAGTTCGCCAAGCGGCTCAAGCCGGACCTGATGGGCGCGGGCGTCAAGGAGAAGTACGTCTTCCACAAGATGGGCGTCCCCTTCCGCCAGATGCACTCCTGGGACTACTCCGGGCCATACCACGGCGTGGACGGCTTCGCGGTCTTCGCCCGTGACATGGACATCGCGATCAACAGCCCGACCTGGGACCTCATGGAGACCCCCTGGTCGAAGGCCGGAGAGGTGTTCTGACCGGCCGGTCCGGCCCCCGCCGGCGGTAGCCGGCAGTCATCAGCCACGGTAGAAGGGAGGATGTCCGGTGACGACGACTCCGGAAACAAACAGTTCCGTCCCGCTGCGGGTCCTCGACCACAGCGAGCTGTTCAAGGACGAGGTCTACCAGAAGCAGTTCGAGGGCAAGCGCGAGTTCGAGAACGGCAGCGACGCCGCCGAGGTCGCCCGGGTCCTGGAGTGGACCCGCGGCTGGGAGTACCGGGAGAAGAACTTCGCCCGGGAGGCGCTGACCGTCAACCCGGCCAAGGCGTGCCAGCCGCTCGGCGCGGTCCTGGCGGGCCTCGGCTTCGAGGGCACCATGCCCCTGGTGCACGGCTCGCAGGGCTGCGTCGCCTACTTCCGCAGCCACTTCGCCCGGCACTTCAAGGAGCCCGTCCCGGCGGCATCCTCGTCGATGACCGAAGACGCCGCCGTCTTCGGCGGGCTGAACAACCTGGTCGAGGCGCTCGAGAACGCGACCACCCTGTACAAGCCCAAGATGGTCGCGGTCAGCACCACCTGCATGGCCGAGGTGATCGGGGAGGACCTGTTCGCCTACATCGGCGCGGCGCGGGACAAGGGCGCGATCTCCGCCGACTACCCGGTGCCGTACGCGCACACGCCGAGCTTCGTGGGCTCGCACCTCACCGGCTACGACAGCATGCTCAAGGGCATCCTGGAGCTCCTGAGCAGGACAGCGGACGCCGACAAGGTCGAGTCCCCCGGGAAGCCCCGGCTGAACATCGTGCCCGGCTTCGAGACCTACGTCGGCAACCNCCGCGAGTACCGCCGCATCCTCGAGCTGATGGGTGTCGACCCCCTGATCCTGGGCGACCACAGCAGCTCCCTGGACTCGCCGGCGACGGGTGAGTACGAGCTCTACCCAGGTGGTACCCCGCTCGCCGAGGCCGCCACGGCTCGGTTCAGCCGCGCTACCGTGATGCTTCAGGAGACCACCACCCGCAAGACGACGGAGTTCGTCCGGGACGGGTGGAAGCAGGAGACGGTGGTGCTCGAGACCCCTATCGGGGTGAAGAACACCGACCGCTTCCTGACTGAGGTGGCCCGCCTGGCGGAGGTCGAGATCCCGGCCGAGCTCACCGCCGAGCGTGGCCGCCTGGTGGACGCGCTCACCGACTCGCATGCCTATCTGCACGGCAAGCGGGTCGCCATCGCGGGTGACCCTGACCTCGTCATCGCGATGACCGGCTTCGCCCTCGAACTCGGGATGATCCCGGTCCACCTGCTGAGCACGAACGCCGACAACTCCTTCGCGCCCAGGCTGGAGAAGGTCCTCTCGACTAGCAAGTTCGGCGAGGCGGCGACCGTCTGGCCGGGCAAGGACCTCTGGCACCTGCGGTCGCTGGTCTTCACCGAGCCGGTCGACCTGCTCATTGGGAGCTCGTACCTGAAGTACATCTCCCGGGAGGCGAACGTGCCGCTGGTCCGGGTCGGTTTCCCGATCTTCGACCGGCACCACCTGCACCGCTTCCCGATCGTCGGCTACACCGGCGGTCTGCACCTGCTCACCCAGCTCGTCAACACGGTGCTCGACGAGTTGGACCGCACCAGCCCCGACCACAGCTTCGACGTCGTCCGCTGAGCGTCCGACCGGGCACAGCTGTGGCCGGTCCGGCTCCCGGCCGGATCTGAACGTGGTCGGCCGGCCGCNCCCNCCGCGCTCCCTGCGNCCGNCCGNCCNCCCCGCCGTGGGGTCGATCGATCACCTCCCGGATCGATCGACCCCTCGCCCCCGTCTCACCTCTTTCAAGAACCGTGCCCGTAGAACCGCGTCCTTCCGAGGATGGCCCATGGCAGCCACAGAACGCGTCGCGCTGTTCACCGAACCGGCCTGTAACCACAACAACGCCAAGAGCACCAAGGCCCGCAAGGCGGGTTGTCCCAAACCCAAGCCCGGGGGCACTTCCGGAGGCTGCGCCTTCGACGGAGCCATGATCACCCTCGTCCCGATCGCCGACTGCGCTCATGTGGTCCACGGCCCGATCGGCTGCGCGGGCAACTCGTGGGACGGCCGAGGCAGCCTGTCGTCCGGGCCGGTGCTCTACCGGCACGGCTTCACCACCGACATGGCCGAGAACGACGTGGTGCTCGGGGGGGAACAGCGCCTGTTCGACACCATCCTGGAGGTCGTCGAGCGGCACTCGCCGCCAGCGGTCTTCGTCTATTCGACCTGCGTCACCGCGATGATCGGAGACGATCTCGACGCGGTGTGCGCGGCTGCCGCCGCCGAGTCCGGGGTGCCGGTGATCCCGATCCACTCGCCCGGGTTCGTCGGCAGCAAGAACCTCGGCAACCGGCTCGCCGGCCAGGCCCTGCTCGACCACGTGATCGGCACCGTTGAGCCGGAGCTCACCACCGACCGGGACGTCAACCTGATCGGTGAGTACAACATCGCCGGGGAGTTGTGGGACGTCCTGCCGCTGCTGTCCCGGCTGGGCCTTCGGGTGCAGGCGTGCATCAGCGGTGATGCCCGCTACCGTGACGTCGCCGCGGCCCATCGGGCCAGGGCGACGATGGTGGTCTGCTCGCGCGCGCTGCTCGGACTCGCCCGTGGCCTGCAGGAACGCTACGGGATCCCGTGGTTCGAGGGCAGCTTCTACGGCACCCGGGCGATGGGCGACNCCCTGCGCGGNTTCGCCCGCCTGCTCGAGGACGACGAGCTCTCCCGCCGCACGGAGGAGCTCATCGCTGTCGAGGAGGCGGCCGTCGCCGTCGCACTTGAGCCGTACCGGCGCAGGCTCGCCGGGCGTAAGGCGGTGCTATACACCGGCGGGGTCAAGAGCTGGTCGATCGTGTCCGCGCTGCAGGACCTCGGCATCGAGGTGGTCGGCAGCGGCATTACCAAGAGCTCCGACGGCGACGTGGACAAGATCCGCGAGCTGCTCGGCGACGCAAAAATGATCAAAGAGGGCAGTCCGCGCGAGCTGCTGCGGGTCGCCGAACAGACCGGGGCGGACATCCTCGTCGCCGGCGGCCGCAACCAGTACACCGCGCTGAAGGGCCGGCTGCCGTTCCTCGATATCAACCAGGAGCGGCACATCCCTTACGCCGGCTACACCGGGATGGTCGAGCTCGCCCGGCGCCTCGACCTGGCGATCGCGAGCCCGGTCTGGGAGCAGGTCAGCCGGCCCGCTCCCTGGGACCTGGTCGGAGCCCGCTGATGGCCGAGATCGTGACCGGAGAGCGGCAGGCGACGATCGACCCGCTCAAGCACAGCCAGCCGCTCGGGGGTGCGCTGGTCTTCCTGGGCCTCGCCGGCTCGCTGCCGATCATGCATGGTGCGCAGGGGTGCGCGTCATTCGCCAAGGCCCTGCTCACCCGGCATTTCAACGAGCCGATCCCGCTGCAGACCACCGCGATCACCGAGGTGACCGCGGTCCTCGGCAGTGGTGAGGCGATGGTGGAGACGCTCGATGCCATCCGGAAGAAGCAGCGGCCGGAGATCATCGGCCTGCTCACCACGGGGGTCACCGAGGTCAGCGGCGAGGACGTCGGCGGCCAGCTGCGCAAGTACCTCTCGGCCTGGAACGAGACCGACTCGAGCGGGCCGGAGGCGGGCGCGAACGGCTCCGCCCCCGGCAGGGCCCCGCTGATCGTCGGGGTCTCCACCCCGGACTTCATCGGGGGGCTGTCCGACGGCTGGTCGGCCGCGTTGGAGGCGCTGGTCCGAGCGGTGGTGCCGGCAGAGCATTCCGAAACGGAGCCTTCCGAAGCGAGATATTTTACCGGGCGCACCGCCTTCATCGCGGCCAGCGCTCCCGTAACGCATCTCACTACCCCCGGGTCCGCCGAGGCTGCCAGGTCCACCAGGTCCACCAGGTCCACCAGGTCCACCAGGTCCGCCAGGTCCCTGGGGTCCGCCGAGGCTGCCAGGTCCACCAGGTCCGCCAGGTCCCTGGGGTCCGCCGCCCGACGGGTGGCGGCGGCGGACGGTGGTGCTCTGGACCCGCGCCAGCTCGCCGTCCTGGTCGGCCCGTCCCTGACGGCGGCCGACCTCGACGAGCTCGGTGAGTTGATTCGCGCGTTCGGGCTCGACCCGGTACTCGTCCCCGACCTGTCCGGATCGGTGGACGGGCACCTGGCCCCCGCCTGGCAGCCCACGACGACCGGCGGCACCGGGCTCGCGCGGCTGCGGGCGCTCGGTCGGTCGCGGGCCGTGCTCGTCGCGGGTGCGACCGCGGCGGCGGCCGGTGACCTGCTCGCAGCCCGGACCGGCGCCCGGATCCTCCGCCACCGTCATCTCAGCGGGCTGACGGAGATGGACACCTTGGTCACCGAGCTGATCGAACTCACCGGAGCGTCCGCGCCGGCCCGGGTCCGGCAGGCCCGGGCCCGGCTCGCCGACGGTCTGCTCGACACGCACTTCGTCCTCGGTGGCGCCCGGGTCGCGCTGGCAATGGAGCCGGAGACCCTGGTCGCCGTCGGTTCCCTGCTGCACGACGTCGGGGCCGAGGTCGTGGCGGCGGTGTCCCCGACCGCCGCGCCGGTCCTCGCGGACGCGCCCTGGGACGAGGTCGTCGTCGGTGATCTGACCGACCTCGCCGAACGGGCTCGGGCGGGTGGTGCGCACCTCGTCCTCGGTTCCAGCCACGCCCGCGAGGTCGCCGACCGGATTGGCGCCGCGCACCTGCCCGTCGGCTTCCCGATCTTCGATCGGCTCGGCGCGGCGCTGGCCGGTACCGCCGGGTACGCCGGAAGCCTGCGCCTGCTCATCGACGCCGCGAATCGTCTGCTCGATCACGAGCACGTGCACCGCCGTTCCGGGCGGAGGTTCTCCGTGTCCGGCGCGGATGGACAGCCCGCCCACCGGACCGAGATCCCCACCCAACCCGGCTCCGCGGGTGAATCCGATCAACTCGACAACCTGTTCCAGGAGTCTCCGTGTTGAAGATCGCCTTCGCGACCAGCGACGGCACCGCTGTGGATCAGCATTTCGGGTGGTGCCAACGGTTCGACGTGTACGAGGTCGGCCCCGAGGGGGCCAGGTTCCTGGAGACCCGCGCGCTCGACGCGGCGCCGACGGACGAACAGGACAAGATCGAATCCAGGCTCGCCGCGGTCTCGGACTGCGCGATTCTCAACATCAGTGATATCGGCGGGACGGCCGCGGCGAAGGTGGTGAAGGCCCGGGTTCACCCGGTGAAGGTGGTCAAGGGCACCGCCATCCCCGAGCTGCTCCGCCGCTACACCTCGACGCTGGCCGGCAATCCTCCGCCCTGGCTGCGCAAGGTGCTGCGGTCCCACGAGCCGCAGCCGGCGGCGACCTGGACCCGCGGCGGTGCTACGGCTCTGAAGCCCAAGGGGGACGCGGCATGACCGCGAAGACCGGTTTCCTCGGCGACCTGGTCGACCAGCTGCGCGCCGGGGACACCTACGGCCAACTGGAACGGTTCTCCGACGAGGACCTGCTCCGCCCGTTCATCGTCACGCGGGAGCAGCGCCGCGAGATCGCGGTGAACTGCGACATCGACGCCGCCGTAGAGGGCCGGGTGCGCTCCTTTTACNAGGCGGNCGCGGCGGCCACCGAGAAGGCGACCGGGGCGTTCACCACCACCGTGCTCGACCTCAGCCACGAGGGGTTCGGGCGCGTGATCATTTGTGCCGGGCGGCTCGTCGTCCTCTCCGACGCGCTGCGGGACGTGCAGCGGTTCGGCTTCGGCTCCATGGACGAGCTCTCCGCCCGGGGCGAGTCGCTGGTGACCGGCGCGACCAAGCAGATCGAACGATGGAACGAGGTGGCCCGCGATGACTCCTGACGCCCAAGCCGCCGACACCCCGGCAGGGGGCGCCCCGGCCGACACCGAGCTGCGGCTGCGCAAGCTTCGCAGCCGGGCCTCCCAGCTCAAGCTCGACCTGCACGNCCTCGCCGAGGNCCNCCCGATCGGCNGGGAGGGCCTGCTCGACGCCGCCCGCCGCACCTACGACGCCTATGCGGAGATCGCCCTCCTCGAGGGCCTGCTCAAGAAGGAGACATCGCGATGAGCGTGAGCATGGCCGCCGGCCAGCTGGCGGACTTCCGCCGCTGTTCCACCGCCGAGGAGTACTTCATCCTGCTGGACGTCGACTACGACCCGCGAGTCCTGGCCGTCAACCGGCTGCACATCCTCCGGTACTTCGCCAACCAGCTGGTCGAGCTGCACGACACTCGGACCGAGGCCGGGAACCCGGTGGAGCTGCTGCGGGAGTATCGCGACGCGCTCATCCGCTCCTATGAGGCCTTCACCACCGCCTCCGCCCTGGACCACCGCCTGTTCAAGGTGCTGCAGGACCGCGCTCCGCAGTCGTCGTTCGTGCCCGCGTCGTCGATCACCGTCGAGCGGCTGACCCCGACGGTGCCCCAGCCGTCGGCGCCGTCCGACCCGGTGGAGCCGTCCCAGTCCGCCTGGCCGCACCACGCCGCCGCGTCCGCCGACTACCTGGGTGGAACCCGATGAACAGCACCTACGACGTCGGCGANATCGTGGTCGCCGTCAAGGCATTGCGTAACGACGGCACGTATCCGGACCCGGCGATCGCCGTCGGTGAGGTTCTCGTCGAGGCCGGCACCCGTGGCCAGGTCATCAACGTCGGCCTCTACCTGCAGGAACACATCGTGTACGCGGTGGCTTTCGACCACGGCCGCATCGTCGGCGCGCTGGAACGTGAGCTCGTCTCCCCCGAGCAGTGGCAGCAGGCCGCGGCTGTCGCCGCCGGTACCGCCGCACCCGCCGCGACGACCACCGCGACCTCCTCGGCGACCGCTCCGGCCACCGGCACGGCGACCGCCGGGGGGAAGGAAGGGCGGTCGTGAAGGCAACCCCCGTCAGCCTGCCGATGCTGCCCACCGACCCGGCAGGCGAGATGCCCCGGCAGGCCACCGGGCCGGCGCCCGACACCGCCGCCGGCTGCGCGAGCAAGTCCAGCTGTGGCACCAGCGCTCCGGTGCGGGACCCGGAGATCGCGGAGAAGATCGCCAATCATCCCTGTTACAGCGCCGAGGCCCACCAGTACTACGCCCGGATGCACGTGGCGGTCGCCCCAGGTTGCAACATCCAGTGCAACTACTGCAACCGCAAGTTCGACTGCGCCAACGAGAGCCGTCCCGGCGTCACCAGCACCCTGCTGTCCCCCGAGGACGCCCTCGCCAAGGTCAAGCTGGTGGCCAGCGAGATCAAGCAGATGAGCGTGCTGGGGATCGCCGGCCCCGGCGACCCGCTGGCGAACCCGAAGCCGACCTTCCGGACGATGGAACTGGTGGCCCGGGACTGCCCGGACATCAAGCTCTGCCTGTCTACCAACGGGCTGACCCTGCCGGACCACGTCGACCGCATCGCCGAACTGAACGTCGACCACGTCACCATCACGATCAACATGATCGACCCCGAGGTCGGGGAGCGGATCTACCCGTGGATCGCCTTCCGCGGTAAGCGGTACACCGGCCGGGAGGCGTCCCGGATCCTCTCCGAGCGTCAGCTCGAGGGCCTGGCGATGCTCACCGAGCGGAAGATTCTCTGCAAGGTCAACTCGGTGATGATCCCCGGGATCAACGATGACCACCTCGTCGAGGTCTCCCGGAAGGTCAAGGAGCTCGGCGCCTTCCTGCACAACGTGATGCCGCTGGTGTCGGCGCCCGAGCACGGCACCCACTTCGGCCTGACCGGGCAGCGCGGCCCCACCCCACAGGAGCTNAAGGCGCTGCAGGACCGCTGCGAGCAGGACGACGGCGCCGAGATGAACATGATGCGGCACTGCCGGCAGTGCCGCGCCGACGCCGTCGGCCTGCTCGGTGAGGACCGGGGTGAGGAGTTCACTCCCGAGGCGTTCCGTGGCCGTGAGATCGAATACGACCTCGAAGGCCGCCGGCAGACGCATAGCGAGATCGAACGGTGGCGCTCCGAGGTGGCTGCCACCCGGGGAGCGCTGAACATCTCGACCGGCGCGGTCATTCCCTCTGGCCCGGGCGCATCCCCCGATGAGGGCACCCCGGCCGGGGCCCGCCCGGGGAACGCCCGCCCGGAGAACGTCGTGCTCGTCGCTGTAGCGACCAAGGGCAGCGGCGTGGTGAACCAGCACTTCGGTCACGCGACCGAGTTCTGGATCTACGAGGGGGGTCCGGGCTGGGCCCGGCTCGTGCAGACCCGCGACGTGGACCGCTACTGCAACGGCCCGTCGGACTGCGACGAGGACGCCTCCAAGCTCGACAAGACGGTCGCGATGCTGTCCGACTGCGCGGCGGTGTTGTGCAGCAAGATCGGCCTCGGGCCGCGCGAGGCGCTCGAGAATGCCGGGATCGAACCGGTGGAGCTCTACGACCTGATCGAGAAGGCGGTGGCCGAGGTCGGCTCCCGCCTTGTCGCACATCGTGCCGAAGCGGAGGTTGCCGTCCGATGAGCGCCACCACCCCCACCGTCGAACTGACCGACCGGGCCGTGAAGCAGGTCCGTCACCTGCTCGCCTCGACCCCCGGCACGGGCGGGTTCAGCCTGCGGATCGGCGTCGACCCCGGTGGCTGCGCCGGCTTCACCTACAACCTGGCGCTCGTCCCCGGTGCCGAGGCCGAGGACGTCGTCATCGGCCAGGACGGCTTTGACGTCGTCGTCCACTCGTCGATGGTTCACCTGCTGCGCGGGCTGCGCGTGGACTACACCGAGACGCTGACCTCCTCCGGGTTCACCTTCCAGAACCCGAACGCGACCAGCTCCTGCGGCTGCGGGACGTCCTTCGGTGCCTCGGACTCCACCGAGCGCACCGCCGCGGACGCCCGCCTGCGCGAGCAGGTCGAGGAGATCATGGAGGAGATCCGGCCCTTCCTGCGGGGAGACGGCGGGGACGCCGAGGTCGTCGCGACTCTCGCCGGCAACGGCGAGCCCGGGACGGCGGAGGTGCACCTGCGCCTTACCGGAGCCTGCGGCGGGNGNTCCNGCGCCNCCNCGACCCTGACCGGCGTCATTGAGAGCCGGTTGAAGGAGGCCCTGCCCGAGATCGGCCGGGTCGCGCTGGTGTCCTGACAACGCACTACTTGATCACCTGTTCGGCCTAACCCGGGGAGCGCCCGATGGTCACCGCCCGATTCCGTTCCCACCCGCGTCTGCTGGGGTCCATCTGTGCCGGGCCGCCGGCACCGTACCCATCCCGTCGGCAGGCGCCGTCCGTCTTCGACCCGAATCGACGGTACGAGCGGCAGTTGGGTATTCCGGGCTTCGGAGTGTCCGCTCAGCGGCGGCTCAGCGGCGCGACCGTCCTGGTGGCGGGGGTGGGCGGGGTCGGCGGAGCGGCGGCGACCTACCTGGCCGCCGCCGGCATCGGCCGGCTGATCCTGGTCCATCCGGGCGTTCTGGAGGAGCCGGACCTCAACCGGCAGACCCTGATGCGGCCCGACCGGGTGGGCGACGCCCGGGTGGAGTGCGCGGCCGACACCCTGCGCGCACACCACCCGGACGTCGAGATCGTCGCCCTGGACCGGGATCTGACCGATCCCAGCCTGCCCCGTCTGATCGCCGAGGCGGACGTGGTGGTCGACGCTCGGCACAACTTCCCCGAGCGGTATCTGCTCAACCGGCTGTGCCTGGCGACGCAGATCCCCCTGGTCGTCGCCGCGATGAACGCCACCGAGGCGTATCTGCTGGTGGTCCGGTCGGGTTCGCCCTGCCTGCGGTGTGTGTTCCCGGAGGGGGACCCGTCCTGGGAGCCCCTCGGTTTCCCGGTGCTCGGCGCGGTCGCCGGAACGGTGGGCTGCCTGGCGGCGACCGAGGCGCTGAAGATCGCCGGTGGATTCGCCGAGCCGGCGGTCGGCCGGCTGATCCACCTCGACCTGTGGGACACGGACCTGCGTACGCCGCGGACGCGGCGCGATCCCGCCTGCGTGGACTGCGGCTCTGGAGGCGCACCGTGATCTATCTTGACCACAACGCGACGACCCCGGTCGACCCGGAGGTTGTCCGGGCGATGCTGCCGCTGCTGCGGGACCACTTCGCGAATCCGGCCAGCTCGCACCCGGCGGGGCAGGCCGTCGCCCGGCTCGTCGAAGGAGCCCGGCGGGACGTGGCGAACCTCGCCGGCGCCCAGCCGCGTGACGTCATCTTCACCAGCGGGGCGACCGAGGCGGCCAACCTGGCGATCGCCGGGGTCCTGGCCACCGCCCCGCCGTCCTGCCGCCGCGTACTCGTCGGAGCGACCGAGCATCGGGCGGTCCTCGCCGCGGCGGAGGCCGCGGCGCGGGTGCACGGGGCGATCGTGCAGACCATCCGGGTTCATCCCGACGGCACGATCGACCTCAATCATCTGCGCGCGCTGCTGCAACCGGTATGGGACGGTTCCGCCGTCGCGGGGAACGGGGGGGTTCTCGGGGCCTCCGTCTCGAAGGTCGCCCTGGTGGCGGTGATGACGGCGAACAACGAGACCGGGACGCTGAACGACCCGCGGCCCATCGCCGAGCTCGCCCACGGGGCGGGGGCGTTCTACCTCGCCGACATCACCCAGACACTGGGCCGGATGCCGGTCTCGGTCGCGGACGCCGGCATCGACCTCGCCCTCGCGTCCGCGCACAAGCTCTACGGGCCCAAGGGCACCGGCGCGCTGATCGCCGGCCGACACGCCCGGTCGCAGCTGGCACCGCTGATCCACGGCGGTGGGCAGGAACGGGGCCTGCGCGCCGGCACGGTCAACACCGCCGGGGTGGTCGGCTTCGGCGCCGCGGCGCGGATCGCCGCCGCGGTGATGGACGACGAGGCCCCGCGGCAGCGGGCCCAGACCGAGCTGCTGCACGATCTGCTCGTCGAGTGGCTCGGCGTCGATGCCGTCGAGCTCAACGGGCCGAGTGAGCGCGGCGGGAGCCGCGAATGCCGGCTGCCGAACACCATCAACCTGCGGTTCGTCGGTGCCGACGCCGACGCCGTCCAGGCCTGTCTGCCGGACGTGGCGGTGTCCGCGGGCTCCGCCTGTCACGGGGGCGGCGCCGAGCCGTCCCATGTGCTCACCGCGATGGGCCGGTCGACCACGGCGGCCATGGAGAGCCTGCGGTTCAGCGTGGGCCGGTTCACCAGCGTCGACCAGATCCACGCCGCCGCCGCCGCGGTGGCTCGCGCGGTGCTGCGCGTGCGTGCCCTGGAGCAGAACCGGTCGAACGATCTTTTCGACGGCCCCACCACCGAGTTCCGGGCGCAGGAGATCCCCACCGACCGGGTGTTCTCGCGGGCCCTGCGCATGCCCGAGGTGCCCGCCCCCCGATCCGCCTATCCCTGACCCGTTCCCCCCACGCTTCCCTGACCCCGCTTCCGTGCTGTCAGCGTTGCCACGCGCGGTTCCGCTCGCCCGGCGCGGGCGTGCGTAGCTGAGAAGTTGAGATGAGGTTTCGCCATGCCAACCGAACAGTTGTCCGAACGACCAGATCCGGGGGTCACGCAACTGGAACACGTGGTGATCCGTTTTGCCGGTGACTCCGGCGACGGGATGCAGCTCACCGGTGACCGGTTCGGCGCCCAGGCCGCCGCGGGCGGCAACGACGTGGCAACGTTGCCGAACTACCCGGCGGAGATCCGGGCGCCAGCCGGAACCGTGGCCGGGGTGTCGAGCTACCAACTCCACATCGCTGACCACGACATCAGGACCCCGGGCGACCGGCCCGACGTTCTGGTCGCCATGAACCCCGCGGCGCTCAGGGCGAACATCGCCGAGCTGCGTCCCGGCGGGGTCCTGATCGTGGACACCGACGCGTTCACGGTGATGGGCCTGGAAAAGGCCGGTTACGAGGCCGATCCCCTGACCAACGGGTCGCTGGACGCCTACCACGTGCACGCGATCAACCTCACCGGTCTCGCCGCCACGGCCGTCGCCGAGTTCAACCTGAAGCGCAAGGACGCCGCCCGGACGAAGAACATGTTCGCGCTCGGCCTGGTGTCCTGGATGTTCAGTCAGCCCATCGAGGACACGATCGCCTACCTGCAGAAGCGGTTCGCCGCGAAGCCGGACGTGCAGGCCGCGAACATCGCCGCGCTGCGGGCCGGGTGGATCTACGGCGACACCACCGAGGCCTTCGCGCTCTCCTACGAGGTGAAGCCGGCCAAGCTGCCCGCCGGCACCTACCGGCACATGAAGGGCAACAAGGCGATCGCCTACGGCCTGGTCGCCGCCGCGCAGCAGGCCGGGATGCCGCTGTTCCTCGGCGCCTACCCGATCACTCCCGCCTCCGACATTCTGCACGAGCTGAGCGCGCTCGCCTCCTTCGACGTGCGCTCCTTCCAGGCCGAGGACGAGATCGCCGCCATCGGTTCCGCGATCGGCGCGTCCTTCGCCGGGATGCTCGGCGTGACCGTCACCTCCGGTCCCGGGATGGCCCTGAAGACCGAGGCTCTCGGCCTTGCGGTGATCATGGAGCTGCCGCTCGTTGTCGTCAACGTGCAGCGCGGCGGGCCGTCGACCGGTCTGCCGACCAAGACCGAGCAGTCCGACCTGCTCCAGGCCCTGTACGGCCGGCACGGCGAGGCGCCGCTGCCGGTGATCGCGGCGCGTTCGCCCGCGGACGGCTTCGACGCCGCGCTGGAGGCAGCCCGGATCGCGCTGGCCTACCGCACCCCGGTCATCCTGCTGTCCGACGCCTACGTCGCCAACGGCAGCGAGCCGTGGCGGGTGCCCGAGACGGCGGAGCTGCCCACCATCGGGATCGATCTCGCCACCGGCCCGAACGGGGNGGACGAGGCCGGTAACCCGATCTTCCTGCCGTACGTGCGGGACCCGATCACGTTGGCCCGCCCGCTGGCGATCCCGGGTACCCCGGGGCTCACGCACCGCATCGGCGGTCTGGAGAAGGCCGACTTGACCGGTGCGGTCTCCTACGACCCCGACAACCATGACCTGCTGGTCCGCACCCGACAGTCCAAGATCGATAACATCGACGTGCCGCTCCTGGAGGTCGATGATCCCAGCGGGCCCCCCGGATCCGGCGCCGATGTGCTGGTGATCGGATGGGGCTCGACGTGGGGGCCGATCGGTGAAGCCTGCCGCCAGGTGCGGCGCGACGGCATGAAGGTCGCCCAGGCGCACCTGCGCCATCTCGCCCCGCTGCCGGCGAACCTGGCCTCGGTGCTGTCGGAGTACCACACCGTGCTCGTCCCCGAGANGAACCTCGGGCAGCTCGCCGGACTCCTGCGCCGGGAATGCCTGATCGACACCGTCGGCTACAACCAGACCCGCGGCATGCCGTTCCGGGTCGCCGAGCTTACCTCCGTCATCAGCCGGATCATCCAGGGCATCGACGAGGAGCCGTCGGCGGATGCGGCCTCGAAGCCGGTCGGGGACGTGAGCGCCCGGTTGAACGTACACCTTGGTTCGAAGCTCGGCACGGCCGGGGAGGCAGGACGATGATCTCGCTGAATGGTGGATCCGGAGAACCGTCGGGTGACTTGGCGGGACGGCCGGCGCTGACCGCGCAGGACTACATGACCGGCAACGAGGTCCGCTGGTGCCCCGGCTGCGGGGACCACGCCATCCTCTCGACGATGCGGGGTCTGCTGCCGGCCCTCGGCGTCCCGCCCGAGAACATCGTGATCGTGTCCGGCATCGGGTGCTCCTCGCGGTTCCCCTACTACCTCGACACCTACGGCATCCACTCGATCCACGGCCGGGCGCCGTCCTTCGCGACCGGTGTCTCGATCAACCGGCCGGACCTGGCGGTGTGGGTCGTAACCGGTGACGGCGACGCGCTGTCGATCGGCGGTAACCACCTTATTCACGCGCTGCGTCGCAACGTGAATCTCAAGATCATGTTGTTCAACAACCAGATCTACGGTTTGACGAAGGGTCAGCATTCGCCGACCTCCAGGATCGGCACGATCAGCCCGTCGAGCCCCCACGGGTCGCTCGACAACCCGTTCGACCCGGTTGCGCTCGCGCTCGGCGCCGGCGCGACGTTCGTCGCCCGCACGATCGACTCGGACCGTCGCCACCTCACCGCCACCCTCACCGCCGCCGCGGCGCATCAGGGAGCGGCGCTGGTGGAGATCCGGCAGGGCTGCCCCACGTTCAACGCGATCCCCCGTCAGCCGAAGCGGTCCGATGCCGATGCCGATGCCGGCGCCGCCGGGGCGAAGGGCGAGCAGGGGCCGATCCGGCTCTCGCCCGGTATGCCGGTGGTTTTCGGCGTGGACGAGCAGTACGCCGTGATCCGCGACCCGGCCACCGGGGAGCTGGCGGTCGGGCACAGCGGTGACCCCCGCGTCGTGGTGCACGATCCGACGGTGGAGAACTCGACCTATGCCTACGCCCTGGCCCAGTTGGCGCAGGCGGAGTTTCCGGAGCCGCCGATCGGCGTCTACCGGTCGGTCTCGCATCCCGTGTTCGACCAGCTGTTCCAGGAGCGGCTGGCGACCGCCCGGCCCGGCGGCCTGGGCGATCTGCGGACGTTGCTCCAGGGCGCCGACTCCTGGACGGTGGCCGGGTAGGTCGCAGCCGGGTGACCTACGGCCGGGATGAGACCTACGGCTGAGGCGAACCGGACCGATGGACGGTCGTCGGATGGATGCTCGGGGGGCGGGGGATCAGGCCTGTCGGGGCTGGCCTGATCCCCTCAGGGGGTCCGTTACGGTGCCCGCCCCGGCCTCGGCCCGGAGTGATTTCGGTTCCGGCCCCACGTGGTTTCCGTCATGTTCTCCGGTCGCCTGGCGATGACGTCTGCATGCCGTTTTCCGGGATTTTTGTCACGCCGCCTTCTCGTCAATCGACATTCCGCGGCGCGTCATCTGGTCGACGGCACGACCGGTCGACATCACCCGTTGGGAAACCCGCAACTCTGCTTCGGTCTCGGCCCCTGTTTCGCCCCCGAAATGTAGAGGGCCGGTGCCCGGACGGGGTGGGTCCTGAGCACCGGCCGTGGGCCGGCGGTCTCGCTGACGCCGTGGCCGCGTCAGCCTTCGCCGGCGGCTTGTCTCGTCAGCGTCTGTAGGACGCGACGAAAGCGGTGTCCGCTCCGATCGGGCCGATCTTGCCGGCGCCGCCCGGATTACCGATCGGAGCATCCCGACCAGGCAGGATGTCGGTGAAGAACCGGGCCTCGTCCGCGATGAACTCGGCCTCGCTCGCCGGCACGATCCGGGTACTCTTGATCGCGTCGACCGGACAGACCGACGCGCAGGCTCCGCAGTCGATGCACTCGTCCGGGTTGATGTACAGCTTGCGGCTGCCCTCGTAGATGCAGTCGACCGGGCACTCCTCCACGCAGGCGGTGTCCTTGACATCAATGCAGGGCGACAGGACGACAAACGTCATCGGAGCCTTCTTCCCCGTTCGCCTGCGGTCACGGGAAAATCGTAACAGGATGCCGCCGGCCGGGGTGGGTGGAACTGTAAAGGACAGGTAAACAACTCGTCCGTAGGGCAACGAATTTCGATGGCCCGAAACGGGGGACGAGGAAATCTCCAGGGATATTTTTAACCATGAGATTTTCCTTGCCTGTAGCCGGGCCGTCCGGGCCCGTCCGCCGGAGGGCGGTGGCACCCGCGCCGGCGTGTCCTCAGCCGGTCTTGACGACGGTCTGCGGGCACCACCGTCCGTTGGGCCGCCGGCGCGGCGGGTCCTCTGTCGCCGGTTCAGACGTCGGTGTTGCCGGGGGGCTGAACCTGGGCGGTTGATGGAGCGTGTCCCGGCGAGGCCGGGGTTACGTGCCCGAGCGGCGCCGTACCGTCCCCCGCCTCGTGCCGCTCGGCGCGGAAACGCCTGAAGGCGGCGAACGCGCGCGGGCCGTAGACCGACGCCGGTCCGCCGTTCATCAGCAGTGCCACCCCGATGGCCTCGGCCGCCTCCTGGCAGGTCGCACCCTGCCGGACGGCGCCGTGAGCGTGTGCCTCGATGCAACCGTCGCACTGGGTGCTCACGGCGAGCGCCAGTGCGATCAGCTCCTTCGTGCGGCTGTCCAGGGCGCCGTCACGGAGAGCCGCGTCGCCCAGGGTGCCGAGCCCCCGGTATACGTCCGGGATCAGCCGACGCAGTTCGCGGGCATGCGGGCGGATCTCGTCTTGGACCGGGCTGCCGGAGCTCATGNCCCCTTNCCTNCCCGCCGGGGACGACCGGGAACCGCCACGCCGGGAACGGCCGAAGCCCGGCCTCGTGCCCGGGCGGTCGGGGTAGCCGGGCGGTCGGGGTAGCCGGGCGGTCGTGGGGTCGTGGGTGCCCGGGCGGTCGCGGCGAGGCCGAAAACGGTGAGCCTCGGCTCGTCCTCGGACTTGTCCCTGTTAGGGGGGCGACAGACCACTTCCATTGGCGTACCGTCAGACATCGCCAAAGTCCGTGCATCGATTCCGGGGTGTCCGGTTACCGTTCCGGGCCGGACGGACTCCGCCCGCGCCTGCTCGCGGCCCCGCTCACGCTCTCGAGGAGCGGCCGTCCCGCGCCGTAGGCGCTGATTGTCCTGTCCGCCCTGGCCCCGCTTTACATCCCCTACCCCCGCTTCTCGTCCGGCTGCCATGCCATGGCGGCCTCTACTTCGAGGTATCCAGATGACGGCGAGTGTCCNTACGGACCCGTTCGACGTACTGCTGGTTGAGGACGACCCGGGGGATGTCCTCATGACCCGCGAAGCGTTCGCGGATGATCGGATCAACGGCAGGCTGCATGTCGTGAACGACGGCATCCAAGCCATGGCGTTCCTTCGCCGGGAGGAGCCCTTCACACAGGCCCCGGCGGCCGACCTGATCCTGCTGGACCTCAACCTGCCGCGCCGGGGCGGCATCGAGGTGCTGGCCGAGGTCAAGGCCGACACCGACCTGCGACGCATCCCCGTCGTGGTGCTCTCCACCTCGGGCGCTGCCGAGGACATCCTGCGCAGCTACAACCTGCACGCCAACGCCTACGTGACGAAGGCGGTCGATTTCGACCGGTTCGTCGACGACGTGCGGTTCATCGACGACTTCTTCATCACCGTGGTTCGGTTGCCCGGGCGCTGATCTGGTCGCTCGTCAGGTGCACATGGCCCATGATCGAGCGGTGCCCGCCGACGGCGTCGGTCAACTACTGCGGTGAGACTACCGGCCTGCCAACACAACATCGGCCAACGCAACATCGGCGCGCGGCTCCCACGGGAGCCGCGCGCCGACGCGTAAGGCTGGGGGTGGTACGGCCTCAGACGGGCTGGACGTTGTCCGCCTGCGGTCCCTTCTGGCCCTGCACGATCTCGAACTGGACGCTCTGGCCCTCATCCAGGGACTTGTAGCCGTCCGCCACGATCGAGGAGTAGTGGACGAACACGTCCGGGCCGCCACCGTCGACGGAGATGAATCCGAAGCCCTTCTCCGCGTTGAACCACTTGACGGTACCCTGCGCCACGATTATTTCTCCTTGCCGCGCTCCCGGTAAGCGTCCTTCGCGTACCGGCCTCGCCCCAGACCCCGGCCGGTGCCGTGGTCCAGTCGTGCCGTTCTCTGCGTAGGTCACGCACGGAAGAACAAGCAACACCTACAGCCTACCCCTCCACCGACGTGGTGTGCCCGCTTGGCTCTTGTCCCGTCGGACTCGATGCGAAGCAGCTGGCGAAACGTCGGTTATCGGCACCCAGCGAGTGTAGTAGCCGGGGGCCGGCGCTCGCGTGCCGCTGCATCTCGGCGTCGGCGATGATGACCCGGGACCTGCCATCCGGGTGGCGCCGCGGGTGGCGCCGCGGGTGATCCACCCCGGTAGATCCGGGCGTCGAGGGCTGGGCAGGATGGCCGGTCACGGGGGACGAGGGGAAACCGTGGTGCGACGAGAGCGAACGTCGTGGGTGCCGCATCTGTCGATGTGGTGAAGGCCATCGGGTCCCGCCTCTTCTCAGGGCTGCCAGCGGACGGTGAGTCGGCTGTTCGGCCGATCGACGCGGTGTCCGGCGACGGTCTGGTCCTCCAGGGTGTCCGCGGCATGGGCCGTTACGACAGGTTCGGCGGGGCCTTCTTTGCGCCACTGGTGCAGCAGATCGGNGAGGNGCGCGGNGAGGGTGGCCGCGTGGGGTCCGTGGGCGGTGACGCCGAGTTCGTCGGTGTCGGATGCGAGGGGACGCAGGGTGACGTAGGCGATGGTGGTGCCGTCGTGGATGGTGGCCCCGGCCCAGCGCCGTGTCGGAGTGAGCTGGCTGTCAGGGCGGACGGTGGTGTCGACGGCGAGGCGGCCGAAGCGGGCGCCCATGGTGACGAGCCACAGGTCGAGGTGCGCGGTCGGTTCGTCGTCGTGGATCGTCAGCCCCGTCCACAGGTTGTGGGGTGGGCTGGCCGCCGCGGCGCGCAGCGCCGGCTCGTCGGCGGGGTCGTGGTCGTCGACGTGCAGGGCGACACCGTCTGCGAGGGCGAGGGTACGGCCGGTGTGGGCGTCGGCGCCACGTAGGGGGACGAATCCGCAGACGAGCGCCGAGCGGCTGACGAGCCGGCCCGGCTCAACGGCGTCGAGCGGGAGGGAGCGGGTCAGGCCGCTTCCGTGGAGACGGAGAGGCACGACGATACGACCGGCGGGGGCGAGCTGGTTCCACCAGCCCTTGGCCAGGTCCCAGGCCCCGGCCGTGATGACGATCCGATCGTAGGGCGCTCCGCCCGGGTGGCCCGCCGCACCATCGGCGTGGACAACGTCCACGCGTTCGTAACCGGCCTTGACCAGTGCGGTGCGCGCGCCTGCGGCGAGCTCCTCGTCGATCTCGATGGTGGTGACCTGGCCGGTCGGGCCGGTGAGTTCGGCGAGGAGTGCTGCGTTGATGCCGGTGGCGGTGCCGATCTCCAGGACGCGGTGGCCGGGGTGGACGCCGGCCTGTTCGAGCATGGCGGCGACGAGGCTGGGTTGGGATGCTGAGGACAGCGCGGTGCCGTCGGGGGCGCGGCGGGTGACGACGACCTGGGGGGCGTAGGCGGNTTNCAGGNCGACGTCGGGCAGGAACAGGTGTCGCGGGACCGTGCGGAACGCGGCTTCGACCTGGGCGGTTCGGAATGTGCCCCAGCGGTGGATGTCGGCGACCAGGTTGTCGCGGAGCTGTTCGGGGGTGCGGGTGGTCATCGTGGTCACCGTTCGTCAGGGATCGGGCCGGGGTCATCGAAGATGATGGCGGCGGTGGTGTGGGCGAGCTGCGCCTGGTCGGCGGCGGGGAAGCCGAGCCGGTTCCAGGCGAACAGGATGTGATGGGCAAGAACGGCGCGGAGGCCGCGGGTGAGCTGGCCCTGGTTGGCGAGGTTCGCGAGTGACCGACCCGCGTGCCGGAACGCTGCCGGCCACGCCGGTAGCGCTTTGAGGGGCTGCACGGTGCGGGCGGCGAGAAGTTGCCGGACGGCGTTTCGGGTAGCCGCCGTGGCGGCGGGCTGCCGCGCACTGGCCTGGCGGGTGCGGCGGTGACTGGCGACGCGGGTCCAGACGTCACCCTGTTCGTAGTAGTCCTGGCCAGCTGACCTCAGCAGCGCCGCGGCCAGCACGAGTCCGACCTCGGCCCGATGCTCGGGGCGGGCTCGGTCGAGGTGGGCGAGGACGTTGCGGCTGTCGTGGTGGAAGAGCTGATGCGCGACGTCCATGCCGGCGGGGCCACCGAAGGCGTGGATCTCAGGCTCGTAGACGGCGGGTGCCCAGCGGTGGACCGCGTCGCCGTTGAGCACGGCGCGGAGCCTGCCGTCGCCGGACTCCGCGGGGTTGCGCCCGTCCCGATTTGGGCCTGGGCGCCAGCGGATCCGCCAGGAGGCTGCCTTCCTGGTGAACCACCACAGGCTGATCCCGTCCGTCTGCTCAGCTGAGGTCAGCAGTGGTGCCAGCTGGGTAACCCCCAGATGTTCGGCGGCACGCCAGTCTTGGCACCACACCGTAGCGCTCTGTGGCGGTCTATGATGGTCACGCGAGCCTTAAGGAGTGGGCCGAGTCGCAGGCCGTGGCGTACGTGACCGCGCGCCGTTGGTACGCGGCCGGTGTGCTCCCGGTTCCGGCGCGCAAGGTCGGTGGGCTGATCCTCGTCGGCGGACATGCGGCAGGGCCGGTCCGCGCCACGCCGTTCAAAGGACCTCATCCCCAGCGCGGTGGGCGTCCATCTGGCCCCGCTGGCCGGGACCGATGGCCCCTGATCAATACCGTTCATCGTCCTAACCTCGGCATGGCAGGTACAAGACGTCAGGGGGGCGTGATGAACGGACCGAGAACGAAGTCAGCCGATGCGCTCGCGCGCGACGTGATCCGGACCGCCCATGGGCAGGACATGATCATCGGACGGCTTCCCCTGGATGGGGAGGGCCAGGGCGCCAGCCAGATCATTCTGAACGTCGGCTGCCAACGGCACGACCGCGGCGAGGAGTGGGCGCACCTGACCGTGCCCGAGGCGCGGCAGCTGGCCGGACGGCTGCTGGCGCAGGCCGCGGCAGCCGAACGCGACCGCGAGGATGCCGTCGGGACAGCAGACTCGGCGCTTGACCGCGGGCGGGACACGGCTGGGTCCGGAGACGGTCACCCGGGCCGGATCGATGTGGCCTACCTTGCGGGTGAGTCGTACGCGATCGGGGTCCGTGGACACGAGATGCTGGTTGACCAGCCGCTGCGGCACGGTGGTGACGACATCGCGGCGACGCCGACAGAGTTGTTCGTCGCCTCACTCGCATCCTGCGTCGCCTTCTACGCCGGCCGGTACCTCACCCGCCATGGCGTGTGCCGGGACGGTCTGCGGGTTGCTGCCGAGTTCGACATGGCGACTGACCGNCCCGCCNGGGNGGCGGNGGTGCGGCTGCNAATCGCCGTTCCCGCCAGTCTGCCGGAACGGCGCCGGCCCGGCCTCGTAGCGGTGGCCTCGCACTGCACCGTCCACAACTCGCTGCACCAGCCGCCCGACGTCGGCATAGAGATCGCCTGATAAAGGCCGCTACCGGTTCGGGTACCTACCGTGGGCGATCATGGGTAGGCCGTCCTTCGGTCGCAGGGTGACCAGGGGTTGCGGTGTGACGGGCAGGCCGGGTACGGGGGTGAAGGACCAGCGGCGGGCGATAGCGGCCAGGGCGAGCACGCCTTCGGTGATGGCGAAGGTGTTGCCGATGCACTGGCGGGGGCCGGCGCCGAACGGGAAGTAGGCGAAGCGAGGCCGCATCTTCGGCCCGGCGTCGGCCGGCTCATCGGCGGTGTCGGGCCCGGTCCAGCGGATGGGGTCGAAGAGTTCCGGTCGCGGCCACCAGCGCTCGTCGCGGTGCACCACCCATTGGCTGAAGACCAGGGTGGAGCCGGCGGGCAGGCGGTAGCCGGCGACGTCGCGGTCTTCGACGAGGTGGCGGCCCATGGCCCAGACGGGCGGGTACAGCCGCATCGCCTCGCTGATGACCGCGTTGGTGTAGGGCAACTGGGGCAGGTCGTCGATCGTCGGCCGCCGCTCGCCGAGCACCCGGTCGAGTTCGGCCTGCAGAGTCGCCAGTACTTCCGGATCCCGGCCGAGTAGGTGGAACGTCCAGGTCAGTGCGTTAGCGGTGGTCTCGTGGCCGGCGAGCAGGAGGGTGAGCGCCTCGTCGCGGACCTGGGAGTCGTCCATCGACGCGCCGGTGTCGGCGTCGCGGGCGGTCAGCAGCAGGGACAGCAGGTCGTTACCGGTGGCGCCGGTGGCGCGGCGGTCGGCGATCAGATCGTGGACGACGCGGTCGAGCGCGTTCCGGGCGTCTCGTCGGCGCCGGGGCGCCGGGAGCGGTAGCCGTTCGAGGGTAGTGAAGCCGGGAAGTTGGGCTCGGCGGGCTGCGGGCATGTTCTGGTCGAGAGCGGCCCGAATGACGTCGACGACGTGGCTGTCCAGGTCGACGTCGAACAGGGTCCGGGCGACGATCGCCAGGGTCATCTCGGTCATCTCGGTGTGCACGTCGAGGCGCTGCCCGTCCCGCCAGCCGTCGGCGGTCTTGTCCGCGATGGCCGCGAAGGCGTCGGCGTAGCCGGCGATCCGCTGCTTGTGGAACAGCGGCTGCAGCAGCCGGCGCTGCTGGCGGTGGGTGTCCCCGGCGCTGGTCAGCAGGCCCTGGCCCAGCAGCAGTGCCAGCGGCTGCACCACCGTTCGCCGGGAACCGGCGCCGCGGCGTACGGCACCTTTGGCGTAGGCCCGGTGTCCGCTGACCAGGGCGTCAGCGATCGCGTCCGGGTCGGTGACGAGGAAGGCCGACACCGGCCAGCTCGCCAGGCGCACCACCGGCCCATGGGCGCGGGCCAGCTCGTTGAGCCGGGTGAGCGGGTCGGCACGCAGCCGCCGGATCGCCTCGACCGGCCCCTCTCCCGAGCCGGGCACCCTGTCGGAGGTCTTGATGTCGGAGGTCTTGATGTCGGAGGTCTTGGCTGTGGATGGTGGCGCGGCGACGGAGCGGACGTGGGGAGCGCGGCTCATCACGACTTCCTTTCGGGCGGAGATGGGAGCGAGTGGGGTGGACGCAGGGGAAGCGGGCGCGCGGTGCTGAGGGCGCGCGGTGCTAATAGCCGATTAGCTGACGAGCACCACCGCGACGAGAAGGCCGATCTTCACGGCGAGGGCGACGTCGGCGGTCCGGCCGGTGGCGTGCGGCAGGCCGACCGCCGTCAGCAGGGTTACGGCGGCGCGCCGGACCGCCGGCCACAGCAGGACGGCCAGGCTCGCGCCGCACCCCGCGACGGCCAGTCGAAGGCCCACCGGGCCGGCAGCGACGACGCCGGCGATGGTCGACGCCGCGATAAGGGCGAATGCCTTGACAGCCGCGAAGGCCGTGACCGTCCGGCGAGCGCGGAGCAGAAGGGCGGACACGGCCGCGGACACGGCGACCATGACCAGAGCGGTCAGCGGGGTCAGCGGCTCGGGCCCAGTCTCGGCCAGGCGGGTGACATGCAGGTGCGGCAGCGGCTGTTCGAGCCGCAGTGCCGCTGCCGTCAGCACGGTGAGCGCAGCGACGCCGGCTTGCACACCGCGCAGGACCGCCACGGCCGCGACCACCAGGAGCAGACGGCGCAGACGTCTCCGGGCCGGCGTGCCCCCGTGGCCGACGAGCGGCCTGGTCACCGAATGTTCTCCTAAAGTCACTGGTCGCATGTGCGCCTACGCGGAGCAGGCCCACGCGATCGAACCGGCGAGCGTTCGGCCGCCGGTGCTCGTCGCCGAGAAGGAGACGTCGCCACCAGTAGCGGTGACCTGCGCGGTGGCCGGTACGGCGGTGACCGCGTAGTGGGCATCCGGGCCGGNCATCGACACGGTCACCGAAGCCTGGTAGCTCCCTGGCCCGTGGTAACCGGCCACCCGCACGACGTCCGAGACGGCGTAGCCGTGGACCGAGCCGCTCGCCGACGCCACGTAGCGGGCGCCCGCGGTCTGGCAGCTCACCACCGTGTCGACGTGGCCGGAGACCGCCACCGGGGAGGTGATGGCCACGGTCAGGGAGCCCGGCCCGCCGGCACCCTTCCCGACCGCATCCGTGGATGTCGCGGCAGCCGACGTCGCCGCCGACACCGGTGTCGTTGAGGTTGGCTGGTCGGCTGCCTGCTCGGCGGTCGCCGTCGCCGGCGCGGCGGTCACTACCCGGGTGCCAGGCTGGCAGGCCGCGATGGTAAGCAGCGCCGCGCCGGCAACGGTAGCCGTTGCGAGACCTCGACGGACCGGAGCCTGAAGGTTCATGGGAACGGGACACCTGCCTTCGGGAGATCGGAGATGGTCAGGTGGCCCCGACGGGTGACCGTGGGAGCCAGCCGGCTGGGTGCCACGGTTTCCGTGGACCGGCTGTGCCCGTGTCCCCTGCCAGCAAGGCAAGAACATCAGCCTGGAATGAGAACCCTTTCCCGGCAAGATGTGAGGCACATTCGGATCCGCAGTTTTCTTGCTATGACCGGGCAACCCGCGGAGGCGGTGAACGCGGCGTCACTGGTCGAAACGGGCCGGCCCGGTCAGAGGAGGTTGACGGGCCGGACCGCGGCCAATTCCTCCCCTGTACCGGCGGGGAGGACGATGCGGACGGTGGTGCCGGCGCCGGGGGCGCTGTCGAGGGTGGCGGTGCCGCCGTGGGCGGCGGCGATGGCGGCGACGATCGCCATTCCGAGGTCGCTGCCGGTCCGGCCACCGCCGCGGCTGCCGGCCGCCGACGGTCCTCGAAGGCCGCCTGAATCTGGCCGAGCATGGTGTTGAGCGCCGCCGCGAGCTGACCGGTCTCGGTGCGCGGACGCCCCGGCGGGACCCGCCGAGCCAGGTCGCCGCCGGCGATGGCGGCCGCCGTACGGGTGATGTCCCGCAGCGGGCGTAGCCCCCGGCCGAGCAACAGCCAAGCCGCCGTACCGGTCAGCGTGAGTACGGCCGCACCAGCGGCGGCCTCGTCCAGGGNCACATCGGCGAACGTGAGCACCGGCGCCGGCGGCACCCTGGCCGGGTCTCCCGCACTCATCCCCACCTCTTCCCGCATCCCCACCTCTTTCCGCCGCCCTTCAGCCCTCGCCAGCCCGGCCGGCGGGCTCCACCCCCGGCCACTACGAGGTCAGCGGCTCGTCGCACCCCGCATTCCATACAAGAAAGATGTGAATTCCGTACGAAAGCGGGTGGTGAGACGTAGTGGCGTAGGTGGCTGTCGAACTCGTACTCGGCGCGGTCGGCACCACGCCGCCCGCTCCCGGCACGCTATGGCGCGAGCAGATCAAAATCATGGTTGGGCGGGTATGCCAGGCTGTGGGCATTCCCTTGCCCGCTTATGGGCGCCGACCAGAGGGGTTCGATGATCATCCGCTTCCCCCGCACGTCTTGGTTGCTCGCCGTGTTCGTCGCTGGCGCGGTCGCCCTCACCGGCTGCTCGGGGCCGCTTCGGCGCTCCGCGGCAGGCCCGGCAGAGCCCGCCAGCACCGCGACGGCTTCTACGCCGGCCGCTGTCCCGGTCGGATCGTCGGTACGGTCGATCAACGTCGGCGGCGCCACCCGCGCCTACCGGCTGTACCGGCCGCCGACTCTGCCCGCGCGGGCGCCGCTCGTCGTCATGATCCACGGCGGTTTCGGTGGCGCGGAGCAGGCCGAGAACTCCTACGGCTGGGACGCCGAGGCCGACCGCGGCCATTTTCTCGTCGCCTATCCCGAAGGGCAGAACCATGCCTGGTCCGTCGGCGGCGGTTGTTGCGGAAAGCCCGGTGCGACCGGCGTGGATGATGTCGCCTTCATCACTGGCATGGTAGCCGCCATCCAAGCCGCCGTACCGGTCGACACCGCCCGTATCTACGCCACCGGAATCTCCAACGGCGGCATGATGGACTACCGGTTGGCCTGCGACACCACCATTTTCGCCGCGATCGGACCCGATTCGGCGACCCTGCTCGGCACCTGCCCCGCACCGCGGCCAATCTCCGTCATCGCCATTCACGGCACCGCGGACCACACCGTACGCTACTACGGCGGCGAGGGTGACGGGGTCGCAAAAATCAACGGACCGGCCGTCCCGTTCGTGAACGCGATGTGGCGTACCGCCGATCATTGTGCCACCCCGGCCACAACCACTACGGAAAGCGTCACCACCTTTATCGCCACCTGCCCGCAGGGACGGGCCGTGGAACTGGTCACCATTGCCGGCGCGGGCCACCAGTGGCCCGGCGGTGCCCNCCNCCCGACGGCCGAGCGAATCCTGCATCTCGACCCGCCGTCAACCGCCCTGAATGCCACCGCGACCATCTGGGCCTTCTTCACCCATCAGGCAAGGTGAACCGCACGCCGGCGGGACTCTCGTTCTCCTCGTCCGCGGCGCTGCTGTGGCGGGCGGGCCCTGACCCGGCTGGATCTGCCCGTCGTGACCCGCACCGAGGCGGCCGTCGCCCGGGCGACGGCTCGATGTGCGCTGACCCGGGCGCTGGCCGCCTGACGGCCGCGTGGCCCGCCCCACCGGGAGCAGATGATCCTCGTCGTCATACACTGCCCTGCGCGATCAGCAGGTGGCGTGTACCGGTGCGGAAGGGTCCATGTGAACGTCCTGGAAGCGGTGTTTCTCGGCGCGGTCGAGGGGCTGACGGAATTTCTGCCGGTGTCCAGCACCGGACATCTGACAATTTTGGAGAAGCTGCTCGGCCACGACATCGACGACCCGGACATCACCGCTTTCACCGCGATCATCCAGGTCGGTGCGGTCTTCGCCACCCTGCTTTACTTCCGGCATGATTTCCGGCGCCTTCTGGCGGCGTGGGGCCGCGGTGTGCGCGATCCCGCCTGGCGGGAGCATCCGGATTACCGGTTCGGCTGGGCCGTCATTCTCGGATCGATTCCCATCGGCCTGGTCGGGGTGGCCTTCAAGGATCAGATCGAGACCACGCTACGCAGCCTGTGGTTCGTCGGCGGTGCGCTGATCCTCTGGAGCGGGGTGATGGGGTACGCGGACCACGTCGGTACCCAGAAACGTCACGAGGAGGACGTGACGTGGAAGGACACCCTGGTGATCGGCATCGTGCAGTGCATGGCGCTGATCCCGGGTATCTCGCGATCCGGGGCGACCATGTCGGCGGGGTTGCTGCGTGGCCTGGACCGGGNGGCGGTGACCCGGCTGTCCTTCTTCCTGTCCATCCCGGCCCTGATGGCGGCCGCGGCGCTGCAGGTCCTCACGAAGTCCGACGACATCGCCGACGGGGTGGGCTGGCCGGCGACGATCATCGCGACCGTGGTCAGCTTTGCCGTCGCCTACGTCGCGATCGCCTGGCTGTTGAAGTTCATTGCCAGACACAGCTACAGCGTTTTCATCGGTTACCGGCTGGCGCTCGGTGCCACCGTGCTCTTCCTCGTGGCCACTGGGATCGTCTCGGCGACCTGAGCCGGCGACCTGAGCCGGCGACCATCTTCGTCCGGCTCCCGCGGGGCGGCTCGACCACGTAAGTTTCAATCCACCGTCTTGCGGGTTCGTGGTTGTCCCCACGGGATGGGGAGACCGCCGGCCGCGCGGCCACGGAGGAAGGACTGTGATGCGGGATCTGCGTTCGCTGCCCAAGGGCCATCTGCATCTGCATTTCGAGCTGGGGATGCGGCCGTCGACACTGGCCGACCTGGCCGCCGCNGCGGGCGTTCCGACTCCCCGCACCACGGGGTTTACCGAGTTCGGGGGCTTCAGCGAAGTGATCGCCGGCATCCTGCCGGTCTTCCGCCGGCCCGAGGACTTCGAACGTCTCGTCGACGAAATGATCATCGATGCCGCGGATGAGGGCGTCACCTACCTCGAACCCAGCTTCTGGCCGTACGTTCATCTAGGCGTCTTCGGGAGCGCGGAGGCCGCCTGGGAGACGGTGCTGGCCCGATCGGATCAGGTCGGCGCGCGGTACGGGGTGACCGTCCGCTGGATGGCGGCCGTCGACCGGGTCTTCGACTCCCCCGAACAGGCCGTCTCCGTGGCCCGGTTGGCCCTGCGTTACGCCGATCGGGGCATCGTCGGCCTAGGGCTGCACAACGACGAGAACGGCTGGCCGCCGGAGCCGTTCATGGCGGCGTTCCGGATTGCGCGCGACGGCGGGTTGCTCTCGACCCCCCACGCCGGGGAACTCGACGGTCCCGCGTCGGTGCGTGGCGCCATCGAGACCCTGGATGCCGATCGTCTCCAGCACGGTATCCGCGCCATGGAGGATCCCCGACTCGTCGACACCCTCCTCGAACGAGGGACCTGCCTCGATGTCTGCCCGACGTCCAACCTGCTGCTCTCGGTCGTCCCGTCGATGGCCGAACATCCGCTTCCGGCCCTGCTGCGGGCCGGGGTGCGATGCTCGATCAACGCCGACGACCCGCTGCTGTTCGGGCCCACCTGTCTGGAGGAGTACGAGCTGTGCCGATCGGCGCTGGGCCTGACCGACGAGGAACTGGCCGCCTGCGCCCGCAGCTCGGTGGAATCCGGAGCCGCGCCGATCGAGGTGCGGACGGCGGCCCTCGCCGGCATCGATGCGTGGCTCGCCGACGCGGGATGTCTCGACGGCCGGTGACGCTCCGACGGCCGGTGACGCTCCGACGGCCGGTGACGCTCCGATGACGGGGGTACCGTCCCCCCACCGGCCCGCGCGGGTGGTCCTCGCACCCGACTCGTTCAAGGGATCGGCGACCGCGGCCGAGGTGGTCGCGGCGCTGGGCGCGGGCTGGCGCTCCGAGCGGCCCCGCGATCAGGTCGTGGGAGTACCGATCGCCGACGGTGGCGAGGGCACCCTCGACGTCTTCGCCGTCGGCGTACCCGGGTCGGAGCGGCACCCGGCACGGGTGACTGGTCCGGACGGGCGGGGCCACGACGCCGAATGGCTGTCGCTGCCCGATGGCACCGCAGTGATCGAACTGGCGAGGGCGAGCGGGTTGCCGCTGATGCGGGAACTCGATCCGTTGGGCGCGCAGACCGTGGGCCTCGGCGAGTTGGTCGCCGCCGCGATCGACGCCGGAGTCGACCGCGTTCTCATCACTTTGGGCGGTTCCGCCTCGACCGACGGTGGTACCGGTGCCCTCGCCGCGTTGGGTGCCCGGTTCCTCGACGCGGCCGGCCGGCCGTTGGCCGTCGGCGGCGGCGCCCTCACGTCGCTCGCGCACATCGATCTGACCGGGTTGCGGCCGGCGCCGGCCGGGGGAGCGTACTGTCTCGTCGACGTCGACGCGCCCCTGCTGGGCCCTGCCGGCGCCGCCGCCGTATTCGGGCCGCAGAAGGGTGCCGGACCCGCGGACATCACCCGGCTGGAGGAGGGGCTGCGCAGGCTCGCCCACCTGTTGGGTGGTGCTCCCGACGCCGCGGGAGCCGGGGCTGCCGGCGGCACCGCCTACGGCCTCGCCGCGGCCTGGGGAGCCGAGGTGGTCCCCGGCCTGCCGACGATCATCCAGGCGGCGGGCCTGCCGGCGGCCCTTGCCGGCGCCGACTGGGTGGTGACCGGCGAGGGCAGGTTCGACCGCACCTCGTTGTCCGGCAAGGTGGTCGGCGGAGTCCTCGCGCTGGCGCGGGACGCCGAGGTGCCCGTGCTCCTGGTGGCTGGGCGGGTTGACGCCCCCCGACCGGAGGGGGTCCGGGCCGAGATCGCCCTCGTCGATCTCGCCGGGGGGCCGGCCATGGCGATGGCCGAGCCGCTCCGGTGGCTGCGGAGGGCCGGCGCCGAGCTGGCCCGCCGGGTCACGACCGCCCGGTGAGCGGGAGCGCCCGGTGCGGGGGAGCGGCCGGGCCCGGTCTGTGGGTCAGACCCGGCGGTTCATCCCGGTGAGGAGGTAACCGATCTTACGCCAGGTGTTGGGCCCGCAGACCCCGTCGTCCGGGATGCGGCCGAACCACGGCGCGGCGTAGCGCTGTAGGGAGGCCACCCGGGCAGTGGTCCGTGGCCCGTACACGCCATCCGGCGTTATCCGGTTGGGATCACCGGTGGGGGCCTCATGGCCAAAGATGATGTTCAGGGCGTTCTGGAGCTCCACGACGTCCGGACCACGCGATCCCTCCCGCAGGGTCGGACGGTCGTCGTAACGGTGCCGGGGATCGGCGGCTGCGCCGACTCCGTTATGCCGCGCGGCGGCGAGGATGTCCCGGCGTCGGTTGGCCCGGATGTCACCCGGGCAATTGTGGCCCCCCCACGCCTGGCCGCCCATCCGGTGGGTACCGATACCGTAACCGGCGGGAGAGTCGGTGATCTCTTCCTGCCATCCGAACTCCCGCATCCCCCACTGAAAGAGCTCGCCGAGCCGGATGATTTGTAGGGGTGTGTAGTCCTCGGTCTCGTACCCTTCGCATTCGCAGGAGATCCAGTATGGATTTCCTGCCGCCTGGGCCCAGGCCCTCCGGTCGAAAGGAACGTACTGCTCGAAGTCGCCGCTCCTCGACAGCCACAGGTGTGAGCTGACCTGGCTGGCGGGGTTGTCGAACCAGCCGAACAGGGAGCCGCCGCCCACCTGGACGTGCGGGATGAGGCCTCGGGTGGGTTGGATCATCACTCCGGTCGTGTTCCGCACCGGACGGAAGCGGGCCGGCGGGTACAAGGNCGGNGCCATCGCTACCGGCTCTCCTTCCCACGTGTGTCGCCGCGACAGATCCTCGTCTGGGAAATCACGATTCCGGGCCGCTTCCTGTTCATGGGGTCATCAGGTCGGTTGACCGCTACAGTCATAGTTTCCAGCCGGAGTACCAGCATGGCCATAGTGCCGGGCTGCTGCGGAGAGGTCCGCATCGGGGCGGTATGCCCGGACATATGGTGAGTGGAAACCCTCCCGCTGGATCCCTGACAGGGGCCCGACCCGGTTCGGTGGTGCGCCCCAGGCACGGACAGCCGACGCCGCCGCGAGCCGCCATCCCTTCGACGCCTCGTCAACCCTCGGTATCGAGGGGCATACTGACTGTTTTTTGCGGATGTTTGCGGGAACCGCGGACCGGGCGGCGGAGCCCGTGTTTCGATGCCGCCTATATGGTTCTACCGCCTGTATCGTTCTAGCGCCTGTATCCTTCTACCGCATGATCGACCCGCAGCCGGGCTCGAGAAGGAGGCATTCAATGCGGTATGCCGTATCTTCCCCGCGACGAGTCGGACGGCCGTTATCCTCCGGAGCGCCGGGAGCACCGGAAGCGGCTGCGTCCGGAGGGTGTCGTCCCGCGCGGCGCGGTTCCCGGCGGGCGGGCCGGCGCGGCGGCGCGACCCGGACCACCCTGGCCACTCTGACCACCGCCGGGGCGACCCTCGCGGTGAGCGGCATCCTGGCTCTGGTGAACGCGGGCGCCGCGCAGGCCGGTGGAGCGACCTGGGCGAGCTGCCCGGGCGGGCAGGCGACGGAGGTCGGTGTGCCGGCGGCGGCCGGAGAGCCGAACAGACCCGCGACGTATCTCGACGCCGGTTTCTACGTCCATGTCGCCTCGTTGTGGCCGCCGGCCACGGCATCGCTGTGCCGGACCGGTCCCGGCCGGGGTGAGGAGGCCGGCGAGCCGATCTTCAGGTTCGGGCACCTGAGCTGCCCCGGCGGCGACGCGACCTTCGGTGTGCGCAGGCCCGCGGTACCGGACCGGGCGAGCGCCGACGTCCCGTCGGCGACCTGGGGGACCTACCTGCCGGCCGGCTGGTACAGCCTGGACGACCTGAGCGACCCGTCGTGGACGTCGGTTTGCTGGTCGTCCAGGAGACGCTGACCGATCCCGGCCGGCGAAGCGCCGATTCAGGTCGAAGCGCCGAATCCGGTGGATCGGATTAATCGGATTAACCGGAATCGGCGCGAGAGGACCGGACCGATCAGTAGCGGTAGTGGTCGGCCTTGTACGGACCCTCGACGGGCACGCCGATGTAGTCCGCCTGCTGCTTGGTCAGCTGGGTGAGCCTCACGCCCAGCGCGTCGAGGTGCAGCCGGGCGACCTTCTCGTCGAGGTGCTTGGGCAGCACGTATACCCCGACGGGGTAGTTTTCGGTCTTCGTGAACAGCTCGATCTGCGCGATCACCTGGTTGGTGAAGCTGTTCGACATCACGAAGCTCGGATGTCCGGTGGCGCAACCGAGGTTCATCAGCCGGCCCTCGGCCAACACGATGATCGAGTGGCCGTCCGGGAACACCCACTCGTCGACCTGCGGCTTGATGTTGATCTTCTCGATGCCGGGGGTCCTGGCCAGGCCGGCCATGTCGATCTCGTTGTCGAAGTGCCCGATGTTCGACACGATCGCCTGGTGCTTCATCGCAGCCATGTGCTCGGCATGGATGATGTTGAAGTTGCCGGTCGTGGTGACGAAGATGTCCGCCGTCGCGACGACGTCCTCCAGGGTGGTGACCTGGAAACCGTCCATCGCGGCCTGCAGGGCGCAGATCGGGTCGATCTCGGTGACGATCACCCGGGCTCCCTGGCCGCGCAGCGCGTCCGCACAGCCCTTGCCGACGTCACCGTAGCCGCACACCACGGCGACCTTGCCGCCGATGAGCACGTCGGTGGCGCGGTTGAGACCGTCGATGACGGAGTGGCGGCAGCCGTACTTGTTGTCGAACTTCGACTTCGTCACCGAGTCGTTGACGTTGATCGCCGGGAATGCCAGCGTGCCGGCCTTCGCCATCTCATAGAGACGGTGCACGCCGGTCGTGGTCTCCTCGGTGACGCCCTTGATGTTCTTCGCGGTCTCGGTCCACCGACCCGGCTTCTGCGCGATGGTGCGGCGCAGGGTCTCCAGGACGATCGCGTACTCCTCGCCGTCCGCGGCGTCCGTCGCGGGGACCGCGCCGGCCGCCTCGAACTGGGCGCCCTTGTGGACGAGCAGGGTCGCGTCGCCGCCGTCGTCGAGGATCATGTTCGGGGTGCCGCCGTCCGGCCAGGCCAGCGCCTGGTCCGTGCACCACCAGTACTCCTCGAGGGTCTCGCCCTTCCAGGCGAAGACCGGCACGCCCCGCGGGTCGTCCTTGCTGCCGTTCGGCCCGACGACGACGGCGGCGGCCGCGTGGTCCTGGGTGGAGAAGATGTTGCAGGAGACCCAACGGACGTCGGCGCCGAGCGCTACCAAGGTCTCGATCAGCACCGCGGTCTGAATTGTCATGTGCAGGGAGCCCATGATGCGGGCGCCCCTGAGGGGCTGGCTGGCCGCGTATTCCGCCCGGGTGGCCATGAGGCCGGGCATCTCGTGCTCGGCAAGCCGGATCTCCTTGCGGCCGAACTCGGCCAGTGCGAGATCCGCGACCTTGAACTCGAAACTCATGCCCTCTCCTTCGACGCTCGGGCGGCTGCCGAGCCTATACGGCGGATGTCTCGTCCCGGTTTCCACCCGCCATCGGCCGCGGCCGTGATGCGCCGGCCTTGGAACGGGTTTCTTGAGCGTCCCACATGTCGCCGTGTTGACGAAGACCCGGTCCGGTTCTGTCGACCGCCGGGCCCGGGTCGTCCTGGCGCGGCTGGTGCACCCAGCCGCGTTCGTCCGCCCAGATCAACAGGGGTGGGAGGACGACCAGCGCGGACAGCAGGGCGATGGCGACGTTGAGGGCGACCAGCAGACCGAAGTCACGCAGCAGCGGTAGGGAGCTGAAGGCCAGGACGGCGACCCCGATCACGGCGGCGAGCGCGGAGACCACGAAGGCGCGTCCGGTGCGGGCCGCGGTCTGGTCGACGGCCTCCTTCGGCGTCAGGCCGCGTCGACGCTCTTCCAGGTGGCGAAGCACGAGCAGGGTGGTGAACTCGCTGCCCAGCGCGATGACGAGCGGGCCGCCGACCGCGGTGAGCGGGCTGAGATCGACGCCGACCAGCCAGGCGATCATGGAGCTGAGCCCGACCGCGATCAGCACCGGCACCAGCGACAGGACCGCCCGGACGATGCTGCGGTGCCAGACCAGCAGCATGAGCAGGACGCCGACCAGCGCGAAGTAGGTCAGCTGGGTCCGGTTCTTCGTGAAGTTCTCCAGCAGCCCGGTGCCGACCACGACGAGGCCCGACGGGGTGGCGCGTACCCCTTGCGGCGGATGGACCGTGTCCCGGATGTCGTCGACGATTGCGGCCTGCCGTTCCAACGAGCCCGATCCGGTACGGAAGACGAGGTTGAGCGCGTTGTGGGCCAGGTTCACCGTGGCGCGCTGGAGGTCGGGCGGTGCCGCGGCGTAGCCGAGCCGGACGTCCTGACCCGTCGGCAGGACGACCGTCGTGTTCGGCACCTCCATCATGAAGCTGATGGTCGTGACGAGGCTCGACGCGGTCAGCAGGTCGGCCGGGTCCTTCGCGAGCCGGGTGTTCGCGAACTCGGCGAGGAAGGCGACGGTGGCGTCGTCGAAGACGTTCGGTGACTGGACGTAGATGCCCAGCTCGCTGGCGGATCCGGTGCTCGCGCGCAGCGTGTTGATGTTCTTGATGACCTGACCCTGCTGGTCGACCCATTTCTCCGGATCGGTCTGGATCTTCAGTGTGCCGTCGGTGACGATCCCGACGGCGAAGACCGCGACGGACACGGCGACGAGCGGGAGCGCGGTGATCCGTGGCAGGGACCCCAGGGTGATCACCGTCCGACCCAGCGGGCCGTGGGTGTAGTCCTTCGGGGGGGTCGGCCGGCGACGTTCCCGCAGGCCCAACGAGGCGGTGAGGAACAGGATCGTGGCGATGACGATCACCGGCAGGCCCAGGGCGAGCAGCGTGCCGAAGTCCCGGATCATCGGGACGTCGCTGAACTCCAGCGCGAGGAAGGACAGCACCGCGGCGACGGTGGCGACACTCAGCGCGGGCAGCAGCCCGGCCAGGGCCGCGGTGACGGGATGGCCGGCCCGGGCCAGTTGGGCCTCCTCCTCCACCCGGCTGTGGAGCTGGACGGCGAAGTCGATGCCGACGCCGAGCAGCACCGGCAGACCGGAGATGGTCACCACCGACAGCGGGACACCCGCGTAGCCGGCGAGGCCGAACGCCCAGATGAGGCCGACGGCGACGACGCCGAGCGGGAGCAGCCGCCAGCGCACCGCGAAGGCGACGAGCAGCAGGCCGGCCATCAGTGCCAGGGAGATGCCCCCGAGGGTGACGAACCCGCCGCGCAGGTAGTCGTTGAGGTCGCGCAGCAGCGCGGGCGCCCCGGTCGACATCGTTGTCGCATTATCGAACATGCGTTCGGACGCGGCCTTCTCGGCCAGGGTCGCGGCCTGGCCCTCGGTCGTGAGGGAGGCGTTGCCCCGCAGTCGGGTGACCATCTGGCTGGTGGATTCGGTCGGGAAGAACGGCTTGATCGACTTACGGATGGCACCCGTGTTGTCGCGGAGCAGGAAGGAGACCCAGGCCGGGTTGTCGTAGACCCGCTCGGCCACCGGGATCGCCTGCATCCGCCGCAGTGTCGTGACGGAGTCGGCGAGGCGCCGCTGGGCGGAGACCGGATCCGGATCGCGGCGCTGGGCACCGAGCAGGATCTTCCCGGCGGGGCTGTTGACGGGATTGCCGTCCGGGCTCGTGACCAGGTTGTTCGTGAACTCCAGCGCCGTGAGCGGGGTGATCACCGATTCGATCCGGTCATCGGCGTCGAGGCTGGCCTGCAACTCCCGGAACTGGCTGATGTTGCGCTTGGTGAATAGGTCCTCGAGTCGTTCGCCCTTGTCCAGGGTGAACAGCGTGACCATCGCCTGGCCGCCGAAGAGGGACTGGTAGGCGACGTTGTCCCGGGCGACCTGGGAGTCGGGGTTCAGATAGTTGTCCTGGCCGGTGGTGAATTCCAGCCGGGTGGTTCCGAACCCCAGGGCGGCGGTGACGAGCAGCGCCACGACGGCGACGATGCCCGAGCGCCGACTGACCGTACTGACCATACGGGCGAGTGCCGCCGATGGCCCGGACCGGCGGTCCGGGCCCGACCCGTGCTCCGGTTCCGAGGTGCGGCCTGGCTCCGACCGGTGTTCGGGCCGGCCGGGATGATCGGCTGGATCGTCGGTGGAGGGGGAAGGCGTCGACATCGGTCACGCTCCGGAGTTATCCGCGTTGCCTCCGGATCGACGCGCGTTACCTGTCGGTCCGACGGCTGTGTCCCTGCTGTATAGCGCAGCAGGTCACACCGCCTGAAGGCCCCGGGGCAGCCGATTTCGCCGGAAAATGTTTCAGGCGATCAACACGCCCCGGGCCTGGCTCCCCGGGCTCGGCTACCGTCGCCATCCTCTCCGGGGTCGGACGTGCCCGGGGTCAGACGCCCGCGGACTCCCGTGACGGTCGGAGTTCGACGAGCGAGTCGTAGCTCGGGAAGAAGAGTCCCTCGTGCCCGTCATCCCAACGCACGACGAACGGCGGGCCTCCGTCCTCGCCGCGTACCTCGACCACGGTCCCGTGTCGTTCCGGGCTGCCCACCGTGCGGCCGTGGACGACGAACCTCTCTCCGACGGATGCGAACATCATGATGGTCGACCTCCCTGCCGGGCGATCCGGTCTGCTCTGCCTGGATGCTCCGGTGACCGATCGCATGCGCGTGCTCTTTCTGCCTAGCACGGAGCGTCGGTCGCGGCAGACCCGAAGCCCGAAAGGTCGCGAACTCCCGGTTCAGGACAGCCGCTCGACGACCAGCGCCATGCCCTGCCCGCCGCCGACGCACATTGTCTCCAGGCCGATGGTCGTGTCGGTGGTGCGTAGTCCGTTCAGCAGGGTGGTGAGTAGCCGGGCGCCGGTCATCCCGAACGGGTGACCGAGCGCGATCGCGCCACCGTGCACATTCAGCTTCGCGACGTCGAGCCCGAGCGCCCGGTAGGTCGGGATGACCTGCGCCGCGAACGCCTCGTTCAGCTCTACCAGGTCGACGTCGTCGATCGTCATCCCCGCCCGGGCCAGGGCCCGCCGGGACGCCTCNACCGGGGCCAGGCCCATGATCTCCGGTGACAGTGCGCTGACGCCGGTGGAGACGATCCGGGCCAGCGGGGTGATGCCGAGCTCGCGGGCCCTGGTGTCGCTCATGACGATGACCGCGGCGGCTCCGTCGTTGAGCGGGCAGGCGTTGCCGGCCGTGACGGTACCGTCCGGGCGGAACACCGGCCTGAGAGCGGCCAGCGCCCGCATCGTGGTTCCCGGCCGGGGACTGTCGTCGCTGTCGATCACCCCGCCGTCGGGCAGCGGCACCGGAATGATCTCCCGCTTGAAGAAGCCGTCCGCGACGGCCCGCTCCGTCAGGTTCTGCGAGCGGCAGGCGTACTCGTCCTGTTCGAGGCGGCTCACACCCGCGAGCTGGGCCACGTTCTCGGCGGTCTGCCCCATGGCGATGTAGACGTCGGGCAGCTCGCCGGCCGCCCGGGGATTCGTCCAGGGCGCGGACCCCGCCTGGGCACGGGCCGCCGTACGGGCCTGGGCCTCGCAGTAGCGCGGGTTCTGGGTGTCCGGCAGGCTGTCGCTGTTGCCCCTGACGAAGCCGCTGACGACCTCCACCCCGGCGGCGATGAACGCGTCACCCTCTCCCGCGCGCACGGCGTGCGCAGCCATCCGCAGAGCCTGCAGGGAGGATGCGCAGTACCGGGAGACCGTCGTGCCGGGAACGGTGTCGAACCCGAGGCTGACGGCGACGACGCGGCTGATGTTGTGTCCCTGTTCGCCTCCGGGTAGCCCGCAACCGAGGATGAGATCGTCGATGTCGGCCGGGTTGAGGGCCGGAACCTGGTCCAGGGCTGCCCGGACGATGATGGCCGCGAGGTCGTCGGCCCGCATCCCCCGCAGCGAACCCTTGAACGCCCGCCCGATCGGTGATCGGGTTGCGGCGACGACAACGGCCTCGGTCACATGCCCTCCCAGTTCTCGGTGTTCTTGGTGTTCTTGGCGTTCTCGGTGTTCTTGGCGGCAGGGTCGCGGAGGCCGTGGTCCCTGCGGCCAAATGATCAAAACCCTAACGCGGACGAGCGCCCGCGGTCGCGGGTGGCCGAGCCGACGCGGCGAGGGGGACCCGTCGGGTTACGCTTTGATCATCCCGTCGCCAGCGAGCCGGATGGCGTGCCCGATGCGAGCAGACCTTGGTACACCCCGTGATGTCGCGGCCCTCGCCGCGGCCGCGGGCGAGCTGCGCGAGTGCGCCGCCCGGCTGCGCCGACTCGTCCCGGAGGTGGCCGGGGTGCTGGCCGGTGCGCGTGCCGCCGACACCCCGCGGGCATGGCGGTCACCGTGGCGGATCCGGTGCGCCGCCCGGCTGGACGACTGGCAGCGGGCGCTTGACGTCGGCGCCGGGGTGCTGCGCGATCGGGCCGGGCTGCTCGACTGGCTCGCCGAGCGGTACGACGAGCGTGCCCACGCCTTGCGCCTCGGTCTAGGCGCGGCTGCCGTGGTATCCGCCGACGAGCTCGCCCGGCTGCGCCGGTTCGACGCGTCCGGCGGCGTCGGGAACGACCCACGGGTGTGGATGCTGGCGCACGGACTGGCCACCGGTGGCGTCGAGGGCGATGCCGGGGGGAGGGAGGACCTGCCCGGGGCTATCGGAGGCTCCGGCGATGCCGGCGACGCTGGGGGCAGGCCCGCCGTGAAGGTCCCGATTGACGAAACCGTTCTGTTCGATCCGGTCCTGCTGGGCGTCCTGTCCGACCGCCTGCGGGCGGCGGGCGACCGGTCGGCCGCCCTGGCCCGAGCCGTCGCCGCGGACGGGGGACGGTTGAGCCGGCTGCCCGATCCGTTCGGCGGCGTGGACTGGTCCGATCCGCACTGCCTGTTCGGGGAGCGCAAACCGTCCGCTCCGGCTGGCCTGCTCGGTCTGGCTGGCTCGTCCGGACGGGACGACCCCGTCGGGTTCGGACTGCACGCGGTCGCTGTCGGAGCGCCGGCCATGGCGCGCGGCATCGACCGGCGGATGGCGCGTTTCGCCGCGGCCGAGCTGGTCGCCCGCATCGGCACGGATCCGGCGACGGTGACCGTCAATGATCTGACGGCGATCAGCGTTCGGCTGGCTGGCCTGTCCGCGGCGATGCGCCAGGCGGTCATCTCCCGGCTGCGCGGCCGGCCTCTGGCGGTCCTTGCCGCGGTGGCCGCCCGGGTGATCGAAAATCCGAGCCCCGGCATCCTTGGTTACCTGCCGGCGCTGGCCGACCTCACCGACGCCCTGATCGCCGGGGCCTCCTCGGCCATGATCGGAGACGTCCTGCTGGCCTTCCCATGGCTCGAACCCGGCTACCCTGTCGTCCGCGGACGCCCCGGCGAGGTCGTGGCGGTCGACCGCACCGGCGACCCGACGGTGCGTGACGGGATCAGCCCGAGCGATGTGGGGCAGGGCGGCGTCGCCGACTGCTACCTCGTCGCGGCGCTGATCGGCATCGCCCGCCAGGATCCCGGACTACTCGCGGAGCGGCTGCGGGCCAACCCCAACGGTACTGTCACGATCATCATGCACCCCCGCGGACCGGCCGGCGCCGGCGTGGGCGTCACCGTCACGGCCAGCCTGCCCGCTCGTCGGGTCCAGCCGCCGTACGGGCGATCGGAGGACGAGGCACCCGGGCCGCGGGCGCCGGGCACCTCCCGGTCGCGTGCGGCTGGGTACGAGGAGGTCGCGATGGACGGCGACGACGCGGCGGGACGGCCGGAGCTGTGGCCGGCGCTGTACGAGAAGGCCTACGCCCGGCTGCACGGCGGCTATCCCGCCATCGAATTCGGAAATGCGGCGACGGCCCTGCGGACGCTCACCGGGCGATCGGCGCACGTGTTCGCCGCCCACGAGGCGACCGTTCCCGCCCTCGGGGAGCTCCTCGCCGACGGCGAGGTGGTGATCGTGACCACCCGGCGTCGAACCCGGCCCGGCGGACTCGTCGCGGCGCACGCCTACACCCTGCTCGCCGTGGACGTGGCGCGCCGGCGGGTGCTGCTGCGTAATCCGTGGGATCCGGCGCCCGGGCAGAACAACGAGCGGTGGTACGCCTGGGACGGGATCCTCCCGGATACGCATGCGGTCGTGCACGGCCCGACCCGTTAACGGTCGGTGGCTGCCGCCCCGCTACCGCTGCCGAATGATCGCCACCGGGGTGGGGCAGTGAAGCATGCACTGGTGGCTGACCGATCCCAGCAGCAGCTCGGCGAAGCCGCCGTGACCGCGGGCGCCGACGACGACGAGATCGCACTCGCGACCCTTGACGATCAAGGCCTGGGTGGCCGAGGCGGGCAGCACCACGGCCCGTAGGTCTAGTCCGGCCGGCAGCTGGCCGCGGTCGCGGACGCCCGCGATGGACTCGTCGAGCACGGCCCGGGCCTGGTCCTCCAGGGCCTGGGTGATCTCCCCCGGTGCCTCGGCGAACGGCAACGGGATCGCCGCGAGCCAGGCGTGCACGGCGATCAGCGGAACCCCGCGCAGTGCGGCCTCCCCGGCGGCCCAGGCGAGGGCCGACAGTGCGTTGGGGGAGCCGTCCACACCCACGGCGATCGGTCGGGACGGTCGGGACGGTCGGGACGGTGCGCCGGCCGGGGTCGTGCCTTCGGCGGCGGTCGCGCCCGAGCCGGCGGTCGCGGCCTCGACGTCACCGCGGGCGATCACGATCGGAACCGTGGCGTGTACGGCGACGGAGGCACTGACCGACCCGATCCGCAGCCGGTGCAGCAGCCCCTGCCCCCGGGCGCCGACCACGATCATGCGGGCGTCGCGGCCGACCGTCAGCAGGGCCTCCGCACCCGGCAGGTCCACGGCCTGCTCCGTTACGGAGACGATCGATCCCGGTGGCGTGACCGCCGTCACGGTTTCGTGCAGCGTCCGCTCGGCCGCCTGCGCCAGGCCGGCACGCATCCCGGGCTGGGCCGGACCACGGGCGAAGCCGATCACGGCTTGGATGCCGCNCCCCTGCCACTCCGCCTCGGTGAACGCCCAGCGCAGCGCCGTGTGGGAGCCCTCGGAACCATCGACCCCGACCACGATGTCGGCCATCGTCCGCCTCCTTCGAAGCCCGGTCCGGGATACCCGGCTGGTCGGCCGGGAACCCCGTCCGCCCGCGGGGGAGGCCAACGCGGGGGAGGCCAACGTGGAGTGGAGCTGCCCGCCGATCAACAGCTTCCGGTGTTGTTTTCGTGTGTTCGGGCCAGGTGAACCCTACGTTGGACCATCCTTCCCACCCGTCGGCGTGATCCATGGTGAGAAGTGGTGAATGGTTGGGTCACCGGTCCCCGGTAACCCCGTCGTCGGACCGGAAGCCACTGGGCGCCAGCCGCTCCCCTGCCGTGATCGATCGATAAGACGACGAGGTACGACAATGGAGGTCCACGATCTCTGTTGTCGGTGACGGTGGTTGGCGTCCGTTGTGTGGCGGCGGGTCGATCGGGCGAGGTGGCTGTTCCCGTCCGGCCTCGCCGGGCAAGGACGAAGAATGCCGTGACCGGGCGGTCCGGTTTCTCCCGGTGTTCCGGTTCCCGGCGATTTTTCTTGTGCGCCGAGTCCCGTCGTAGTTNCGGATACCGGTGGGCCGGTTCAACCGGTGAGCGCGCCCGGACTTTCCTCCGCACGTGCCGTGGGCAGGATGTACTCGGGCGCGGTCACCGTGGCGGCCATCCCTCCGGCCATCCCTCCGGCGAGGTGCGGGGGGATCCTCCACGCCGCCGAGTCCTCCTCCCCGGGGATGCAGTCCCGCCGGGTGACGCGGTAATAAGGAATTGAATATGACGGATTAAAAATCGATTTCTGGTGTCACCCGATGAGGTTGAAGGCAGGGAGAAGAACTGCTCGGGAGGTCTTTCCGGATGGCCCGGTGTGGCCTTTTCGTGGCCGCCGGCCCCATCTTTTGCTTTGCGTCAGTCGCGCGATGTTTGATGCGTCTGTCGCACCACGAGTCCCCAACGAGGGTGATGAAGTCATGTCCTCTTCATGTGAATGTGGTGGCCCTCCCCAGGAGCCTCCCCTCCAGGCACGGAGTACCGTGCCTGGACAGACGTTGACCGGTCCCCGACCCACCGAACCCGTTCAGGTCGGCATGATCCCCGGGCANCCCGCCCCGGTCCGCTCGGGCGGGCGCAGTCCGTCAGCTTCGAGTGACCCCGCCGAGGAAGGGAGGCATGTGGCGTCGGCCGTGACCCAGCTTGCCCTCCCCGGTGCTCTGGTTCTGGTCCGTGCGCAGGAGCCGGGCACGCTGGTGTCCGATCGCGGGGGATGGCAGCGGGCGGTGCTGCGGGCGGCCCTGCCGTCGGCGGCGAAGCTGGTCGCGTTGACGCTGGCGAGCCACGTCGCCGAGGTNCCGCNGGCGGCGCCCGCCGGTGCCGCGGTGAGCGCCCCCGGCCTGGTCACCCTGGTCGCGGAGACCGGTTACAGCCGGACCCACGTGCAGCGCCAGATCACCAGGCTGCGCAACCAGGGCTGGTTGGCGACGGTGGCCCGGCCTGCGGCTGGCAGGACGACGCGGTTAGCCCTGAGCATCCCCGAGGCCGCCGTACGGGCAGGCGAGGTCCGCCTGGTCGAGGCCGACGTCGCATCCTCGCCGGCGGCTCCGGCGTCCGCGGCTCCGGCGTCCGCGGCTCCGGCGTCCGCGGAGGCCGGCTCGGCAACCGCCGCCTCGGCCGCGCCCGCTCGTCGGCGCCGCGGCGGTCGCCGTGGCCGGATCGGCCTGCGGACGGCGTCTGCGGTCGGCCGTCGTCCCCGGGCGATGGCGTCCGTGGCGGGCGATGGCTCGCCTGGTGCCGCCAGCCCGGCGGTCAACCTCGCCCCCTCGAGGGGCGCCGACCGCCCGGACAGCGCCGGTTCGGATGATCCGGACACCGCCGGTTCGGATGATCCGGACACCGCCCGTTCGGATGATCCGGACACCGCCCGTTCAGACCAGCCGGAGCCGGGTGACGCCCGAGCGGACGGCGACCCCCAACCGGCTCCGGCCGTGGGCACCGTCGATCCCGCCACCCGCGGGGCCGTGACGGACGAGCCACACGTCCTGACGGACGAGACCGCTGGGGCAGCGGACGCGTCGACTCCCGAACCGGAGCGGGGCGCCCCGACAGTCCCGTTGCCCCCTCCGCCGCCCGAGCCGATGACCCTGGCCGCCAGCCAGGTGATCACGGTCCTCGCGAACGCGATGCGGCGCCCGACGTCCGACTACCTGGCTATCTACCAGAAACTGCGGGTGATCCTGGAGGAGGACAGCTGGGAACCGGTTGAACTGGCCCTGCATCTAGTGCACATCATCACGACCGGTGTCCTGGTCGGGGATGGCGACGAGATCGACAATCTGTCCTGGCGACTCGATCGCCTGCCCAGGGCGTCCGCCGACTGCAACTGCCGCGCCTGCCTGGAGAACCGGGGGATCAGGACCGGACCGACGCCGGGTTCCACCGTCCCGAACCAGGGGCGCGGGCGCTACACCCGCACCGCGAAGGAGAGGGGACCCGCGCCCGGACGCCCAGGATGGGAGGCCTACGGGTCCCGAGCCGCCCGCCCGGAATCCGAGGCGCCGCCCGTGTCGATCCCGCGGCCACCGCTGGAGGCTATCGAGGAGGCCGCTCGCGCGGGACGTGCGCATGCCCAGATGGCGAGCCAGTCGGCGGCTGACGGCGCGGCCTGAGCCGGTCGACCTGTGGTCCGGGTCGCTCGCCGCGGCGAGCGGCGGCGGGCCGCGGATGGTGACGGTCAGTGGCGGATGGTGTTGCATAGTCCCAGCGACAGCCCATCATGGGAAGTCATGGTGACTTCGGTGGACGACACCCGTGGCTGATTCCGGGTCGGACGGCGGCTATGACGCCGACGTGATCGTGATCGGGAGCGGGTTCGGCGGCAGCGTCAGCGCGCTACGGCTCGCGGAGAAGGGCCATCGTGTCCTCGTGCTGGAGGCCGGTCGCCGGTTCACCCCGGACACGCTGCCGAAGAACAGCTGGCACGTTCGCCGGTATCTGTGGATGCCGCGGTTGGGCTGCCACGGTATCCAGAAGATCACCTGGTTGGGTCGGGTCGTGGTGCTGTCCGGAACGGCGGTCGGTGGCGGCTCGGTCGTCTACGCGAACACGCTGTACCGCCCGCTCGACGCCTTCTATACCGACCCGCAGTGGCGGGACATCACCNACTGGCGCCGTGAGCTGGAGCCGTTCTTCGACCAGGCCGAACGCATGCTCGGGGNGAATCCCAACCCGACGACGACGTACTCCGACGAGGTGTTCCGCACGGTCGCCGAGGAGATGCGGGTCGGGTCCACCTTCGCGGCGGCGCCGGTCGGTGTCTTCTTCGGCCGCGACGGCAGCCGGGAACCCGGCGTGCGTGTCCCTGACCCGTACTTCGGCGGCGCCGGCCCGGCTCGGACGGGATGCGTAGAGTGCGGGGAGTGCATGAGCGGCTGCCGTCGAGGGGCCAAGAACACCCTCGACTGTAACTACCTGTACCTGGCCGAGCGGGCCGGTGTGCGGGTAGTCCCGGACACCACGGTCACGGCTGTCCGGCCACGCTCGACCGGCGGGTATGAGCTCGACATGGTCCGGACGGGGGGNCTCGTCCGGCGTCGGCGACGTACCCTCACCGCGGAGCAGGTCGTGTTCGCCGCCGGCACCCTGGGCACCCAGCGGCTGCTGCTGGCGATGAAACAGAGCGGTGACCTGCCGGCGTTGTCCGACCGGCTCGGTCATCTCACCCGGACGAACTCCGAGGCGATCCTGGGCGCATCCAGGCTGCGCCCCGATCAGCGGATCGCCCGGGGAGTCGCGATCACCTCGTCCTTCCACCCCGACGAGCACACCCACATCGAACCCGTGCGCTACGGCCGGGGGAGCANCCTGATGGCACTGATCAGCGCGTCGATGACCGACGGCGGCGGGCGGGTGCCGCGCTGGCTGAAATACCTGCGTCAGGTCGTGCTCCACCCACATCAGGCGCTGGCGTCGTCACTGCCCTGGCGATGGTCCGAGCGGACCATCATTGCGCTGGTCATGCAGTCGTGGGACAACTCGTTGATCGTCTCCCTGCGCCGTGGGCCGTTCGGTCTCGGCTGGCTGACGAGTCGGCAGGGACACGGTGAGCCGAACCCCTCCTGGATCCCGGAGGGCAACGATGCCGCCCGCCGGATCGCGGCCAGGATGGGCGGCTACCCCGGCGGGTCGATCGGCGAGATCGCCAACATCCCGCTGACCGCGCACATCCTCGGCGGGGCCCCCATCGGCACGGATCCCACCACCGGAGTGATCGATCCCTACCACCGGGTCTTCGGATACGAGGGGCTGCACGTCGTCGACGGCGCCGCGGTCTCGGCGAACCTCGGCGCGAACCCGTCGTTGACCATCACTGCGCAGGCCGAACGGGCGATGTCCTTCTGGCCGAACAAGGGGGAACCCGACCCGCGCCCACCTCTCGGGGCGGCCTACCGGCCGGTTGCGCCGAGAGCACCGGCGCACCCCGCCGTCCCAGCCGGCGCTCCCGGGACCTACCGCGTGGTCGGCCCGGTCGGCCCGGTCGGCCCGGTCGCGGGGACGAGGTGACCGGTTGCCGGATGCTGGCCACGAGCTGCCGGGATGCGGGTGCGTCCGGCAGCCACGCTTTGCCCGGCACGTCGATCGCCGGCACGTCGATCGCCGGCACGTGATCTCAGCGCCGCCGGCTGGGCGCACCGCGCGACGGGTCGACGCCGGGCAACTCCTCGAAGTCAGGGGTCGCCGAGGCGGACAGGCCTTCGTCGAAGGCGCCCCGGGTATCAGTGCCGGCGGGGGATGCGGTGGTGCCGGCGGGGGATGCGGTGGTGCCGGCGGGGGATGCGGTGGTGCCGGCGGGGGATGCGGTGGTGCCGGCGGGGGATGCGGTGGCGGTGGTGTCAAGCGGCACGGGTTCGGCGGTGGTGGCCGGGCTTTCCTCCGCCTGGGCCAGGTACCGCCGCACCGCGGCGGTCCCCGCCGCACCCGCGCCGACGAGGGCGAGCGTGAGGAACTCCCGCCGCCGACGGCGGTGCACCCTCGCGAGCTTGGACTCGGCCTTCGCCAGCCGCTTTTCCAGGATCTCCTGGGCTTTGTCGGCCTGCAGGCGCGCCTTGGCCTCGCGCTGCACCGCGCGCCGGGAGCGATGCTTCTCCGCCCGCAGTTCGGCGGCGGCCCGGGCGCGTTCGGCGGCGAGCTCGGCATGCGCCCGGGCCTTCTCGATCCGCCTGGCGGTCCGACCGGACACGGCGGTGGCTTTGCCGACGGCCCGGCCCGCGGCCTTCCCGGCCGCCTTCTGGGCCGACGCACCGGTCTTGGTGGCCGTGCTGGAGGCGTCGNAGATCCGGTGCGCCACGCTGGCGCCCACATCCCTGGTGGCCGACGCGGCCGAGCCGGCCGTACCCCCGGCCTTGCTCGCCGCCTTGTGAGCGACCGTGCCGGCGCGGTCGGCGGCGCTCTTCGCGGTGTCGGACAGCCCGCTAACCGGCACCGTGTCGGCGACATGTGACAGTCTGTCCTTCAATATCGTACTCATGGTGCCCTCTCGTTGAGCCGATGGTCGAGGCGTCCGACCATCGAACTGGTGGTGTGCCCAGGTATCGGTGTGGTCAAGATCTGTGAAGTGTGCCGTACCCCGTCGGCGGGCTTCTCCAACGCGTTAACCCTCCGTAGCGTGTCACTAATACTTGGGTGACATGTCTGGGCTGTGCCCTTGGGAAGGNGTACCCGGTGCGAACCTCGGTGATGGAATTCCCCCGCGGCGCCCGGCGCATACGATCGAGACCCATCCGGACGCCGGCTGACCAGACACCCGCAGAGATCGATCTGAAGAGAAGAGAGGCTCATGGCCGAGGAGCTGTACGCGACGCTGCGGACGACTCAGGGGGACATCGAGATCCGCTTGTTCCCCGACCACGCTCCCAAGACGGTGCGGAACTTCGTCGGCCTCGCGACCGGCACGCAGGAGTGGACGGACCCGGAGACCGGTGCCAAGAAGACCGGCACGCCGCTGTACAGCGGAACGATCTTTCATCGGGTCATTCCGAACTTCATGATCCAGGGCGGTGACCCGCTGGGCTCCGGTCGAGGTGGTCCGGGCTACCGGTTCGCCGACGAGTTCCATCCGGACCTGACCTTCAACCGGCCGTACCTGCTCGCGATGGCGAACGCCGGACCGGGGACCAACGGCTCGCAGTTCTTCGTCACGGTCGCGCCCACCGACTGGCTCAACCGCAAGCACACCATCTTCGGTGAGGTCACGCGGGGAACCGACGTGGTGGATGCGATCGCCAAGGCGCCGACCGGGGCGCAGGACCGGCCGAAGTCCGACATCGTCATCCAGGAGATCGTGATCGACCGCCGGTCCGCCTGACCGGCCGGTCACCGCCTCGAACCCGGGAGTACGGCGCATGAGAGCTCCAGCCGCGCGGCGTGCGCGGTCGTCGGCCGCCGCGTGCGTACGGGCGGCCGGACGTGTTCACGTCAGCCGTACCCCTCCGGCGGCGACGCTGGCCTCCGGGGCGGCGCGGTGACGGCGAACCCGCCCGTCGAACCGCCCACGGATGACCAGCCGGGCGGCCCGGAGCAGCGCCCGGCCGGATCGGGGCACCCGGTGGCCGAGCCGGGGTGGCGACCCACGGTCGGCCCGGCGCCCGGCTGGTCGGGGTGGACTCCNCCTTCCGGTTCCGGCGGTCCCCCGCCGCCCGCGGGCGGTTTTCCCGCGGGTGGTCCTCCCGCCGGCCGGCCGCAGCCACCCGGCGCCGCGATGATCCCGCACTGCTACCGTCATCCGGACCGGGAGACCTACGTCTCCTGCCAGCGCTGCGGCCGGCCGATCTGCCCCGACTGCATGCGCCCGGCGGCGGTCGGCTTCCACTGCCCGGAGGAGGGCGACCGCTCCACGCCGCAGCGCCGAACGCGGACCACACTCGGCGGCCCGGCTCAGGTCGCCCGGCAGGGGCTGGTCACCCAGATCCTCATCGGCCTGTGCGTCGCCGCCTACATCCTGCAGGGCGCGCCCGGGCTGACCGGCCGCGGCACCTTCAACCGCTTCACCGGCGACTTCGCCATGATCGGAATCCGGATCGCGGCGGACGACCAGTACTATCGGCTGCTGACCGCGGCCTTCCTGCACGCCGGCGTGCTCCACATCCTGTTCAATATGTACGCGCTGTATCTGCTCGGGTTTCAGCTCGAGGCGATCCTCGGGCGGGCTCGGTACCTCGCGCTGTTCGTGGCGGGGGCGCTCGGTGGGAACACCCTGAGTTACGTGCTCGGTGACGGGTTCACCGTGTCGGTCGGCGCGTCCACCGCGATCTTCGCGTTCTTTGCCGCCTACTACATCATCGCCCGCCGCCTGCGGGTGGACTCCCGGCAGATCCTCATCGTGCTCGGGATCAACCTCGCCATCACCTTCTCGTTCAGCAACATCGACAAATGGGGGCATCTCGGTGGGCTGGCTGTCGGTGCCATCATCGGTCTGATCTACGCCTACGTCCCGCCCNGCCGGGTGCTGCTCCAGGCGGGCGGGGTCGCCGCCGTGCTCGCGTTGCTGTTCGCCGCCGCGATCATCAAGTCGTCGACACTGGTGTAGCCCGGCAGTTGTAGCCCGACAGCCCTGGTCGCGGGGGTGAGGACGGCCGCGACGCTTGCACGCCGCCGAGTAGCGGCTACCATTCGCTTTCTTGTCAATACTCATAGTAGCGATCTACGTGTGGTGGCGATAGCGTGATGGATGCCGTGGCACGGCGCGGGCAGGGGGATCAGATGGCACATTCACCGGTGCGGCGCAGCGGGGGCAGTCCCTTCCCGCCGATCGCCGAGTACGGATTCCTGTCCGACTGTGAGACGTCCTGTCTCGTTGCCCCCAGCGGCAACGTCGAGTGGATGTGTGTGCCCCGGCCCGATGCCCCGAGTGTCTTCGGGTCGGTGCTGGACCGGTCGGCCGGGGGCTTCCGTTTCGGTCCCGAGCGTACGCAGATCCCGGCCGGCCGGCGCTACCTCCCCGGGACGAACATTCTCGAGACCACCTGGCAGACGCCGAACGGCTGGCTCATCGTCACCGATTGCCTGGTGGTCGGGCGCTGGCATCGCACCCACAAGCGTTCGAACACGCACCGTCGGACGCCGAGCGACTGGGACGCCGACCACGTGCTGCTCCGGCTGGCTCGCTGTGAGCACGGCTCGGTGGATCTCAGCCTGGTGTGCGAGCCGAACTTCGACTACGGCCGTGAGCCCGAGTCCTGGCAGTACGAGGGAGAGGATTACTCCTCCGGCGTGATCAGCCATGCGGGCACCAACGTCACGCTGCGGCTGCGTACCGACCTGCGGCTCGGTTTCGACGGCCGGCGGGCACTGGCTCGCACCACGCTGCGGGAGGGGGACACCGCGTTCGTCGCGCTCACCTGGCGCCCGGAGGAGCCCCTGCTTCCGGACACCTACCTGCAGGCGTGCGTCGCCGTCGACCGGACAACGGAGTTCTGGCGCCAGTGGCTGTCGCGGGGAATGTTTCCCGACCATCCCTGGCGGCGCCATCTGCAGCGCAGCGCCCTCGCGCTGAAAGGACTGACCTACGCGCCGACCGGTGCTCTGCTCGCCGCCTCGACCACCTCGTTGCCGGAGACCCCGCGCGGCGAACGGAACTGGGACTACCGATACAGCTGGATCCGCGATTCCACCTTCGCGCTGTGGGGCCTGTACACCCTCGGGCTGGACTACGAGGCCAACGATTTCTTCTCGTTCATCGCCGACGTCGCCGAGAACGATGACGACGACATCCAGGTGATGTACCGGGTGAGCGGCGAGCCGAAGATCGACGAGGAGGTCCTCGGTCACCTGTCCGGCTACGAGGGAGCCTACCCGGTACGGATCGGCAACGCAGCGGCACTGCAACGTCAACACGACGTCTGGGGTGTCGTTCTCGACTCCGTGTACCTGCACACCAAGTCCCGTGACTACCTCTCCGAACGGCTCTGGCCGGTGCTCGTGCGCCTCGTCGAGGCGGCGGCCACGCACTGGCGGGAGCCGGACCGCGGGNTGTGGGNGGNGCGCGGGGCGCCGCAGCACTTCACCGTGTCCAAGATGATGTGCTGGGTTGCCCTGGACCGGGGTCGGCGGCTGGCGCAGATGCGGGGGGACGCCAAGACGGCGGCGCGCTGGCGGGCCGTGGCGGAGGAGATCCACGCCGAGGTGTGCGAGAAGGGTGTGGATCATCGCGGTGTGTTTACCCAGTACTACGGATCGAAGGCGCTCGACGCCTCACTGCTCCTGATTCCGCTGCTCGGGTTCCTGCCGGCGGCCGACGAACGCGTGAAGGCCACCGTGCTCGCGATCGCCGACGAGCTGACCGTTGACGGGCTGGTCCTGCGCTACCGCACGGAGGAGACCGACGACGGGGTCTCCGGCACCGAGGGCGCCTTCCTGATCTGCTCGTTCTGGCTGGTCTCCGCCCTGGTGGAGATCGGCGAGCTGACCCGTGCCCGGCAGCTGTGTGAACGGCTGCTGAGCCTCGCCAGCCCGCTGGATCTCTATGCCGAGGAGATCGATCCGGTCAGTGGCCGCCATCTCGGAAACTTCCCCCAGGCGTTCACCCATCTGGCCCTGATCAACGCGGTGATGTACGTGATCAGGGCCGAGGACGCCGAGGCCTACGCCCGGCCGTCCCNCTCGACCTGATCGTGCAGGCCGGTCCCGGGACAGGTGGCCACGGCGATCAGGCGAACCCGAGCGGGTCGTGGCATTAACGTGGGAGCTGTGGCCAGCCTGGAGGTTGTGGACAAGCGGGTCGAGGTCGTCCTGCGCGGGCTTGAACGGATCGGCGCGGTGCGTGGGGACGTCTCCGTGCGGCTCGACGAGGTACTCGACGTACGCCTGGCGGCGGATGCGTTCGCGGAAGTGCACGGATGGCGGGCGCCCGGGACCGGACTGCCGCGCGTCATGGCCCTCGGGACCTGGCGGTCGCGGGGCGGCAAGGAGTTTGTCGCTGTCTACCGCGGCCGGCCCGCGGTCGTGGTGGAGGTCCGCCCGGGTGGCGAGTTCCGGCGCCTGATCGTCACAACCGGCGACGCCGAACGCGCCGTGGCGCGTCTGCGCAGGGCGGTCATCGCGCGCTGACGGTCCCGGATCCGGACCCGGCGTCAGGGCCGGCCGTCAGTCGGACCCGGACCCGGACCCAGCCCCGGACCCAAGGATCGCCTCGGCTTCCACTTCGACGACCCAACGCTCGTCGAGTAGTCCCGCAACGACGACCATCGTGGCGGCTGGGCGGATCGCGGCGAACAGCTCGCCGTGGACGGCGCCGACGGCCGGAGCGTGGGCGGGATCGGTGATGAACATCCGGGTACGGGTGACGTCACCGAGATCGGTGCCCGCCTCGCGCAGTGCGGTGCGGATGATCTCGAAGCACCGCCGGGTCTGCAGCTCAGCGTCCGGTGGAACCGTGTCGTCCGGCCACACCGGCCCAGTCCCACTGACGAACACGCGTTCGCCCACGCGGAGCGCCCGGGAGAACCCGATCGTGGCTTCGTAGGGTGAGGAGCCGGAAATCTTCTGACGTTCAGGATGCAACAGGATTCCCTGGGTAATCGGTGATCAAGGTGGAGGTATCCACACTTGTGGACAACGGTTGTGGATGAATAACACGGCTGGAAGCTCTGGTGGTTGTGCCGGGCGTGGCCATCAGGCGTCTGGCGTGCGGGCCGGCTATCGCCACTGGGTCGACACGGCCAGTCCGACGACGACAAAACCAAACCCGATAAGGATGTTCCAGCCGCCCAGCCCCTCCATCCCCAGGACGCCGCCGTTGGAGAAGTAGTAGACGAGCAGGTAGGCGATCCCGAGCAGGAAGAACGCGAGGATCAGACCGCCGAACCAGGGCGGGGACGGCGGCTTCCGCCTGCGTGCCGACGCGCCCGCGGTGGTGGTCGGGGTTGGCTTCTTGGGCTTGCGGCGTCGTGACTCGGGCACTGCGGAACTCCTCGATGGCCGTGCGTGGACGAGAGCGGCGACCGTCGTCGCCGTCCTCGTCCGGCCATCGGCGGTCTCGCGCTGGGTACCAGCGTAGACAGGGCGTCCGTGGAAACGCCGTTGCGTACCGGCCGGCGGGATTCACCTCCGGTCGGGGCCCGGGCGACGCCGACGTCGCGGCCGGTGCCGGGGCGATCAGACCCATGTGGCATCGAGAGCGCCATCGGCCGCGTAGCCTGCGCGGGAGGCGATACCTCCGACGCGGCGGACGGATCGCCCGGCCGGGCTGGTTGTGGCATGGTCGCGTGCCGCCCCCGGCGATTCATCGGCATGCATGGGTGAACCGTTCAGCGGGGCACCGAGGGAGATTGGGGACGACGGTGCACGGCGGGCTACGGCCCTGGCCCTGGCCGGGGGGCCGGTCGCGGCGGGNGATCTGGGCGGNGTCGCTGTTCTGGGCCGGCGTGCTGTCCGGCGTCGTGGTGCTGGACGGCGGCCCGTTCGATCGGGCCGGCCCGCGGGACACTGCCGCTTGGGCGGCCCAGGAGCGGGCGGGAGTCGCGCAGGTTGTAGACGAGGAGGCGGGCCGGGTGGCCGACCGCCGCGCCGGGCTGGACGCCGAGTCGCGGCGGCGCGCGACCACGGCGCAGGCCGTCCCGTCGGGGGCACCGGGCTTCGCGCTCGGGACCGATGCCGCCGCCCGGTCCCTGGTCGAGTCGCTGGCCGGTCCCGCGGGGTTGGCCCCGGTGCGCGGGCCGGCGCTGACCGTCGAGCTGGACGACGCCCCGCGGGAGGGCCGGGGTGGCCCGTACGCCCCCGGCGTGCCCGCCCCGAGGCCCGACGATCTCATCGTGCACCAGCAGGATGTCCAGGCGGTCGTGAACGCGCTGTGGGCCGGCGGCGCCGAGGCGATGAGCATCATGGACCGCCGGGTGACGGCACTGACGGCGGTCCGCTGCGTCGGGAACACTCTTCTGCTGCACGGCGAGNTCTNCNCCCCGCCGTTCCGGATCACGGCGATCGGGGAGGTCGCCGCGCTGCGCTCCAGCCTGCAGGCCAATCCGCAGGTCACGATCTACCGGCAGTACGTCGACGCCTACCGGCTGGGATACCGCGTCGAGGAGGCCGCCGACAGCCGGCTACCCGGCTACGACGGGCCGATCGACCCGTCCGGCATCGCCAGGCGCGGCTAGGAGAACGCCGCCGTCCGCAGGGTCTCGACCTCGGCGGACAGCCCCGGTGCGAGCCTGCGCGCCGCGCCGCCGTCGCCGCACTGGTCCAGCCAACGGGCGAGGATCAGGTGGCCGCCCTGGGTGAGGACGGACTCCGGGTGGAACTGCACGCCCTCGAGCGGGAGGCGTCGATGGCGCAGCGACATCACCACGCCGCTTTCGGNCCGGCCGGTCACCTCGATTTCCTCGGGAAGGGTGTCCTCCTCGACGGCCAGCGAGTGGTAGCGGGTCGCGACGAACGGCGACGGCAGGTCCGTGAGAACGCCGGTCCGGTCATGGCGGACGACCGAGGTCTTGCCATGCAGCAACTCCGGGGCGCGGTCGACGGTAGCGCCGAACGCGACCGCGATCGCCTGATGGCCCAGGCACACCCCGAGCAGCGGCATGCCGCCCGACGCGCAGGCTCGCACCATGGGAATGCTCACGCCGGCCGCCTCGGGCGTACCCGGTCCCGGGGAGAGCAGGACCCCGTCGACGCCGAGCGCGGCGAGGTCGGCCGGCGTCATCTCGTCGTTGCGGCGCACGATGCATTCGGTCTCGAGCTGGCCCAGGTACTGGACAAGGTTGAAGACGAACGAATCGTAGTTGTCGATCACCAGGATGCGCATCAGATCGTGACCTCCCGCGGCATCAGGCACCCTGCCGTGGGCGGCCGCAGTCCCATACTGCCTGAGCAGCCACGACCGCCTCCGTCGGCGCGACGACCTCAGGTGCCGCCACCGCCGGAACCGCCACCGCCGTTGCGGCCGCCCAGCAGCCCCCCCAGGCCGCCCGGCTTCGTCGTGGCCGGTGTCCCAGGGGTGGGATTACCCGTCGGGCTCGGCGAAGTGCTGGTCGGCTCCGTGGTCGGGGTGGGCCCGGTTGGCGTCTCGGTTGGAGTCGGCGGCGCGGTGGTCTGGATCTGCTGGGCGACGGACAGCGTGATGGTCGAACCCCGAGGGACGTTGCCGCCGGACGGGCTCTGGTCCACAACCGTCCCCGGCGCCACGTTGTTGTTCGCGACGGGCTGCTGGGCCGCCCTCAGCCCGTAGCGGCCGAGTTCGGCGGCGGCATTGTCGTACGTGCGGTTGCGCACGTCGGGAACGTTGACGTTCGGGCTGACCACGTTGAGCGTGACCGTGCTGCCGCGCTTGACGGCCGAACCCGCCTGCGGATCGGTGCTGTCCACCGTGCCGACCTTCTGGCTGGTCGGGTTGCCGTAGGCCATCGGGTTCGGGACCAGCCCCAACGCCCGCAGGGCCGCCTCGGCCTCGGCCTGGGTCTTCCCGATCAGGTCGGCGGGGATCTGGACGTCGTCGGCGGCCTTGCCGATCGACAGGGTGATCACCCCCTTGGCGGCGACCTCCTTGCCTTCGGCCGGGTCGACCGCCGTGACCCGACCGGCCAGGTCCGGTGAATCGACCAGCTTCGTGACCACCTCCCCCCCGAAGCCGGCGCTCTGCAGCCGGGCGCGGGCCTGCTGCTCGTTCTGCCCGACGAGGCCGGTCGGGACGAGGATCTTCTTCGTGGAGGCGGTGTTGTCACCGGTGCTGAGGAAGGTCGTGGCGAGCAGGACGACGGCGACGAAGACGATGACGATTCCGAGACCCGCGAGGATGTACTTCCACGCCTGGGAACGCTCCTGATTGGGAACGGCCCGCCGGTCGATGGCCCCGGTCACGTCGTAGCGGTCGAACGGACCGGTGCCGAACCGGCCGTCGTCGTAGGGGACGTCGCGGTAAGTGGTCTGGTCGTCGTTGCGGTAGTCGTCGTCGCGGTAGCGGTCCCGGGTGGGATAACCCGCTCGGTCACCGCGGCTGAGGATCGCCGTGCCGGGCGCGGCCGGGCCGAGGGTGGTGGCGGCCCCGCCCGCGCCACCACCTCCCATCATGGCGTGCACGCGCCGTCCGGCCAGCGCCCGTTCCAGATCGTCGCGCATCTCACCCGCAGTGCCGTAGCGGTCGTCGGCGTCCTTCTCCATCGCCTTGAGGACGATCGCGTCGGCCTCGGGGGAGATGTCGCGATCGTGAGCGGACGGCGGCAGCGGGTCCTCCCGCACGTGCTGGTAGGCCACGGCCACCGGGTNGTCCCCGCGGAACGGCGGCGACCCGGTGAGCAGTTCGTAGAGCAGCACCCCGGTGGTGTAGACGTCGCTGCGGGCGTCAACGCGGGCTCCTCGGGCCTGCTCCGGGGACAGGTACTGAGCGGTGCCGATCACCGCCGCCGTCGCGGTCATGGTCGAGGAGGTCGCGGTGGTGGCGCGGGCGATGCCAAAGTCCATGACCTTGACCGAGCCGTCCGGGCTGAGCATCACGTTCGCCGGCTTGATGTCGCGGTGGATGATCCCCATCCGGTGGCTGTAGTCCAGGGCGGCACAGACGTCGGAGGTGATCTCCATAGCGCGGCGTTCGGTGAACCGGCCCTCGGTCTGCAGCGCGTCGCGCAGGGTCCGTCCCTCGATGAACTCCATCACGATGTAGGGGATCTGCGCCCCGTTGATGAGGTCCTCGCCCGTGTCGTACACCGAGACGATCGCGGGGTGGTTCAGCGCGGCCGAGGACTGCGCCTCTCGGCGGAACCGGGCGAGAAAGGTGGGATCACGGGCGAGGTCCGGGCGCAGCGTCTTGACGGCGACCTCACGGCCGAGCCTGATGTCACGACCGCGGAAGNCCTCCGCCATGCCGCCATAGCCGATGCCCTCGCCCAGCTCGTAACGCCCGCCGATGATCTGCGGCCCAGCCCCCGGGGCATACATCTCCGTCACGTCGGTCACGAATACTCCCCTGCCGTCGCCCCTCCCGCGCCGGAAATCGCCGACCCGGCGTTACCGCTGACGATTTCATCACCGATTGCGGTTGGGTAGACCACCCTCGGTGGTGTGGTCGCGGAGTTCGATGCGGAATTGCTGCCGGAGAACAACCTGTTGGTCGCGAATGCGACGATCACCACGGTGAGGATCAGCAGAATGATCAGAAGTGGCAGTGGCAGGGCGGGACGGGAGGCCGCCTTCGGCCGGTGCCGTCGAGCGGCTCGCCCCTCCCAGCCCGGCCGCAGATCATCCGGGCTGTCCGGGCCGGACGGACCTGGGGGGCCGCCGGGGGTACGGGCCCACGGCGGCGGACCCGGGTGGTAGGCGGTGCCGGGATCGCGGGGGCCGCCACGGTCCGACGTCCCGTAGGCCGAGCCGCCGTACGCCGACTCGGGGCCACCGTACGCCGTGTCGGGGCCGCCGAAGGGCGGGCTGTGCAGGGCCGTTGCAGGTACGTCGGGTCCGCCGAGCATGGCTTCCGGGCCATCGGGAACCGCCTGGGCGTTGTCCGGCGAAGCGCCGGTGCGCCCCGGTCCACTGGTGTGACCGGACGGTGGCGGTGCGGCCACCCAGGACGGTGGCCGGGTGCGCGAGGTGGATCGGGGCGGGCGAGCGGCGGCACCGGCGGGCGGGAGGACGGCGCCCNGCCCCGGATGGCGGGCGGNCGCGTCCGGTGCGCCGGGCCAGCGCGCCGGCTCCGGGCTCCACAGACTGCGCCGGATCCCGGCCGCCGAACGCGCGAATGCCCCCGCCGAACTGGGCCTGCGCGCGGGGTCCTTGGCCATCGCCGAGTCCACCAGGGCCCGTACCTGGTAGGGGATGTCGGTCGGCAGCGGGGGCGGGGTGTCCTGCTGGTGGGCCATCACGACCACGATGGGGTTGCGGTCGTCGAAGGGGCGGCGACCGGCGAGGCACTCGTACGCGACGACGCCGAGCGAGTAGACGTCGCTCGCCGGTGTCACCGGACGCCCGGACGCCTGCTCGGGGGACACGTAGTAGGCCGTCCCCATCATGATGCCGGTGGCGGTGAGCGGCGCGGCGTCGACCGCGCGGGCGATCCCGAAGTCGGTGACCTTCACCGCGCCGTCCGGGCGCAGCAGCAGGTTGCCGGGCTTGACGTCGCGATGGACCACGCCGAGGGCGTGCGCGGCCTGCAACGCGTCGGCCGCCTGCCCGAGGATGTCCAGCGTGCGTTCCGGGGACAACCGCTTCTCCCGGTGCAGCGCGGCGGAGAGGGGCTCCCCCTCCACCAGCTCCATGACCAGGTAGGCGGTCGGGTAGTCGTCGGCGGTCGCGACCTCGCCGTAGTCATAGACCGAGGCGACGCCCGGGTGTGACAGCCGGGCGGCATGGCGGGCCTCGCCGCGGAACCGCACCAGGAACGACTCGTCGCTGGCGTACTCCGGGCGCAGCAGTTTCACCGCGACGGGGCGGCCGAGGGTCAGGTCCAGGCCACGCCAGACCTCACCCATGCCGCCGGCGGCGATCCGCCCGTTCAGGCGGTACCGGTTGTCGAGGACGGTGTTCGGCGACGCGGCGCCGGCGAAGGGCTGCGACGGGGAGATGGGATTGCCCGGGGAGTTGTTCATGGCTTGTCCAATGCGGCCTGTATGACCTGTTTCGCGACGGGGGCGGCGACGGCACCACCGGTACCCAGCTCGCCGCCGCCGTCCTCGACGATGACGGCAACCGCGATCTTCGGAGCGTCCGCCGGGGCGAACCCCACGAACCAGGCGTGCGGCAGGCTGGTGCCGTGCTCGGCGGTCCCCGTCTTCCCGGCGACGGTGACGCCGCCGATCTGCGCCCGCCGACCGGTCCCCGACGTCACCACGCTTTCCATCATGGTCGTGAGCTGGGCGGCCACCTCGCTGCTCACCGGTTCACCGAGTTTCTTCGGCTCGGTTTTGCTGATCCTCTTGAGGTCCGGGCTGCGTAGTTCGGACACGATATAGGGCTTCATCTCCGTGCCGTCGTTGGCGATCGCCGCGACCACCTCCGCCATCTGTAGGGGCGTGACCCGGACGTCGTACTGGCCGATCGCCGACTGCGCGGTCTGCGCGGCGTCGAGCTTGGCGGGGAAGACGCTACGGGCCTGCTGCAAGGGGAAGTCGGGGAAGGTCGCGTTCAGGCCGAAGGCCTCGGCCTGCCGGCGCAGGGTGTCGGCACCGAGATCGATACCGAGCTGTGCGAACGCGGTGTTGCAGGAGATGGCGAGCGCGTGAATGAGGGTGTCGGTCTCGCCGTCGCCGCAGCGTTCGCCGCCGAAGTTCGGCAGCCGCACGGTGCTCAGTGGGAGCGGTAGCTCATCGGGTGCCGCGACACGAGTGTCCGGCGTCCTGCCTTGTGACAGCGCGGCGGCGGCGGTGATGAGCTTGAAGGTCGAACCGGGCGGATAGGTCTGCTGGGCTGCCCGGTTCAGCAGCGGTTGATCTGGATTGCCCGACAGCAGCCCATAGGCATTGGCCGCGGCCTTCTCATCATGGGCCGCCAGCGCGTTCGCGTCGTAGGAAGGGTTGGTGACCATCGCCAGGATCGCGCCGGTCGACGGCTCGATGGCGACCACCGCGCCCTTGCGGTTGCCGAGCGCCTCCGCCGCCGCCTTCTGGACGGCGGGGTTGATCGTGGTGACCACGGAACCGCCGCGCCGCTCCGCGCCGGTGAACAGGCCGGTCACCCGGCTTGCGAGCAGTCGGTCGTCGTCTCCGGACAGGAAGACGTCCTCGGACCGCTCCAGGCCGGCCGCCGTGAACAGCGTGTAGTAGCCGGTAACGTTGGAGTAGAGCTGCCCGGCCGGATACTGCCGCTGGTACTTGTACTGGTCGTTCGACGGCACCGAACGTGCGATCTCCACGTCACCGGCGACGATCGCGCCCCGCTGTCGTTCCAGGCGCTCGGTGATCTGACGCCCGTTCGTCGGCTGGGACTTGAGGCTGCCCGCCTCGCCCACCTGGAGCCAGTTCGCGTTCACCAGGAGCGCGGCGAAGAGGACCATGCAGGCGACGGCGACCTTGCGCACCGTGCGGTTCATGTCGTCTTCACCACCTGGGTGGGACTCTCTGCAACCGCGCCCGGGTCGAACAGGGGGGCATCCGGCACCGGTTCGGGTGCGCGGCGGGCGGCGTCGCTGACCCGCAGCAGCAACGCGATGATCGCGGCGTTGGCCACGATGGACGACCNGCCGTAGGAGACGAACGGCAGCGTGAGCCCGGTCAGCGGGATGAGCCGCATGACCCCGCCCACCTGCACGAACACCTGCAGCGCCAGGGTGAAGGACAGCCCGGCCGCCAGCAGTTTGCCGAACGGGTCCTTCGCGCCGAGGGCCGCGCGCATCCCGCGCAGCACGACCAGGGCGTACATCATCAGGATGGCCATGACGCCGGTGAGACCGAGCTCCTCACCGAGGCTCGCCATGATGAAGTCGGTGTTCGCGAACGGCACCTTCTGCGGGTGCCCCTCCCCGAGCCCCGTACCGGTGATGCCACCGGCGGCGAAGCCGTAGAGGCCCTGCACGAGCTGGTACGACGTGCTCGACGGGTTGTCACCGTCGAAGGCGTGCAGCCAGCCGTCCACCCGGACCTGGACATGGCTGAACATGCTGTGCGCGATCACGGCACCGAACAGAAACAGCACGAAGCCGACCAAGAGCCACGATACCCGCTCGGTGGCGACGTAGAGGACGACCATGAACATTCCGAAGAACAGCAGGGACGAGCCGAGGTCCTTCTGCACGATCAGGATGCCCAGGCTCGCCAGCCACGCCACCAGTACCGGCCCGAGGTCGCGGGCGCGCGGGATCCCCATCCCGAGAAAGGAGCGGGAGGCCACCGAGAGGACCTCGCGTTTGTTGACCAGATAGCCGGCGAAGAAGATCAGAAGAATGATCTTCGAGACTTCGCTCGGCTGGAAGGAGAACGGNCCGATCCGCAGCCAGAGGCGCGCGCCGTTGATGGTCGCGCCGATGCCCGGCGCGATCGGCAGCACCAGACCGACCAGACCGACCAGGCCGGCCGTGTAGGCGTACCGGGCGAGCGAGAGATGATCGCGTACCAGCGCCAGCACCAGGATGAAGACGATGACCGCCAGCAGGGTCCAGACGAGCTGCGTCTGCGCGGCACCGGGCGGAATGTGGGTTCCCGCCCGCTCGGCGGCATCCGCCTTGGCGAGGTCGAGCCGATAGATCATGACCAGGCCCAGGCCGTTGAGCGCGACGACGACCGGGAGCAGCACCGGGTCGGCGGCCGGCGCGAACCTGCGTACCGCCAGGTGGGCCAGCGCCCACAGGCAGAAGAAGCCGAGACCGATGGAGAAGATCCCGAGCGAGACCTGGCCGATGTCGGCGAAGGTCAACGCGGCGAGCGCGCTGGTCGCGAGCACGCCGGCGAAGATCATCAGGATGAGCTCCCGGCGCCGGTACGGCGGGAGGNTGGTGCCGGTGGGCAGCGGGAAACCGGCGAAGGTCGCGGTGAGGTCCGCCGACCTCGGCCTGCGTAGCGGAGGTAGGGGGATCGGCGGGCGGGNCATCGCTGGCCTGAGATCACGGTGAGGGGGNGGGGNCGGGNGTGGTCGGGCATCCCGGGACCGTGACGCCGGCACCGGTCGCCGGCTGGCACAGGGCGGTGGACAGGAGGGAGGAGCCCGAGGTGCCCGACGGCACCTTGGAACGGTCGGTCGGACTCGGACTCGGACTCGGACTCGGGCGTACGGAGGGCGTGGCCGGGGTCCGTAGGCGCGAGATGATCTTTTCCGCATCGTCGCGGCTGCCGGCGCGGATGCCTCGTCGGAGCTCCGCCTGATCGGGCTCCGCAACCTCCGACAGTGGCTGACGGCGGGGGAGTACCACCGAGGACAGCGGAATGCCCTTCACTCCCTGGAAGAGGGCGACGTGTTCGTCGTCGACGCCGACATAGTACTGCCCGCGCACGTAGGTCCACCCGGCCGCGGCACCGGCCGCGATGAGCACGAACACCACGGTGGAGACGAACAGGACCCGCCGCCCGGAGCGCCGTCCCCCGGATCCTTCCGGGTCGGAGTCGTCGCCGTCGTCGTCGCCCCGATCGCTGGCCTGCGCCTGGCGGTCCCGCCGGTGGAAGCCCGGCCGACCGATACGGGCCGCCTTCGCCGCCGCGGACTCGTGGTCGGGGTACTGGGGATTCGGCCCGCTGCGGGCCGGCGACGCGCCGGNAACCGCCCGCTTCTCGGCCGCCGCGCCGGCTACGAGGGGATAGGGCTCCGCCTCGCCGTGGTCCTCCTCGATGTCGGCGACCACGACGGTGATGTTGTCCGGGCCGCCGCCCTTGAGGGCCAGGTCGACCAGCTGGTCGACCGCCTCCTGCGGGGTGGGCAGCAGCAGCGTCTCGAGGATTGTCTCCTCGCTCACCACCCCCGACAGGCCGTCGGTGCACAGCAAGTAGCGGTCTCCCGCGATCGCCTGGCGCACGGAGAGATCGGGCTCGACCTCCCGACCGTCGAGCGCCCGCATCAGCAGCGAGCGCTGCGGATGGGTGTTCGCCTGCTCGGGGGTGATCCGACCCTGGTCCACGAGATCCTGCACCAGGGTGTGATCGTGGGTGACCTGGCTGAGGACGCCGTCGCGCAGCAGGTAGGCCCGGGAATCGCCGACGTGCAGCACCCCGAGCATGTCACCGGAGGAGAGCACGGCGGTCACCGTGGTGCCCATGCCGTCCAGCGCGCTGTTCTCCAGCGACATCTCGCGCAGCTGCCGATTGGCGTCCCGGACGGCCTCGTTCAGCTCCGTCACGAGATCGTCGCTGTCGATCGCGTCGTCGAGATCCGCCAGGCGGGAGATCACCGTTGAGCTGGCGACCTCCCCCGCGGCATGACCACCCATGCCGTCGGCCACCGCCAGCAGGCGGAGCCCGGCATAGGCTGAATCTTCGTTTCCTTCCCGTACGTGCCCGACATCCGAGCGGACGGCGAAGTGAAGCCTGAGGCTCACCGGTGGAGCTCCAGGACCGTCTTCCCGATCCTGACCGGCGCGCCGAGAGGTACCGGCATGGGACTGGTCACCTTCGTACGGTTGAGGAATGTGCCATTGGTCGAGCCCAGGTCCTCCACGAACCACTGCCCGTCGTGGGGCACGAGTCTCGCATGCCGCCCGGATGCGAAGTCATCCTCGAGGACCAGAGTCGAGTCCTGTGCCCGTCCGATGGTGACAGGTGCCGTTCCTAGCGGGATCGTTGTGCCGGTCAAGGGGCCTTTGGTCACCACGAGTTTGCTAGGTGTCTGTGGCTTGCGTGGAGGTTGGGGTGGAGTGCGCGGCGGCGTCGGCCGGACCAGGGGGGGCGGCTCGCGCCGCTGCTGACGCTTGGTGGGGCCGAACATGTCCAGCCGGACGGCGCGCACGGCGACCAGAACGAATCCCCAGAGGAGGGCAAGGAATCCGATCTTGACAACCAGCAGTACGAGTTCGCTGGGTTCAGTGGGGTCCATCGGGCGCTACCAGCCTCGAGCCGATCTGGGCCGGCCACGTCGACCATCCCCGCCGGGAGGCTCCGCGGCGGCGCGGCCGGGGAGCTCCGTGTCGGCGTCGTACACGTCGTCGAGGGGTTCGAGCCCATCGGGCGGCGAACCGGAGCCGGGCCGGCGGCCGGGGTTGCTCGGCTCGCGGTAGGGGTCGGCTCGCCGAGGAGCGTCGGCTCGCCGAGGAGCGTCGGTTCGCCGAGGAGCGTCGGCTCGCCGAGGAGCGTCGGCTCGTCCCTCACGCCCGTCACTGGGGTCACGGTGATAGGGGTCACGACCACCGTGGTCGCGCGGCTGGTCGTAGCCGTGATCCCGTTCCGGTGTCCGGTCCCGGTACGGGTCCCTCCGGTTCTGGTATGAATCGTCCCGGTACCCCGGCCCACCGCGCCGATCACGATCGGCGTACGGGTCGACACGGCCGGCGTGTGGCGACGAGCCGCGCCGGTACGGGTCGTCCGGCGCGGGCGTGGGACGGCGGTCCGGCGGGATGGTCTCCCGGCCCCCGGCCTGGGCCGGCGGAGGTGTTCCACGGGCGCCCACGCGCGCCGGACCATTCCCCCGCCCGTCCTCGCGACGGAAGACGATCGTCGCGGTACCGAGCTCGATCTTGTCCCCGTTGACCAACTTGACCTGCGTCGCCGCGCGACCGTTGACCAGGCTGCCGTTGGTGGACCCGGCGTCGACGTAGAGGAACTGCCCGTCGGGAAGCCGGCGTATCTCGCCGTGGCGACGAGACACACCGGTGTCGTTCAGGCGGATGTCGCACTCGACGCTGCGGCCGATCACGGTCGTCTCGGCGTCCAAGGGATACTCCCGTTCCCCTCCGCCCGCGGGCCCTCCCGGGGCCTTCGTGGTAATGACGAGGTGCGGGGTGCCGGGAGCGCCCGGTCGGGGAGGGCGTGCGCGCCGTTCAGTCACCGCTCCCGGGTCCGCGGCGGCCACGCTGCTGCGGACCCGGAAGACGCCGACATCGAGATCGGTGGCCTCGGACATCCGCACGGACACCGGGCCGACGAAGGTGTAACGCTGCTCGGCCGCATGCTCGCGAACCATCTCGGCGAGCTCGTCGCACAGCGCCCGGTCGTAGGGGGCGAGCCGGGCGAAGTCGCCGCCGGCGAGCTCGACGGCGAACTCGTTGGGCACCAGCACCCGGTTCGAACTGACCGCCCGCCGATCGTCGGTTTCCCGGGCCAACGCGCTGGCGATCTCGACGGGCTCGACTCCGCCCTTGAACACCTTCGCGAACGCACCCTCGACGAGGCCGCCCAGGCGCCGTTCGAAGCGTTGTAGCACGCCCATGCTCGACCTCCCTTCTCCCGGTCTGTGAGATCGTATGCCCCCGGGCGCGGACGTCCCACGGCTCGGCAGCTTGACATGTTCGCGACGGGCCCGACCCCCCTCCGTGAAGGACATCTCCGGCGTGGTAGCGTGTCGTCTGGTCAAGAGATAGTCCCACTCGGGCGAGTGGCGGAATGGCAGACGCGCACGGTTCAGGTCCGTGTGTCCTAGCGGACGTGGGGGTTCAACTCCCCCCTCGCCCACGCAAGCCCCTGGCGGCGCGTGCTGCGCCGTCAGGGGCTTTCGTCATGCTGGCCGGGGGGGCCGAGCCGCCCCGAGCCCCCCGCGTTGCGCCTTCGGCGCTGCCTTGGTTGGCTGGCTGCGCGGAGAGGCTCAGCCGGCGGGGCTGCCCACCGACGGCGTGGAGACGTCCTCGATGCGCACCGCGTAGTCCTCGATCACCGGATTGGCCAGCAGGGTCGAGGCCAGGTGCTCGACCCGGGCCAGGACCGCGCCGTCGAGGTCCGTGCCCTCCTCCAGCTCCAGCTCGAAACGCTTGCCCTGGCGGACCCCGACGATCCCACTCACGCCGAGGCGCGGCAGCGCGGCGAGCACCGCCTGCCCCTGAGGGTCGAGAATCTCCGGCTTGAGCATCACATCCACCACAACCCTGGTCACACCCGCGGACACTACCGGTCGAGCGGCGTAGTGAGCCGGATCTCGCCCGCCCGGGGCGTACAGATCGTACAGATCCGGTAGGCGATCTTGGATAATGCGGGCTTCCCGGGAACATCGGCCCTTAAGCTCGGCTGGTGTCGTTCTGGCGGGCATCCGTCCCGGTCGTCGGGTTCGATCTCGATCTGACCCTGTTGGATGCCCGGCACGGCATCCGGGCGACCTTCGCCGTCCTGTCCGCCGAGACCGGGGTGGCGGTGGACGCCGAGACGGTCGTCGCCCGGCTCGGCCCGCCGCTGGAGACGGAGCTCGCCCACTGGTTCCCGCTGGCCGAGGTCGCGGCCGTGGCGGCCCGCTACCGCGAGCTCTACGCGGTCCACGCGCTGCCGGCGTCGCTGCCGATGCCGGCAGCGGTGGCCGCGGTGGCCGCGGTGCGGCGGCTAGCCGGCCGGGTAGTGGTCGTCACCGCGAAGAGCACGGCGCTGGCCCGCGCGAGTCTGGACCGGATCGGCATCACCGCCGACGTGGTGGAGGGAGCCCGGTTCGCGCAGACGAAGGGCGAGGCCCTGCGNGCCCACCGCGTGGACGTCTTCGTCGGTGACCACGTCGGCGACATGGTCGGCGCCCGCGACGGCGGTGCTCTCGCCGTCGGGGTCGCCACCGGGCCCTGCTCGGCCGCCGATCTGCTCTCCGCCGGCGCCGACGTCGTCCTCCCCCGGCTGGCCGACTTCCCGCCCTGGCTGGTCGACGAGGCCCGGCGCCGACGACAGCCGGGCTGACGCCGCGACGCGGTGGGCCCGGCGGGGGTCCGCACCCCCGGCCGTGAGATCAAGGAACTACCGGGAACGGGTGACAGGATCTGCCCGCGAACCGGTGCCGTCCCCGGGGTGGTCGGCGTCCCCGGGACGATCGGCCTCCCTGCGGGCCCCGTGGTCGGGCGGATGTGGGTTGTTCACGTAGAGATCGGGATCGCTCTCCTCGGGAATCCGGGATCGGGCGGCGGCGAGCACCCCCACCAGCGCCACGGCGAACCCGATGGTCAGTCCGCCGCCGGCGACGGCGTTCAGCCAGGTCGGCAGATTCTCGGCGCCCAGGAAGAAGGGGATCACCGCCGCCGCCGTGGCGACCAGACCGGTTCCGAAGAGCACGGCCCCGATCCGGACCAGCCGATCCGCCCAGGTCACCGGCGGCGGGGTTGCGACCGGAGCCATGACCTCGCTTACCGCACCGCCGGCCACGGGTCCGACCTGCCGGGACGAGGGTTTCGCCGACACGTGCGACAGCCTACGAGGATGTGTGCCGAACGCGGGCCGGGCCACTGTCACGGGAGGGAGATGGGCGCACCCGACAGCCGATCGCTACCGAAGACGCACGCGACGTGCGGCCGACGGATAGCCTGGGAATCACTCATCTTCCGTTGCGTTGTCCTGCCGTTACACAGAACGAGGTCGCCCGTGCCCACCGGCAAAGTCAAGTGGTTCGACGTCGACAAGGGCTTCGGCTTTCTCAGCCGGGACGACGGCGGCGACGTCTTCGTGCACAAGGCCGCCCTGCCCGCCGGGGTCGACCGGCTGAAACCCGGCGACCGGGTCGAGTTCGGCGTCGCCGCCGGGCGGCGTGGCGACCAGGCACTGTCGGTCCGGCTGCTGACCGCCCCGCCGTCGGTCGCCAAGGCGGCCGCCCAGGCCGCGCGGCGCAGTCCGGACGAGCTGCACAGCATGGTCGAAGACATGATCAAGGTGCTGGACGACGTGCAGCGGGACCTTCGTCGCGGCCGGTATCCCGACCGGCGGACCGCCCAGCGGGTCGCCAAGGTCGTGCACGCCGTAGCCAACGAGTTGGAGGTCTAGACCGGCGGCAGGAAACCGACCCGTCGGCCGCACCCGGTGCACACCGCGACCTGGGCGCCCGGTTCCTCGTCGGACGCCGCCAGGTGGGTCAGTGGCACCGGGCCACCGCACCAGGGGCAGAGCAGCCAGGGGCCGTCCACCCCGCGTGGCCCGGGCTCGGACGGACCGGATGTCACGTTTCCGCCAGCACAACGGTCACCCTAGCCGCATCCATCGAATCCGCTGTCGAATCCGCTGTTCCCATCAGATCAGCGACACCGGCCGAGCCAGCCACATCAATCGGGATCCGGGCATGAGCCGAGATCGAGCCCTTCATCAGATTGGCCACACTGGTACGCATCGGTTCACGANGCCTCCTCGGTTAGGGCCTCATCCGCCGCGGCCTGCGCGCCGTGGCGGCAACACATTGTCGGGGAGCCGACCGGTCCCGTCGGCGGGGAGCCCGCGTGCGACTGGAAGCGTTGGCAGTGCGGCAGACTGCGAACGTAGACCAGACCGAACCATGAGCAGCCCCGCAGCCGGCCGCGGTGGCATCGCCGAGGGCCGTCCCACCTCCGCTGATCGGCGGAGGGCACGGATCGGCGGTCGGAACGAGGCGTCGGATCGGGATTCGAGAGGCATTCGTGTGACAAGCAGTGGACAGCGGTCGTGATCACAGCCGTGCGGTGCTGACCGTGGCCGACAACGCCGCACGCATGGGTCCCGGCCGCTCCGAACCAGGTGATCCGCTCAATCCACACGAGCCCCGGTCGGTCGGCCCCTACGTTCTGCTCAGCCGGCTCGGGGTCGGCGGCATGGGCACGGTCTACCTGGCGAGGAACCGGGCCGGACGGCGGGTTGCCATCAAGGTCATCAGACCGGACCTGGCCGCCGACGAGGAGTTCCGCCGCCGGTTCCGGGCCGAGGTCGAAGCGGCACGCAAGGTTGCTCCCTTCTGCACCGCCGAAGTCCTGGACGCGGATCCGAATGCGCCCGCGCCGTACCTCGTCACCGAGTTCATCGACGGCGTCCGGCTGGACATGCAGGTCGACAAGGGCCCGCTGACCTCGTCGACCCTGACCGGACTGGCCGTGGGGGTCGCGACGGCGCTCACCGCGATCCACAGCGCCGGCCTCGTCCATCGGGATCTCAAGCCCAGCAACGTGATGCTCTCACTGTCCGGGCCACGCGTGATCGATTTCGGGATCGCGCAGGCCCTCGAGGGCGCGAAGGCGAAGCCCACGGCATGGGGCTTCGGCTCCGCCGGGTGGATGGCGCCCGAGCAGGTGCACGGCCAGCCCATCGGTCCGGAGGCGGACGTCTTCGCCTGGGGCATCCTCATTGCCTACGCTGGTACCGGCCGCCACCCGTTCGGCGACGGTACGGACATCGACCTCGGCATGCGCATCGTCGGGTCCGCCCCGGACCTGCGCGGTCTGCCGCAGCCACTGGTCGGCCTGGTCAGCGCGGCCCTGGCCAAGCATCCCGACGACCGGCCGAGCGCCCGGGACCTGCTGCTGCGGCTCATCGCGCAGCCACCCTCCCGCGGTACCGGTGCCATCGGCGAGGCGATGGGTCAGGCCGAGGAGCTCCTGAGCAGAACCGGCGAGGTGCCCCGCGCCGCCCCGACCCGGATCGGCCCGGCGACCTCGGCTCCCGCGCGTCAGGTCCACTGGAACGCGGGCGCTCCCGNCGCCCGGGCGGGCCAGGGACCGGGACAACCACGCCAGGCACCACCGGGGCAGTCCGGTGCGCACAGCCCGAGGGGACGCCCCGGCCCGCGGCCCGCCCAGCTGGGCGAGCGGATGGGTGGGCAGGTCCCCGGCGCGCCGCCGGGGCCGTGGTCCGGCCAGGCTCCCGATCGGCACGGGCCGGTACCGGGCGAGCCCGGCGCGCCGTACCCGTCCTTCGCCCAGCCGCCGCCGGCCCGCGGGCTCGATCGCAGGCGACTCGTCTGGATCGCCGTCATCGTCCTGGGCGCGCTGATCGCCATCGCGGTCGTGGTCAGCCTGCCCGGAAAGAGCGGCCAAAATGGTTCCGCGGAACAGTCGGCGGCCACGACCGCCCCGTCGCGCTCCACCGGTCCGAGCACGGCACCGGGTCCGGCCAGCGGCCTGAACCGCCCCGTCACGGATGGCCAGCTCGAGTTCATCGTGGATTCCTTCCGATGCGGGCAGACCAAACTCGGTGACGGACTGCTCGCTCGGCACACGGACGGCCAGTTCTGCCTGGCCCACGTGACCGTGCGCAACATCGGCGACTCCACCCGCACGCTGGTGACCTCATCCCAGTTTCTGTGGGACGGCGGCGGCGGCCGGCACAGCGCCGATTTCCTCGCCCGCTTCCAGCTGAGTAACGAGGATCTGTGGGATTCGATCAACCCGGGTGACCTCAGAGCGGGCACCATGGTCTTCGACATCCCACGGGACGCCACGGCCCAGGAGTTGGAGCTGCACGACAATCCGGTGAGCGCGGGAGCCCGCGTTCCCGTCCCCTGACGGTGGCCGACCAACCCGGCGGGCCGATCTCCAGTTAATGTCACCCTCGATCCGAACGGACCCGAAGCGGGGCGAGCACTTCCCACGGGTTCCGAACCGTCGAGGTGGGGAGTCCGGTGCGAAGAAGCGGTGTCGGTCCAGATCGTCACGGACCCGGTCGGCCCGGTCGACCCGGCGGAGCCGCGGCCCTCGCCGTCCTCGCCGTTTTCGTCCTCGTCGGCGGCCTGACCGGTTGCAGTGACCTTTCCGACCAGACCGGANCGTCCAACCAGGTTGGTGCCCCGACCGCCAGCGGCTCGGCGCTGAAGCTGCTCGCCACCCTTCCGATCAAAGCGGAGGACAACTCTCCCAGGTACCGCCGGGACGAGTTCGGGCCCGCCTGGTCGGACATCGACGACAACGGGTGTGACACCCGTAACGACATTCTGCGGCGAGATCTGCGCAGCACCACCATCCGCAGATCGGACGGCTGCACGGTGCTGACCGGCGAGCTCCGGGATCCGTACACCACCAGAATCATCCGTTTCGACCGTGGACGGAACTCCGCCAGCGTGCAGATCGACCACGTCGTCCCCTTGGCGGATGCGTGGCGGACCGGCGCGCTCAACTGGACCGCTCGGGAACGGCTCCAGTTCGCCAACGATCCGGAGAACCTGCTGGCTGTCGACGGTCCCACGAATCAGCGCAAGAGCGATCACGACGCCGCCGAATGGTTGCCGCCGAGCCCGGGGGAGCAGTGCCCNTACGTCGCGCGCCAGGTGGGATTGAAGGCCCGTTACCGCCTGTGGGTCGTCCAGGCGGAGGCGGACGCGATGCGCGCCGTTCTCCAGAAGTGCCCGAACCAGCCGGCACTGGGGCTGACCCCGAGCGGCTGACCGGAAGCCCGCGGCGCTGAATCATCCGAGAAATGCGGAGCAGCCGGCGGGGTCGGCCCGGACCCGGCGGGGTCGGCCGGCGGTTCTCAGCGGACGGTGGGCGCGGCGCCGCTCTCGCTCACCATCGGGCGGCCGTGCGCCTGCCAGGAGAGCATCCCGTCAGTCAGGTTGCGGACCTGCCAGCCGCCCTGCCTGAGGTAGTTGGTGACGGCGGCGGACCTACCGCCCGAGCGGCACACCACGACGACCTCGCGTTCCCGGGGAACCTCGTCGAGCCGGGCGACCAGTTCACTCATCGGGATGTGCAGCGCGCCGGCGATGTGACCGGCGGACCACTCGTCGGGCTCCCGCACGTCCACCATCAGCGGGGCACCGTCCGCGGAAAGCTCGACCGGTAGCTCCGCGACGCCGACAGCCGGTATCTGATCGGTACTCACGTCTCCATCCTGCCATCAGGACCCTCCGAGGGGGCTCGCGGTTCAGCGCAGCGGCCGCGGAAGCACGGGGACGAGGTCGGCGTCGGCGGCGCGGGAGAGCAGGGCCTCGACGGCGGCGAACCCTTCGTCGCCGAGGTCGAGGCTGAACTCGTTGACGTACAGCTGGATGTGGGCGTCGACGACGTCGGGCGTCATCTCCTGGGCGTGGGCGAGGACGTAGTCGGCGCTGGCGGCGGGATCGGCGAAGGCCGCGGCGACGCTCGCCCGCACCGCGGCGGACAGCACCGGACCGTCCAGCCCCCGGCGGGCGAGGATCGCGCCGAGCGGAATGGGCAGCGAGGTCTGGCCCTCCCACCAGTCGCCAAGGTCGACGAGCGCCGTCAGTCCATAGGACGGGTAGGTGAAGCGGGACTCGTGGATGACGAGCCCCGCGTCATACGCGCCATCGCGGACGGCGGGCATGATCTTCTCGAAGGGAAGCACGTCGACGTTCGTCACGCCCTCGTCGGCCGCCCACAGCCGGAACAGCAGGTAGGCCGTGGTGCGGGTGCCGGGGATGGCGACCCGGGCACCGCGCAGGTCCGACCGCCCGGCGGTGAGGACGAGTGGGCCGCAGCCGCGGCCCAGGGCCCCGCCCGCCGTCAGCAGCTGATACCCGGTGAGCAGCCACGGCAGGGCGGCGTAGGACACCTTGACGAGGTCGTCCCGCCCGTCGGCGGCCCGGGTGTTGAGGACGTCGATGTCGGCGAAGGTCACCGACACCTCGGGTGCTCCCGGGACGAGTCCGTGCGCGAGGGCGTGGAAGGCGAACGTGTCGTTGGGGCAGGGCGAGATGGCGAGCGAGAGCGGACCCGGAAGGTTCGAGGTGGTCGCCCGGCCAGCACCCATCTCAGTGCTCTCCCGTCCCGTGGTGGCCGCTGTTCCCGTGGTGGCCGCGGGCACCCGGGTGCCCGGCCGGGATCGTGGTGGAGACGTCGTTCGCGGTGGCCACCGGTGCGGCCGTCACCAGGCCGTCCGGGTGGGTGACGAGTGCCGCGGCGGCCGTGCGGAGGCTGGCCAGCGCGACCGGCAGGTTCCAGCCGGACCGGTCCCGGCGCCCGACCGTGTTGCTGATGGTACGGATCTCCACCACCGGGACGCCGAAGGCCCGGGCGGCCACCCCGACGGCGTACCCCTCCATCGACTCCGCCACCGGGTCCAGCCGCTCGGTCAGCGCCGTGGCCCGACGCTCGGTGCCCGTCACCGTCGACACGCTGATCACGCTACCCGTGACGATCCGCCGACCGGTGACGTCGAGCACCGTGCCCAGGCGGTGGACGAGGTCCGGATCCGGGACCACCGTGGACGAACCGAGCCCGAGATCCTCCAGGCTCAGGAACGACCCCGCGGGGTTCGACGAGTGGGCGAGGCCGCCGCGGGGTGCCGGCGCGCCGTTGCTGTGGAACCCGAGATTGCGGTCCATCTCGCTGATGCGGCCGATCGGCGGAGCGGGCGGTTCCTCGTCAAGGCCGGACTCCGCGCCGAGGTCGGCGGCGACGATGCGATCGGCGAGGACGATGTCCCCGATCTCCGCCCAGCCGCGGAACCCACCGCCGATCCCCATCGCCACCACCAGGCTGAACGGCTGCCCCGCCGCGCTCGCCACCGACAATGCCACCGCGGTGCCCGCCGCCGCGGCCGGGCCGCCGGTGCCCGCCGCGAGCACCGTCACCGGTCCGCGTCGCCGGCCCACGTAGGGGCCCAGGGTGGAGGTGGTGAGAAGCTGGCGGTCCCATTCGGGGGACACCAGGCTGCCCGGTCCGACGGGGGTTCTGGTCCGACCGCTCGACCAGCTGCCCATCAGGCCGGCACACACCGCGTCCGCTTCGGCGGTCACCGCGGTCACGATCAGGGTACGGCTCACGATCAGGTCCGGATCATGATCTGGGGACGTCCTCGTCTGTTGTCGCATGCTGTCGGTCGATTCACCCGAACACCACCGCACCGGACGGCTGGGTAACAGCGCGGGATTTTCGATGGGGTGCAAATCGGACTTGTTGCCGGACCTTAGCATCGCGGACGACGCTGCGTGGTCCCGGTGGGGAGGTGTGGCACGCTGCGCGCACGGTGTATCCCCGTTCGGGGGCTGGTGTGCGCGGGTCGTTGGTTCCGGTCCGGCGGCGGAGTGGCCGGCGGCGGAGTGGCCGGCGGCGGGTCAGGGCTTGAAGGTGACCAGGAACGGCCAGCTTCCCGACGCCTGGTCGCTGGAGCTGCCCGCCTCGGGAAGCGCGAACACCACGAGCAGGGCAGGCGTGTTCTTGGCGGGAACGTACCGGTAGTGCGTCTCGCTGATCTTGTCGGTCACCCGCTCCCTGCCCAGGACGAGGAAGTAGCCGCGGTCGGCGACCGACGTCGGCACGTCGATGTTGATGGCGCTTCCGGGCCTGACCGTGATGTGCGGCGGTGATACCGATTTCTGGATCACCGTTCCGTCCCGCTCGTACTGCGCGGCGTTCGTCCGCACGAAGTGTCCCCCGGACTCCATGGTCACCAGGGGAGTCGGTCGCTCGCAGCCGCTCAGGCCGAGGCCGACGACGACCGCGGCGGCGAGAGCCGCGGCGAGCCGCCGGAACGGGAGACGGCGGAGGAGGTGGGGCGTGCGCACGGTCGGAGGGTATCGCCGCCCGTGCGGTGGCGTCGCTCGCCGTCAGGGCCTTCAGCCGCTGGCCGGTGGGCACGGTGGCCCGGGTCACGTCGCTGGCGTGCCGGATCAGTTCCGGCGCCGCCATCGGAGGCCGCGGGCCGTTCGTCGGCGGTCAGGCCGGGTCGGACCGGTCGGATCCTGGAGCGTCGCCGGAATGGGGAGTGGGGCCTGCCGCCACGGGTCGGCCGGTGGCAGCGGCGTTGACGCGGTCGCGTGGGCCGACGGGGGCATGGGTGTCGGTGTGGGCATCGGTATCGGCGGGGGNATGGGTGCCTGCGGGGGAACCCCTGGGTGACCGAGTGGTTTCGTTGTGTCCGGATCGTTGTGGGCGGGTGGGCGGTTGCGGGTGTCCGCGCGGAACTGGGTGCGGGCGGCCAGCCGGGACCGACGCAGCGCGCCGGCCTCCACGAACAACGTGATCCCCATCGCCGCCGCGGCCACCGCGAAGCCGACCGTCCCGGGCATCTCGATCAGTCCGAGGCCCCCGCCGGCGACCCAGGCCAGCTGCAGACCGGTCTCAGAGCGGGCGAACGCGGAGTTGCGGGTGGTCTCCGGGATGTCCCGCTGGATGATCGCGTCCAGCGCCAGCTTCCCCATCGACCCCGCCATGGACGCCAGCAGCGCGGCGACCAGCGAGGTGAACTTGGTGTAGGTGATCGCCGCACCGAGGCATCCCCCTGCCGCCAACACCAGCGCGAGCATGAGGATGCCCTCGGGACGGCGCCGGCCGAGCCGGCCGCCGATGAAGACTCCCAGGCCGCTGCCGGCGCCCGCGCAGACCGCGAGCCCGCCCAGCCACAGGTTGTTCCCGCCGTTGGTGCGCAGGAGGAACGCCAGATAGAACGTCAGGAAGCCGACCAGACTGCGTAGCACCAGGGCGGCGCGCAGCGCCACCGGCAGCGTGCCGAGGAACGCCCGGATCCGCGCCCCGACGCCGCGCCGGGCCACGCTTGAGGGAAGCGGGCCGCGCAGCGGCTGCTCACCGGCGGCGGAGTCGACGTGCCCGGGCAGGTTGAACGCCAGTAGGACCCCGGCCATGTAGACGAGGGCACAGATTCGCAACACCCAGGGATAGCCGACGAAAGGGATGTTGGCGATGCCCAGCCCGACGGGTGCCACGACCGCCCCGGCGACGATGTTTACCAGCGAGATCCGTGAGTTGATCGTGACGAGCGTGAGTTCCGCCGGGGCCACCCGGGGAATGACGGCGCTGCGCGCGACGCCGAACCCGCGGGAGAGCACGAGCAGGCCGAGCGCGAGGGGGTAGACGGCCAGCCCGTCGAGTGCCCCCGCGAGCTGCCACGCCAGCAGCCCGCGGCCCAGGCAGATGGCGGCGAGCGCCGTCCGCCGACCGTAGGCCACCCGGTCCAGCAGTGGACCGATGACCGGCGCCAGCAGGGCGAACGGCACCATGGTGACCAGTAGGTAGAGGGCGACCTTCGACCGGGCCTCGCCGGACGGGACGGCGAAGAACAGCGAACCCGCCAACGCGACGGTCACCAGCGCGTCCCCGGCGGCGTTGACGAACGACAGCTCCGTCAGCGACGACAGCCCCGACCGGTCGGCGTCATTGCCGCGCACACTCGCCCGCAGCCGGCGCAGGCTGTTCACCACTGTGCTGCCCAGGTTCACCCTGCCCAGTGTCCTCGTCCTGGACCGGCGCCGTCCTGGACCGGCGCGGCGCCGTCCTGGACCTGCGCCACTACGACCACGTCGGGCGGTGGATGGGTTCGTGGGTGAGAATACTTCCCGTGGATGCTCCCGATGTTCGTAGGACGGTCCGGTCCGGGCGGGAACCCGTGGCCGATCCGACCTGTGCGGCCGCCGTCGACCTGGCCCGGCAGGCGGCCGTCGAGGAGGCGGGGTCCGCGGCGGAGGTCGGTGCGCATCTCGGCGTCGAGAGCGAGGGGGACCGCCTCGTCCTGCACCGGTTCGCCTGCCTGGCGCGGGCCTATCCCGGCTGGGTCTGGACAGTGATCGTTACCCGGGCCGCGCGGGTGCGCAAGGCGACGGTCGACGACGTCGTGTTGATGCCCGGGGACGGGGCCATGCTGGCGCCCCCGTGGGTCCCCTGGTCGGAGCGGCTGCGGCCGGGCGACGTCGGGATCGGGGACCTGCTGCCGACCGCCATCGACGATCCTCGGCTCGCGCTGCGCACAGAGGACGCCGAGGAGTTCGTCGACACCGACGTCTTCCTTGAGCTCGGTCTGGGGCGGGCCCGGGTGCTGTCCGTGACCGGGCGGGAGGAGGCGGTCGAACGCTGGTACGCGGGTCCCGCCGGCCCGGACGCATCCATCGCGAAGGTGGCGCCCGCATCCTGCCTGACCTGCGGATTCCACGTGCGGCTCGCGGGTGCGCTCGGCCGGATGTTCGGCGTCTGCGCCAACGAGCTCGCACCGGACGACGGCCGGGTCACGTCGATCGACCACGGCTGTGGGGCGCACTCGGAGGCACTGGTGGCTCCTTCGGCGCATCCCGAACCCGTCCTGTTCGACGAGGACCCCTCCGACCTGGAGCCGATCGACGTCGAGCTGGTGGGTGTGGCCGCCCATCCGCCGGGTTCGGTGGACGACAACGGGGCGGGCGAGACCGCGGACGGCCCGGGACCGGAGCCCTACGGCCACTCCTGACCGGCCTCGCCCGCCGGGACTTACTCGGATTTATCCGGACGTACTCGTGTCTAGGTGAGCCGGCCGAACAGTGCCGGCAGCGTTCCCTNGTGCGCCGCGCGCAGCTCGTCGAGGCCGACGGTGAAGGCGTCCTGTACGTCGAGGGTGTCCCCGTCGACGACACCGACACGCCGCCACGGCAGGCCCCGCACCTCGCACATGTCGGTGAAGCGCAGTTCCTCCGCGCGGGGCACCGCGACGACGGCGCGGCCGGCCGACTCGCTGAACAGCTCGACGAACGGGTCCGATCCGGCCGGCAGGATGATCCGGGCGCCGTGCCCGCCGCGCAGGCACGACTCGACGAGCGCCTGGGCGAGCCCACCGTCGGAGAGGTCGTGCGCGGCGGTGAGCATGCCGTCGCGGGAACCGGCGACGAGGATCTCGCCGAGTAGCTTCTCCCGGGCGAAGTCGACGGCCGGCGGCTCGCCGCCGAGATGGCGATGCGTCACCCACGCCCACTCCGAGCCGCCGAATTCGTCGGCGGTCTCGCCGAGCAGGATCAGGACGTCCCCCTCCTCGGCGAAGCCGATGGGCGTCCGGCGCGTGACGTCGTCGAACAGGCCGAGCACCCCGATCACCGGGGTCGGATGGATCGGCGTCGAGCCGGTCTGGTTGTAGAACGAGACGTTGCCGCCCGTCACCGGGAGGCCGAGCCGCCGGCAGCCCTCGGCGAGGCCCGCGCACGCCTGGGCGAACTGCCACATCACCTCGGGGTCCTCTGGGGAGCCGAAGTTCAGGCAGTTCGTCACCGCGATCGGCACCGATCCGGCGACGGCCACGTTGCGGCACGCCTCCGCCAGGGCGAGCTGGGTGCCGGCGAACGGGTCGAGCCGTGCGTACCGTCCGTTGCCGTCGGTGGCGAGCGCGATCCCCAGGCCGGTGGCCGCCGACAGCCGAAGCACGCCCGCATCTTCCGGCTGGGCGAGCACGGTGCCCGCCTGCACGTACCGGTCGTACTGGTCGGTCACCCAGGCCCGCGAGCACAGGTTCGGGGAGGCGACCAGCCGCAGCAGGGTCTCCCGCAGCTCCGGCCCGGTCCGTGGCCGGGCGAGCCGGGCGGGCGTGGGTGCGTCCGCCCGGACCAGGTCGAAGTCGACCGGGCGGCGCAGGGGGCGCTCGTAGACCGGGCCATCGTCGGCGAGTGATCCGGGCGGAACGTCGACGACGACCTCGCCGTGCCAGCGTACGGTCAGCCGACCGCTGTTGGTGACGGTGCCGATCCTGGTCGCGAGCACACCCCAGCGCTCGGCGAGGGCGAGAACCTCGGGCAGCGCCTCGGGCGTGACGATCGCCAGCATGCGCTCCTGGGACTCGCTCGCGAGGACCTCGTGCGCCGCCATCGACGCCTCGCGCAGGGGCACGAGGTCGAGGTCGACCTCCATGCCGCCGGGCTGGCCGGTGGCGATGCCCGCGGCGGTGGTCTCGGTCAGCGCGCAGGTCAGCCCGGCGCCGCCGAGATCCTGGATGCCGGTGACGAGCTTGCGGTCGAACAGCTCCAGGCAGGTCTCGATCAGGATCTTCTCGGTGAACGGGTCGCCGACCTGCACCGAGGGTCGCCGGGCCGGGCCGCCGCCCTCGTCGAAGGTTGCCGACGCCAGTATCGAGACGCCGCCGATGCCGTCCCGGCCGGTCTTGGCGCCGAGCAGGACGACGGCGTTGCCGACCCCGGTCGCCGCCGACGTCTGCACCCGATCGACCGGCATGACCCCGACGCACAGGGCGTTGACCAGCGGGTTACCCGCGTAGGTCGGGTCGAAGACGACCTCGCCGCCGATGGTGGGCAGGCCGAGGCAGTTGCCGTAGCCACCGATGCCGGCGACGACCCCGGGCAGGACCCGGGCGGTGTCCGCCGCGTCGGCCTCGCCGAAGCGCAGCGGGTCGAGCACGCCGATCGGGCGGGCCCCCATGGTCAGGATGTCACGGACGATGCCGCCTACACCCGTCGCGGCCCCCTGGTACGGCTCGACGAAGCTGGGGTGGTTGTGCGACTCGATCTTGAAGGTGACCGCCAGCCCCTCGCCGACGTCGACGACGCCCGCGTTCTCCCCCATGCCCACCAGCAGCCGGTCCGTCAACGGGGTGTCCCGGAACTGCCGCAGATGCACCTTGGAGGACTTGTAGGAGCAGTGCTCGCTCCACATCACCGAGTACATCGCGAGTTCGGCGTCGCTGGGCCGGCGACCGAGGGTCGCGATGATCCGGGCGTACTCGTCGTCGGTGAGCCCCAGCTCCTGGTAGGGCTGCTCGGCGGGGGGACTCACGGAGGTGGCCGCGGGGGCGGCGGGGTTGCCGGTCACCCTCCCATCCTCGCCGATATCCCCTGGTCCGGGCGCCCGGGTGGGCCAGGAGACCCCTTCGTAACCAAAAATCCTTCTTTAAGAGGAAAAAGCCGACAAAAAGCCGGACAGCACCGAGGTGAACATGCGAAGCCCGTCGACCCCGGGGCCGGTGAGGTCGTCGACAGCATGCTCGGGATGCGGCATCAGGCCCACGATCGTCCGGCTCTCGTTACAGATCCCGGCGATGTCGGCCGCCGACCCGTTGGGATTCCCGCCGACGTAGCGCACCACAACCCGCCCGGCCGCCTCGAGTTCGGCGAGCACGTCCGGGGCCGCAACATAGCGGCCATCCCCGTGCTTCACCGGGATGACGATCTCCTCGCCGTCCTGGTAGCCGCGGGTCCAGGCAGTGCCCGGCGCCTCGACCCGCAACCGCTGGTCGCGGCAGACGAAGTGCAGTCCCACGTTGCGGGTCAGTGCCCCGGGGAGCAGGCCGGCCTCGCAGAGCACCTGAAACCCGTTGCAGATGCCGAGAATCGGCAGGCCCGCGCGGGCCGCCGGGACGAGGGCCGCCACCATGGGCGAGAACCGGGCTATCGCACCGGCACGCAGGTAGTCACCGTAGGAGAATCCGCCGGGCAGGATGACGGCGTCAACGCCGGCGAGATCGCTGTCGCCATGCCAGAGGGAGACCGGTTCGGCACCGGCGGCCCGCACCGCGAGCGCCGTGTCCTGGTCATCGAGGGAGCCGGGGAAGGTGACGATCCCGATCCGGGCCGGCGAGTCCGCCTCAGTCATTACCACACCCATCGCGATACCCGCCCAGATTCCTCGGAGTCCACTCCCGTCAGCGTAGCCGGTCGAATCGTGGGGCGGCCGATCGACGAAGGGAGCGGCGGGGGNCGGCGGGNGACGGNGGNCGGCGGGAGATGGTGGACGGCGGGAGACGTCAGACCGGATGGATGCCCTCGGCCACCTCCGGGCGGGAAGCGGGCCGGAGCCCCGTCCGCGCCCGGCTCAGCCGCGCCCCGGGAGCGCTCTCCTCCCAGGTGAGAGTCTTTTCCAGATGCACGCGGGTGCCCCGATGGGGGCTGTCCACCTGGTGGAACTGCACCCGGTCCATCAGAGCGCGCATGAGAAAGATGCCGCGGCCTTGCTCGGGAACATTATCCGGCCTGGGGGAATCGCCATTCTGGCGGGCTGTCCGATCGAGCTCATCCGCGCTGTCGAAACCGTCGCCGCGATCGCTCACCTCGATGACAGCGACTTCGTTGTCCACTCCCACAAAAACCTCGTACTCGTCGCCGGCATGAGCATGTAGAAGAACGTTGTCGCACGCTTCGGTCAAGGCGATTTCAACATCGTCAATGCATTCTTTATTGACGCCCAGGACTTTCAGGGACTGCGTACAGATACGTCGAATCACGGGTATGGAGATCTCATCGTGGGGCAACGACAGGCTTACTTTGATCTCCATGTCGGAGGGTGTACCCGCGTCACGCATCGTCAACCGAACGACCTACGCCGACACAGGCTCGATCCGGTCACATGTCATCGGTCATCGTAATCGGTTATTGCGATAGGTTGTCGCAATCGGTTATCTCAATCGGGCGGCAAGGGCCCGGCCCAGCTCGGTGCCCGAGCGCCAGGCACTCTCGATCTTCGGTGTTCCCCAGCCGTCGCCGGCGAGCCCGATCCCACTGCTGGACAGGTAGTACGGCTGTTCGTGCGGACGGTCCGGGCGAGCGAAGGTCCACTTTTGCACATACGTCCAACTGGGTTGCATCGTGATGGTGAGCAGGCGCCGTAGCGCCGCGACGAGATCGGGCCCGGCCGCCGCGGGGTCGGCCAGCCGCGGCCGCGCGAAATCCGGCGTCGAGTGGGCGACCAGGACGGCGGCATTGTCACCCCGGCGACGACCGTCGTCGGCGATCCAGGCAATCGTATCGTCGTCGTGGACGAAGGCTCCGTCGATCGGTGCCCAGCACCGGTAGGGCCAGCCGGCGAGCAGCGCCAGCACCGGCGACCAGGGTCGGCCGGCGAGCTGCGCCCGCTCCTCGGTGCAGGCCGGGTCGAGATGGCGCAGCGCCTGCGGGTCGGGCATCGCGAGGACCACCGCGTCGGCGGCCTCGTCGTCAACGCGGGGACCCGGGGTGACCCGGCGGATCGGTGTGGACTGCGTGACCTGCACCCCGGCTCGGGAGGCGAGGTCGGCGACCAGGGAACGCAGCCCGCGCGGGGCGGCGTACCGCAGCGGGCCGGAACGCGGCTCGGCCAGGGTGGCGGTCGGCCCACTGATTACCGACATTCGGTGCGTCCAGGGGCGTACCAGGCCACGGATGAACCAATCGTCCACGACTTCGCGGAACTCCGGCGAGGTGGCGGTGAAGTACGACGCGCCGGAGTCCACGATGCGCCCGTCTATCCNCCGTGAGGCCATCCGTCCGCCGATCACGCGGCCCCGGTCACGGACATCCACGGTGATTCCCTCGGCTAGCAGTGCGCTGGCGCAGGCGATCCCAGCAATGCCCCNGCCGGCGACGACGACCTTCGCCACCGATCCCCCTATATCGAGATGAATGCCGCGGGCGCCGCATGCCGATTGGCCTTTCACCGGTTCCCGCGGCGTCGCCCTCCTGGATGTGTCGCCACGGTGACGGTGGCTTGCGGACGAGCGTTGATGATGCTCGCCATCAGTCCCGCCAGTGCCCGTCCGCCGAACGGCTGTGTTCATCGTGCCCATTGAGGAGGGGTCCGCGTGCGGTATCCGTGGTGATGCTTTCGCAGCGACGGGATAGTCCCTGCCGCGGAAGAGGGTTATCCCTGAACGGGCGCCCGAGATACCGGGGATGCATCTGTCGTTGACCGGGTCTGTCGTCGACCGGGTCTGTCGTTGACCGGATCTGTCGGCTGTCGGCCCTCCGTCAGCCCGCTCCCGCGACGGGATCGGTGGTGTTTGCCACGGCCACGGCCGCCACCCGGTACCCTCGTCATCCGCCGAGCATGGCTTAGCCTTACCCGCAGGAAGTCCATGACCGCGCGTGACGGTCTCTACCTCAGGAGGTCGTGATCGCTCGCCGACCCGCACCCCAGCGTCCCGGCACCCGCCCGGCACGAGTCGCCACGCCCGGCTCTGGCGGGGGAGCCGCACGGAGCCGTCGCCGCCCGTCCGTCCACGGATCCGATGGTGCCATCCCCGCCGTCGGACCGCGGGAACCCTGTCCCTGCGGGTCGGGCCGTCGTTACAAGGCGTGCCACGGCGAGCGGAACCGGCCGGCTCCCGTGCTGCGCCCGTTCGCGGGCCGCCGCGACGAGCCGGACCTGGTCGCCCTGCGGGAGCTGGTGCCCAGCGCCACCGCGCCGCTGGCCCTGGCGGCGGCCTACCTCGCCGACCATCCCGAGCACGCCGACCGGCGCATCACGCTCTGCACGATGCTGCCGCAGGCCGCCCCCGCCCTGGTACGCGAGGACGGCGAAATCCTGGTCGCCCTGCAGATCGCCCTTCCGGGTCTGGACGTATCGCGGGACGTCGCCGGTGCCCTGCTCGCCGCACTCGCCGCCGAGCCGGGGAGTGTGATCGNCATCCCGCCCGCCTCCGCGCCGCGCCTCGTGGAACAACTGCCCGCGGGACTCGCCGGGTTGCCCCGGCTCACCGACCTGCTGGACCCGGCGCCCCTGGACATCACCGTTCATTCCGGATTCGGATGGTGGCTGCCACCGTCCGACGAGGAGAGCGGTCCGAACCCGGAGGTGGCGGTGATGCTGGAGCGCGCCAACGCCACCGTGGTGCCCACCGTACGGCTCACCTCGGTGCCGGCCGCCTACTGGTGCCATCCCGGTGACCGCTGGCACCTGCGGTGGGCGCTTCCGCTGGCCTGGCCGGGTGCGGCGGGTGCTGCGGCGGGCACCGACTCCGAGGCCGAGGCGGTCGCTCCCATCGGCGCGGGCGCCGACGTCGCCCCCACCGAGGAGGCGTTGCTGGATGCGCTGGCTCGCCTGGCCGCGGCCGAACGTCTCACGGTGGGGGAGGGCTCCAGGTTCATCGGGTTCTTCCGCGCCGCCGGGCTCGTCGTGCCCGTCTGGGATCTCGCGCCCGGAAGCGAGGCGGGTAGCTGTGAGGAGCCGGCCGCCGCGCTGCGGGNGGCCTACCAGAGGGCACTGGCCGACACCACGGCACTGACCGCGCACGAACGCCGGGTGCGGGCGGGTCTTGTTGGACGCAGCCTCACCCTGCGCTGACGGCATCGGCGCAGACCGCGCTGCCTGGGCGGGGTGCGCTGCCTGGGCGGGGTGCGCTGCCTGGGCGGGGTGCGCTGCCTGGGCGGGGTGCGGTGTCGGGAGGATGGAGCGCTGTGAGCAGGGTTGACGACCCGGAGAACACCTTTGACGTCATTGTCGTCGGGGCGGGTCCGGCCGGTGGCAGCGCGGCGCGGGCGGCGGCGAACGCCGGGGCCCGGGTGTGCGTGCTCGAACGCTCGGCGGTACCTCGTTACAAGACCTGCGGTGGCGGCCTGGTCGGCCTTTCGGCGGATCATCTCGGCATCGAACTGGCCGGTCTGGTTCGAGCCAGCGTCAGCTCCCTGACGATGACCTGGGACGGCCGCTTCGAGGTCACCCGCGGCCGGTCCGGCGGCCGTCCCTGGATGTCGATGGTGATGCGATCCGATCTGGACGCCGCTCTCCTGGCCGCGGCGGCCGCGGCCGGCGCGACCGTGCGGACCGGTGCGCACGTGGTGGGGCTGACCGAGAGCGGGCCGGGCGGGACCGGGATCGCCGAGGACGCCGGGGATCAGGACGACGGTTGGGTGACCGTGCGTCTGCGTGCGGGGGCGGACCTGCGCGCTCGGGTGGTGGTGGGTGCGGACGGCACCTCGGGTCGTTGCGGCACCTATGTCGGTGTCCGCTGTGACCAGGTCGACGTCGGCCTGGAGGGCGAGTTTGTCGCCGACCCGGCGCGTGCCGCGCGATGGGCCGGACGCATGCTCATCGACTGGGGGCCGGTGCCGGGTTCCTACGGGTGGGTGTTCCCCAAGGGACGGGTGCTCACGGTCGGCGTGATCGGTGATCGTGCCGAGGGCGCCGCGCTGCGCGCCTATTACACCCGGTTCGTCGACCGTCTCGGGCTCACCGACCTGCCGCGCCAGCATGACTCCGGACATCTCACCCGGGTGCGGGCCGTCGCCTCCCCGCTGCGGCGGGGCCGGGNGTTGGTCGCGGGGGACGCGGCCGGGCTCCTGGATCCGTGGACACGCGAAGGCATCTCGTTCGCATTACGGTCGGGTCGGCTCGCCGGGGAGGCGGCCGCCGCGGCGAGTGTGGGCGTCGGTCGCGCGAGGGCGGGCGTGACCCGGGCCGGGGGGGTAACGGATACAAGGCCCACTGGCCCGGGCGCCACGGCGCTCGACGCCTTGGCGGCCTATCCCGCGCGCGTCGAGGCGATCCTGGGCCCCGAGATGGCGGCGGGACGAGAGGTCCTGGCCGCGTTCACCCGCCGGCCGGGCGCGATGCACACGGTCATGGCGGCTCCGGGCACCTTCGGGCTGTTCACCCGGCTCATCGAGGGACGGACCACCATCGCCCGGCAACTGCGTCGTCCCGGCGTGCGGGCGGCGGTGGCGGCACTGAGCCACTGAGGCACTGAGGCACTGAGGCACTGAGCCACTGAGGCACTGAGCTGCTGAGGCAGCCGGCGGTGTCAGCGGCGTCAGCCGCCCGGGTAGCCGCGGCGTTCCTCGCCGAAGCGTTCGGCTACCGCGCCGGCGATCNCCCGATAGGCCGCCCGCGTCTCCCGTTTCAGGTTCGACAGCACGATCCGTCCCCCGTCGGCCAGATGCGGGTCGAACGGGACCCGGACCACCCGTCGCGTCCGGGCTTCAAAATGCCGTTCCAGCGTGTCGACGTCGACCCGCTCGCCCTGGACGGGGAACATCGAGATCACGGCGACCGCCTCGCGGACATGGTCGGAGTAGCCGTGCGCGTCCAACCAGTCGAGGGTGGCGCTCGCGCTGGACCCGCCGTCGGCGCTGGCGCTGCTCACGATCACCAGCGTGTCGGCTAGCTCCAGCACCCCNTGCATCGCACTGTGCAGGATGCCCGTCCCACAATCGGTCAACAGGATCGAGTAGTGCCGTTGCAGCAGATCGTCGGCTGCCCGGTAGTCGGCGTCCCCGAAGGTGTCCGACAGCTCCGGATCGTTGGCCGACGCCAGCACCTCCAGCCTCGAGTCGGCCTGTGACAGGTACCTGCGGACGTCCACGTACCGGTGCAGACGCGGAGCGTCCTCCAGCAGTTCGCGCACCGTGTGGGCGGAGGTGCGTGGCACCCTGGAACCCAAGGTGCCACGGTCCGGATTCGCGTCGATCGCCACCACCCGGTCATCGCGCAGGCTGGCCAGCGTGGAACCGACCGCCACCGTCGTCGTGGTCTTGCCGACGCCGCCCTTGAGGGACATCACCGCGATGCGGTGACAGTCGTGCAGCGGGTTCCGGATGCGCGCGAGGAGCCGGCGGTCGCGAACCTCGTCGGGGGACGGNCNGGGGTTCNCCGCGCCCGCCGAGACCTGGTAAACGAGCCTGCGCCAGCCGCGGGACGCCGTCTCCGGGGGAGCGGGCAGCAGTGCGCTGGTGGCGAGCCCCGCCCGGCCGTTTCCCGTCTCCCGGGAACCCGTCTCCCGGGAACCCGGTCCCACCGGGCCACCGGCCCGACGCCGGCCGGCCGCGGCCGATGGGTCGTGCTCCGTCCGGAACGATTCGTCGTGGGCCCGGCCGTCGTGGGCCCGGCCGTCGTGGGCCCGGCCGTCGTGGGCCTGATCGCCGCGGTTCGGATCGCGGTGCCGCCCGGTCCCGGCCGGTCCGCCGGGCGACCCGGCCGGCTCGGGATCGCGTAGCCAGGAGGGGATGCGGCCGGCTTCGGTGGGCGTGCGGGCCGGGCCGGTGTACGGGCCGCCGGCCGCCTTACTTCCGGTTCTCGACCGGTCGGGCGGCGGCGGCGCGGGATACTCGGTTGACGGTCGATAGGTCTCGTATCGCCCATCCATCTCGCCGTACGGCCGGGGAGCGGCGGAGTCGAAGTCCGCTCGTCTCATCGCGGCGGTCTCCTCCAGCGCGGACGAGTTCGCCGCCGCCACCGGCGGCGTGCTCCGCCACGGATCATGGCGCTCGTCCCGCGGGGCCGGTGGCGGGGACTGGGCGTACGGGTCGGACGGTGGCGGGTTCAGCGGCGGGGCCGGTGGCGGGGACTGGGCGTACGGGTCGGACGGTGGCGGGTTCAGCGGCGGGCCCGGTGGCGGGGACTGGGCGTACGGGTCGGACGGTGGCGGGTTCAGCGGTGGCGGGTTCAGCGGATCGCCCCGCCAGGCCCGGGTCTCCCCCGGCGGGGGCGGCGGGTACGCCTGACCGAACGCTCCGCCCGGATTCGGTGGGAACTGGTCGAGCAGCGGATCGAAGGTGCGGGTCTCGATCGGCAGCATCCTGCCGTTGCCGTTGGCACTCTCCGTGCCTCGACGGTTCATGGCCGCGGACCCGGGCGTGCCCCGATCGGTCCAGCCAGCCGGGCCAGCCGGGTAGGAACCCGCTGCCTCGGAGCCCGTGGCCGACATCGGATCAACGCGGCGCATCGACGGCCAGGTGTCGGAGACGGCAGGGGACGCCGCCGGGGCGGCGGTGCTCGGCCGGAAGACGGATGCCGCCGGCTCGGGGCGGTAGGGGCCGTCGACCGTCCAACCGGCGGCACCGGCGGAGCGCGGCTGCGCCGGACCGGTCTGCCAGTGATCCGGGTCGGCTCGGTCGGGGGACGACCGGTCGGTGTCCGTCACTGCCGGCAGTCGGCTCGCCGAACGGGACGGCTGCTCGGTGGTCGGCGGCGGGGACCCGACGCGCCCGCCACGCTCCCGCGGCCCGGGATTCGCGGGGTCCCGATCTCCGGCATCGCCGACCCGGATGGCGCCGATCTCCCGGGGATCATCGTTCATGATTGTTCTCCGGGCAGCACACCACTTGGTTGATCCCCGGGGCGGGCATTCCCTCCGTCGTGTTCAAGGGCCTCCCCTCCGTTTGGGCGACCCAAGCCATGAGGCCGGGGTGATCTGACGACCACGCCCAGGACAGCGGTCCCCGGTAGCCCGCGTTCGGAGCCGAGCGTCCGGCACGTAGACGTGACCCGCCGGACCGGCCCGACAGGTCTGACCAGAATGACATGTGGTTCCGTGGACCGCACGGCCCGGCCGGTGGAAACGGTGTGCCTCGTGTGGTGCCGGCCCCGGGGGCGTCTCCTCCCCGGGGGCGTCTCCTCCCCNGGGGCCCTGACAGCGAGGGTGATGAGGGAGGCGTCAACGGTAGGGGGACCAGCGGACGCCGGTGTCGCCGGAGCGCAGGCTGTCGATCCTGACCCGGAACTGGGCGGCCACCGTCGCGCTGCTCCCCAGGATCGGCACCACGCTCGTCACCAGCTTCAGTTCCCGGACCGCCCGCAGGACGGCGAACCCGTCCCAGGTGGTGACGTCGAAGTCGTAGCCCCGGGCCAGATCGAGGTGGGCCTGAGGATCATGACCGAAGCGTAGCCGGCCGACCGCCACAGGAATCAGGTCCCATTCCGCCGGCCCCAGNCAGGTGGCGTCGAAGTCGCAGAGCAGCGCGCGGCCGTCCGCGGCCCGCACGAGGTTCGCCAGATGCGCGTCCCCATGTATGACGACCCGCGGCAGCGCGTAGCGGATGGTGGACAGAGCCGCCGCGATCCGGCCGGTCATCTTCTCCAGGAAACGGCGGTCGGGCCCGGGGAGCGCCTCGGCGTCGGATAATCGCCGGCGGACGTCGTCGAGGGGATCCCAGCATGGCAGCGGCGGTTCCGGCGGCGCCAGGGTGTGCAGACCGCGCAGCGCGCCGGCCAGCTCCGCGGTGTCCGGTGCCGGACCGCCGGGCGGGGTGCCGGGTGGCGTCGCGTCGGCCCAGACCGTCGCGAGGAAGCCGGCCGCCGTGACCGGGGCCGGCACGCCGGGGAGCAGCCGGACGGCCGGGACGTGGTTCTCCGCCAGCCAGCGGGCCACCCGGACCACCTTGTTCACCCGATGCGCCATCGCGGCCGATCCGATGATCCGGACAACCGCGCCGGCCCGTGGCAGCCGGTACACCGCGTTCACGGTTCTCTTGATCAGCATGGCATCCGAGTCGTCCAGGCCGGCCTCGGCGCAGATCGCACCGAGGGCGCGGCGGGTCCGCTCCNCGGNGAACCGCGCGTGGTCCGGCGAGCCCGCCGGAGGGTGCCCGCCGTCGGCCACTGCGCCCTCGCACGGTCCTCGTACGGTGGCCGGCGTCAGACCGGCGAGCTCGGCACGGGAACCGCGCGCCCGCCGGGCCGCTGCCGCGCCGCGGAGCGTTGCCACTCCCGGATGAGTACCGCGAGGTCCCGCACCTGGCGCACCTCGCTGTGCGGCCGGGTGGCCGCGAGCAGCTGATCCGCGCGTCCCGAGACGGAGGCCACGGTTCGCCCCCAGGAGATCTGGATCGCCTCGGTGGCCAGGGCGCAGACCTGGTCGAGTTCCAGGCGACCCTGCCGGGCCAGCGCCAGGGCGAGATCGAGGCGGATCACCGACCGGAATCCCGGGGCGTTCATCCCGTCCAGCTTCGGCAGGGCGAGATCCGCGTGTTCCTGGGCGGCCTGTGGTCGGCCGAGTAGACACAGGGCCGTCGTGGCGTTGTAGGGCACCTCGACCGGATTGAACTGGTCGAAACTCGGACCGGGACGGCCCCACTGGTCCGCCGGGATGGCGTCCGCCAGGTCGTACGCCCGGTCCAGGGCCTGGGCCGCGCCCCGCACGTCACCGAGGGCGGCGAGGGCACGCGCCTCCTGGCAGACAAGTCGGGCCCGCACGGCACCGCCACTGACGTGGGTCAGCCCGTCCCGGGCAAGGCGGAGCGCCTCGTCGGGCCGGCCGGCGTAGAACTCGTTGACGGCCGCGACTTCCCGGGCCGAGCCGCGAAGCGCACCCTCACCCACCGAGCGCCCCGCCTGGAACCCGAGCGACGTCAGCGATCGCGCGGTCTCGATGTCACCGAGTTTGAAGGCCGCATCCGCACCCAGCACGGCGACCCGCCCCCGCAGCACGTCGCGCCGGTGGGCGTCGCCGGCGGGGATGGACCGCCGGCTGAGTCGCTCCAGGCCGCGGCGCAACCGCTCGGTCTGGGCCAGGATGTGCGCGGGTGGGGNCGCCTCGTGCGCGTCGAGGAGGTCGTCGAGCAGATCGTCGGCGCGTTCCAGGGCGAGCTGGATCGGACTGGCCGCGAGGACGTCCGAGACCTCCATGATCTGTCCCTCGGCGAGGATCGCGGTCATGACCGCCGCTCCCGCATAGCGATGGAACTGCCTGCGGTCCGAGGCACCGGGGGCCGGGGCGCCGAGGCGTGTGGTGTGGGGGGCCGACGACGGTGTCGGCTGCGCCGGGATCGCTCCGCTCACAGCGCCGAATGGTGCTTCGCTCACAGTGCCGAAGGATGGCGTGCCCGCGGGTGCCGGCGACACATCGGTGGGGCTCGTTGCGGCTTTCGTCATCGAAGGCTGGGGCGGTGGCGCCGGCTCGTAGTCCTCGGGGTGGTCGTCCGGAGGGGTGCGCGCCGGCGGGATGACGATCGACTCGGTGGTCGCCCACCAGGGTGGGAGAGGGGCCGCCCGGCTCGCCGGGACCCAGGCCCCGGGGTCGGGCCCGCGCGTCGGTGAAGATCCGCTCGACTGCGGCATGCCGCGCGTCCTTCCTTCAGACAGCACCACGGTCGTGACCGTGACGACAAGGTAGTGGGGGTAGAGCCCACCGCGAGAAGCGACCGACCGGGGGCGCACAGTGAGACCACGCGCCCGCATCGGTGCCGCGACCGCCATCCTCCCTGACGGCGGTCCGGCCGGATCCAGCGATCAACGGCCGAAGTCTCCCGGCGGTCGTACGACGGCCTCGCTGCCGCCGGCCGGTCGTTCCGGTCGCTCTGGTTGGTCCGACCGGATCTGGCCTGTGTCTCGCTTTGTCAATAGTAGGAGGGAGGCTGCGCCGGAGGGTGATGATTATTGGTGCGCAAAGTTCCTGTCATCGTGGCTCTGCGTGGTGTTACCCGGAGGTTTCCTCTGCCGATCATGTTTGGCGGGCAAGCCGGCGGCGATGCGATGCGGCGGTGGAGCTCGCCGGTCGGCGGNGGCGGGNTGAGGNAGGGGGGCGCTGGCAGGACCGACAGGATCGCGCGGCGCAGGCTTGTGGATCATCGCCCCGGCCCGGGAGGGTCCCGGGCGACGAGCCGAGGGAGGCCGGGATGCGGCCCGCCGCCGGTTCGCTCCAGAACGGGAACGAGGCGGCAATAGCTTTGTAATCATGACACCTTGTCATGATTACCGAAAAGGTGAAGCTGGGGGACCCGATGTTGGTCCGATCGGCGCCGGCGTCCATCCCNGCGCTCGGGTCGTCCATCCCCGCGTTCGGGTCGTCCATCCCCGCGTTCGGATCGGTAGCCTCGGTATCGTGGTCGATGGCCCCCCGACGTGCTTTCCGGCCGGCAGGTCGCGCAGCTGGTGTCGACCAGGCCGGCCGTGGTCGGCGCGCCGTGCCTGATGACCGTGTGGCGCGGTGTCCCGCCGATCCGCTGGTCGGGCCGCGGACGAACCTGCCGTCCGCCGACGCGTCCCTGGCCCGTGAGCTCGATGACCTGGCGCACCGGGCCTGGCCGCCGTTGCGCCAGGTCGAACGGGCCGGGTGGGTGCTGCGCGAGTCCGCCGGGTCGTCCCGGCGAGGCAACTCGGTCTGGGCCCGCGGCGACGTGCCCGACCTCGCCGCGGCGCTTGCCACGGTGCGGGATTTCTACACCGCCGCCGGTCTGCCGCCGACCTTCCAGCTGACACCCTTCTCCCGGCCGACCGGGCTCGGCGCGGTCCTCGACGCCGCCGGGTACGACGACACCGGTCCTACCGACGTCTGCACGGCGCCTCTCGCCGGCCTTGTGAGTGGTGCCGACCGGGCACCGGCGGCTGCCGGCTCGGTGGGGATGACCGTCACCACCACGCCGGCGGATGAGTGGCTGGATGTCGCCGGCCAGGTGCTGACGACGTTCAACGCGCAGCGGCCCGGCACGCTCGCGGTGCTCTCGGCGCTGCGGCTGCCCACCATCTACATCACCCTGACCGTGGACGGCATGCCGGCGGCGGTCGGACGCGGCATCGCGGACGACCGTTGGCTGGGTGTCTACAGCATGGCCACCCTGCCCGTGGCCCGTGGCCGGGGCGCGGCCCGCCGGGTTATCGCGGCACTCGCCGAGTGGGCGGCGGGCAGAGGCGCCACTCATGCGTATCTGCAGGTCGAAGAGGTCAGCGCCGCGGCGCGGGGCCTGTACGCCGATCTTGGTTTCCGGCCGGTCTACCGCTACACCTACCGCCGTGCGCCGCTGGACGCGACGTCCGGTGGAGGTCTCCCATGAGCGGGACCGTCGAGGAACTCCTCCTGCCGGGCGGCCTGACCAGGGTGATGGGCGTCGTCAACGTCACGCCGGACTCGTTCTCGGACGGCGGTACCTACCTCGATCCGCTGGACGCGGTCCGGGCCGGGCTGCGGATGGCCGACGACGGGGCGGATCTCGTCGACGTCGGTGGTGAGTCGACCCGACCGGGCGCGTCTCGGGTCATCGCCGCCGAGGAGATGCGTCGCGTGCTTCCGGTGGTGGCCGAGCTCGCCGCCGCGGGCGTCCGGGTCAGCGTCGACACCAGCCGTGCCGCTGTGGCCGCCGCCGCGGTCGACGCCGGGGCGGTGCTCGTCAACGACGTGTCCGGCGGCGCCGATCCCGATCTGCTCGGTCTCGTCGCCGACCGTGGCGTGCACTACGTGCTGATGCATGGGCGGGGGACCAGTGCGGACATGGCGTCCCGGGCGGTGTACCGCGACGTGGTCGCGGAGGTGGTCGCGGAGCTCGTGGACCGGCTCGGGGCCGTGCTGGCCGCCGGGATCGCCGAGGATCGGGTCATCCTCGACCCCGGCATCGGCTTCGCCAAGACCGCCCGGCACAACTGGACGCTTCTGCGCCACATCGACGCCTTCGTCGCGCTCGGCCGGCCGCTGCTCGTCGGCACGTCCCGCAAGTCGTTTCTCGGCTCGGTACTGGCGGACGCGAACGGCCCGGCCCGGCCGGTCGCCGACCGGGACGACGCCACCCAGGCGACCACCGCGTTGCTGGCCGCGGCCGGGGTGTGGGGCGTGCGGGTGCACGCCGTCCGGCCGGCCGCCGACGCCGTGCGGGTCGTGCGCGCCTGGCGGGACGATAGTGACCGGCGCGGGGACGGACCCGAGGCCGATCCCGGCCGGGCCGTGGATCCCGGCCGCGTGGAAGATCGGGAGGTTCCGTGGGCTCCGCGGTGACGGGCTCCGCGGTGACGGGCTCCGCAGCGGAGGTCGCCTCCCAATCGAGGGCCACGTCGCTCGACCGGATCACCCTGTCGGGGCTGCGGGCTCGCGGCTACCACGGGGTTCTGGCGGCGGAACGGGATCTTGGCCAGGAGTTCGTCGTCGATGCCACGCTGTGGCTCGACCTCTCTTCGGCGGCGTTCCACGACGACGTGACCCGCACCGTGCACTACGGCGAGCTTGCCGAGACCCTTGCCGGGATCGTCACCGGAGAACCCGTGAATCTGATTGAGACCCTCGCCGATCGACTCGTCCGCGCCTGTCTGCGGGACGGTCGGGTGATGCGGGCCGAGGTGACTGTCCACAAGCCCGCGGCCCCGATCGCGGTTCCGTTCGCCGATGTCGCGGTGACGATCGTCCGCAACCGGGTCGACGGCGTCGAGTCGGTGACCGCGCCGGCCGCGGCCGCGGGGGTCGTCACCGATGGCGGGTGACCGGATGATGACCCGGCCGGAGCATGCGGTGCTGTCGCTCGGGTCCAACCTCGGCGATCGTCTGGGCCGGCTGTCCGCCGCCGTCCATCGGCTCGACCGCGCGCTGGGGGNGCTCGCCGGCTCACCGGTGTACGAGACGGCACCCGTCGGTGGACCCGAGCAGGACGACTACCTGAACGCCGTCGTCCTGGTGCGCCCGGCACCCCCGCGTGATCTGCTCGAGGTCGTCCGCGAGGTGGAGGAACGGGCCGCGCGGGTCCGGGCCGTCCGGTGGGGCCCGCGAACGCTCGACGTCGATGTCATCGCGATCGGTGACCTGCGCAGTGACGACCCCGAGATCCTCGTGCCGCATCCCCGAGCACATCTGCGGGCCTTCGTCTGCGTGCCCTGGCTGGACGTTGATCCCGAGGCGACGCTGCCCGGGCACGGGCGGGTCGCCGATCTGGTCGCCCGGATGGCCGCGGGGAAGCACCCGGCCGGTCTGCGCCGGATCCCGTGGTCGCTGTCGGATCCCGTGGTCGAGGCGGATCCGGGGGCCGATGCCGTCACCGATCCCGCCGTCGGCGGCAGTGACGCCGAAGAGGCGGCCAGGTGAGACCGACCCGGGCACGTGATCTCATCGCGGTCGCGGTGGCGTTCGGGGTACTCGGGTACCTGCTGCTGTGGTGGGCGTACCGATCGATTCCCACGCTGCCGCGAACGGCGTCGGTGTCGGTTCTCATGATCGGTGCCATCGAGCTCCAGGTCGCATCCCTGACCCGTCGCCGGCTGGAGGGGCGGCCGGGAACGCGGCCGATCCTCCCGCTCACGGTCGCCCGGCTCGCCGCGTTGGCCAAGGCGAGCTCCGTCGTCGGAGCGGCGCTCGCCGGCATCTGGGCGGGTGTGTTCGGCTACACCATGCCCCGCACGGGGGAGTTCCCGACCGCGGGCGGCGACGCGCTCACCGCGGGTCTCGGGTTGGCTGCGGCGATGGTGCTGTTAACCGGGGGCCTCATCCTCGAACGGGTGTGCCGGGTCAAGAAGCGTTAGCCCGGCCCGGCCCGGCCCGGCTCCGGGAGGAATGTCCTGATGGAACACCGAAAAGTGGTGTGATCACCGATGGGCCGCCTGTTCCGATTCGTATTGGTAGGACTACTCTGGGGTAGATTGCGATATATGACCGTGGTCGGTGTCGGGGTTGTCCTGGGCCACCTCCGTAGGGTGGTGATTGTCGGCGTTGTTCGCGTCGTCGGTGGATGGTGCGGTGACGTGGCGCCCAGGCGCCGGGGGTGGGAAGGGGCGGGTGATGGTCGCTGAGGGCAGGAACTCGCACGGTGGCACGCGCGCGCAGCCGCGACTGAACCATGGTCGGGTGGACCATGGTCGGGTGGGCGATGGCGCCGATCCCGGCCCACCCGCCGGTCCGGTTCGCGACCCGGCGCGGAACTTCTCGGACCCCGTGCGTGATCTCCCTGCCAACGCGGCTCGGGCCGCTCCCCGGTCGGGTCCGGCAGCTGAGGGAACCGCCGCGCCCCGGCGCCGCCAGCCGTCCGAGGGCCGGATCGTCGCGTTCAGCACGCTGGCGACGAGATCCGCCAGGAGGCCCGAGCCCCGCCACTCGCCGCGAGCCGCCGCGCCGACGTTCGACGGACCGGCGTACGGTGACAATCCAACACCGTACGATATCGTACAATCTCATACAGTGACGCCAGCGCAGGTTGATCGGCCGGCCTCGGCTTGGCGGCCCCCGGGCGGGCCGGTCCCGCCCGGGGAGCGGCCCGAGCCGGCGCAGCGATCCGAGCCGGCGCAGCGATCCGACCATCGCGGCGGTTGGCCCGACCCACGCGGCGCGGGTGTCTCCCCGCCGGGTGGGGNCGATGCCCCCCGGCACCGACCCGCGTATTCCTCGTCTCCCCCGGACCCGCGCGCGCCGTCCGGGCTGGACCGGGGATCTCCTCCGGACCCGGACGGCTTCTCCCGGGGCGGCGGTCGGCCGGGTTCCGGACTTCGGCCGGGTTCCGGGCTACTGGACGAGGTCAGCTTCACCGGGTACCAGCACGCGATCAGGGACGACGGCCCACGGACCGCCGGGGAACCCCGGCGCGCCCCGGATCGGATGTCACCGGGCGCTGCCTCCGGCCGGCCACGAGCGGACCCGCCGGGACAGGGTCGGCGGGGGAGTCCTGAAGTCGACGGGCCGGATGCCGGCGACGCTGCCGCCGTCTCGGAGCCGGCCCGCCCGCACGGCCGCGTGGCCGGTAGCCGAGCCCGTACCCGAGCCGGTACCCGAGTCCCGGCTGGAGGGGGCCGCCAGCCGCGTAACCCGGTACTCAGCGCGATTCAGGCGGCGGTGCTCGCGGCGGTCCTCGTCGTCGGCGTCTCGCTCGGCCGGACACTGGCCCTGCCCGGTGACGCCGGGACGATGTCCCGGGTCGCGGACTGGGGACGGGTGAACCATCTGTCCTTCCTCGTGGATCAGTTCGACCGGCGTCGTTAGGGCTTGGACCGGCGCCGTCGGCGGAGATTGGGCTTCGCGGCTCAGGCCCGTAAAAAGTTCGCAAAGATGGCATACAACGCAGAGGTTTGTCGACCAGAGAGCGATTGTTGTCACCGTTGCCGTACTTGTCGCTTTATGGTCTCCATTGAGTATGATCGAAGCAATGTCCAGGTAACCTGTGGATCCTCGGCCACGCGGACCATCCGGGCCGGCGGAGCAGGAGAAGCGGTCCCGGCGAAATTGGTTGCGCCCAGTTTGCCGAATCCTCTTGCATCCGATGGCCCCGGGCGTGTGAAATCGGTATCGGTAGGTCTGTCGCATTCCGTCGACCTCGCCGCGAAGAGGCCCGTCTCGGGCATCCTGGTCGCCGATGTTCGGCCGAGCGCGCGTCCTGGCCTGCCAAAGCATCCAGGGAGGCCACGTGCGTCCAAGACCCGCACCTTCTCCTGCGGCACCCCTGACCGTGAACAGTGGCGGCCAGGGGCGGGTGGGCCAGGACCGGGCCGGGCAGGGCCATGCCGGCAACGGCCGGGCCGGGCAGCTCCCGGACGCCTCCGACGGACCCGGCCGGCTGCCCACCGAGGCCGAGGCCGCCGCGATCACGGCGGCGGTCTTCGACAGCCCGCTGGTGTCCAGGGTGTCGCCGGATGGTCTGCGCATCACCGGCATCCGCACCTCGACCGGCGCACCCGACTGGGCGTTTGCGGTGTTGTCTCCGCTGGGCGGTACCGATCCGGCGATCGCGGTACTGCGGTGGGACACCAGCTGCGGATGGGTGCTCGATCAGGTGGGGACGGCCCGGGTCGGGATCGGCGGTGGAGCGGCTGGACGGCACGACGACCTGCCGCGCGGGGCCATCACCCGTCGCCGCGGTGCCGGTGTCCGCCGCGGTTGCGAATCCGGCATCCGCCCAGGTGACGCGGCACGGCCCGGCTGAGCGACGGCGCCCTGTCGGCCTGGCGTCGCGCCAGCTACCGTCGTGAGGGTGTCGATGCCGGCCGCCGAGGCCTCAGGACAGCGCCCGTGACCCTTGTGGACTGGTTGCGTGCGCTTCCGGATCAGGCGTTGACCCGGCTCTTCCTCCTACGGCCGGACCTGGCGACGCCGCCCCCACCGGACTTCGAGGTGCTTGCGGCCCGCCTGGAGATCCGGGTCAGCGTGGCCCGCGCGTTGGAACGTCTCGACACGGGCGCCTGCGAGCTCCTGGAGGCGTTGACGATCCTTCCCCGGCCGGTGTCCCTGGCGGAGCTGACAAGGTTCTGCGGGCATTCGGAGGTGTCCGAGCCGGTGGGCCGGCTTCGTGACCTCGGGCTCATCTGGGGCGACGATGCCGAGCTGCGGGTCACCGGGATGGTCGTCGACCTCCTCGGCGTGCGCCCGCTGGGGCTCGGCCGTCCCGTGCGAGCCTGCCTGACGACGTACCGGCAGTCCCAGCTCGCCCGGCTCCTGACCGCGGCCGGCCTGCCGGTGCCCCGGGGCGCGGTCGACGAGACGACGACCGGGGTCGCCGTCCGGGAAGCGATGATCGACGCGTTGAGCGACGCCTTCGCGGACGCGGATCGGGTGCGGGAGTGGATCGAGACCTGCTCCTCCCGGGCGCGGCAGCTGCTGGACCGGCTGGCCGCGGGTCCGGCGCTCGGCGCCACCACGGAGGCGGGCCGGTTGCTGGGGGTGTCCGCGGCCCGAACCCCGGTGGAGGAACTACTCGCCCGCGGCCTGCTCGTCGGATTGGACGAGGAGACCGTCGAGCTGCCGCGCGAGGTTGGGCTGGTCGTGCGCGGCGAGCATCCGGCCGGGGTCCTGCACCCGCATCCGCCCGCCGTCGAGGGAGAGGTCGTCGGGGTGGCGGCGGTTGACGCCGTGGCGGCCCTGGCGGCGGACACCCTCGTCCGGTGGGTCACCACCCTGCTGGACGCTTGGGGCGCGAGCCCGGTCACTCCGCTGCGCACCGGCGGGTTGAGCGTGCGGGACCTGCGGGCCGCCGCGAAACTGCTCGACGTTGACGAGCGGACCGCGGCCTTCGTGGTGGAGCTGGCCGCGGCGGCCGGCCTGGTTGACGCGACCGCGGGGGTTGACGTCCAGTACGTGCCGACCACGGCCTACGACCGCTGGGGCACCGACCTGGTGGCGGCCCGGTGGGCCGTACTGGTCGAGGGCTGGCTGCGCTCGCCGACCGCCGCCTGGCTGGTCGGCGAGCGGGACGAACGGGGCCGGCAGATCGCTCCCCTGTCGCTGGACGTGCGGCGGCCGGCCGTGCAGGACCTGCGTGCCCAGGTCCTGCGGGCGCTGGCCGCGGCGCCCGCAGGGGTGGTGCCGACCGCGGAGTCGTTGCGTGCCCTGCTGACCTGGCGAGCGCCCCGGCGCGGCGGAATGCTGCTCGCCGGGATGATCGACGGAACGATCGTCGAGGCCGAGCTGCTCGGGCTGACCGGCCGGGGCGCGCCGAGCACGGTCGGTCGGTTACTCGCCGCCCAGCTCGACGCGGAGAACGCCGATCCGACGCGGAACGTGGGCGTGCCGAGCCGATCGGCGGCTGGTGATCCAGGGCTGTGCGTCAGGCTCGCCGACGCGCTTGCGCCGCTGCTGCCCGAGCCGGTCGAGGAGCTGCTGCTGCAGGGGGATCTCACCGCGGTTGCCCCGGGCCCGCTGGTACCCCGGGTGGCTGCGGAGCTGGCGCGGATGGCGGATGTCGAGTCCGCGGGCGCGGCCACCGTCTATCGGTTCTCCGAGGCCTCGCTGCGTCGCGGCCTGGACTCGGGCCTGGTAGCGGAGGACATCCACGCGATGCTCGTCCGTCTCGGTCGAGGCGGGGNGCCGCAGGCCCTCACCTATCTGATCGACGACACCGCCCGGCGGCACGGCCGGTTGCGGGCCGGTCCCGCCGCGAGCTACCTGCGCTGCGAGGACACGGCGCTGCTCGCCGAGGTGGTCGCCAACCGGCGTACCCAGGCGTTGGGGCTGCGCCGGATCGCGCCGACGATCGTCATCTCCCCACTGCCGACCGCGGAGATGCTCGCCGGCCTGCGCAACGCCGGGTTCGCCCCGGTCGCGGAGGCCCCGGACGGGCGGGTGGTGCTGCGCCGGCCCGCCGCCCATCGGACGCCGGCGCGTCCCCGCGCGGCGTCGGTCGACGTGGCCGACACCCGGATCAACCAGCTGCGCGACGTGGTCCGGCTGGTCCGCCGGGGCGACGACAGCGCGCGGGCGGTCCGGGCGGCCGGCGAGGTTCCCGGCATCGAGGTCGGGCTCACCCGGTCCGCGCCGTTGATCCTGGTGCTGCTGCAGGGAGCCGTCCGGGACCGGCGCCGGGTGCTGCTGGGCTACGTTGACCAGCAGGGTGCGCCGAGCGACCGGATCGTGCGGCCCACCGTCGTCGAGGGCGGCTGGCTCACCGCGTGGGACGAACTCAGCGCCGGCCCGCGTCGTTTCGTCCTGCACCGGGTGACCGGCGTCGCTGACATCGACGACGCGTTCGGCGGACCGCCGGTGGCGGCGGACTGGTCGGCCGCCGCGGAGGATCTCGCCGATCCGCCATGAGCCGGGCGGGCCGGTGGGCCGGTGGGCCGGTACCTGTACCGGTACCGGTGTGCCCGCTTGCCCGCGGGACCCGCGGTGGTTTCGGTCGGGCTTCGGCCCCTCTGGTTACCGTGTCGGTGGTCGGCTGTACCGTCGAAGGGCGCCGGTGAACGAGCAGCGCGCCGCCGGTGTGATCGTGCCGGTGCTACGCCGGTGGCCCGCACCGCACCGATCGGTGCAGGGCGGCTCGTGTTGGTGGTTCACTGATGGGTCGATACCCACGGCGGAACCTACGGCGGACGGAAAGGGCGGTGGCGGGTGACGGACGGCCCGTTGATCGTCCAGTCGGACAAGACGTTGCTGCTCGAGGTCGAGCATCCCAGTGCTGTCGAGGCGCGGTCGGCCATCGCTCCGTTCGCCGAGCTCGAACGGTCTCCGGAGCACGTGCACACCTATCGGGTGACGCCGCTGGCGCTGTGGAACGCCCGGGCCGCCGGTCATGACGCCGAGCAGGTTGTCGATGCGCTGGTTCGCTTCTCCCGTTACGCCGTGCCGCACGCCCTGCTCGTCGACATCGCCGACACGATGGATCGCTACGGTCGGCTGCGCCTGGAAAATGACCCGGCCCACGGGTTGGTGTTGCGTGCTCTCGACCGGGTGGTGCTCGTCGAGGTGGCCCGGGCCAAGAAGGTCGTGCCGATGCTCGGCTCCCGCATCGACGACGACACGATCGCCGTGCACCCCTCCGAGCGCGGCCGGCTCAAGCAGGTGCTGCTCAAACTCGGGTGGCCGGCGGAGGATCTCGCCGGCTACGTCGACGGCGAGGCGCACCGGATCGACCTGCGCCAGGACGGCTGGGAGCTGCGCGACTACCAGAAGGGCGCGGTAGCCGGGTTCTGGGAGGGCGGGTCGGGGGTCGTCGTGCTGCCTGCGGGCGCCGGGAAGACCATCGTCGGCGCCGCGGCCATGGCCCAGGCCGGGGCGACCACGCTGATCCTGGTTACGAACACGGTCGCCGGCCGGCAGTGGCGGCACGAGCTGCTGCGCCGCACCTCGCTGACCGAGGAGGAGATCGGCGAGTACTCCGGGGAGCGCAAGGAGATCCGGCCGGTCACCATCGCCACCTACCAGGTGATGACGGCCCGGCGTAAGGGCGAATACCTGCACCTGGAGTTGTTCGGGGCCCGGGACTGGGGTCTGATCGTCTACGACGAGGTGCATCTGCTCCCGGCGCCGGTCTNCCGGATGACCGCCGACATCCAGTCCCGTCGTCGGCTCGGCCTGACCGCGACCCTCGTCCGGGAGGACGGCCGGGAGGGCGACGTCTTCTCGTTGATCGGGCCGAAGCGGTATGACGCCCCGTGGCGGGAGATCGAGGCACAGGGCTGGATCGCGCCGGCGCAGTGCACCGAGGTGCGCGTCACGCTCACCGAGGACGAGCGGATGGCCTACGCCGTCGCCGAGCCGGAGGAGCGGTACCGGATGTGTGCCACCGCCCGCAGCAAGCGGGCGGTGGTGGAGCGTCTCGTCCGCCAGCACTCCGATGACCGGGTGCTGGTGATCGGCGCGTATCTCGACCAGCTCGACGAGCTCGGGGAACTGTTGGACGCCCCGGTCATCCAGGGTTCCACCCGTAACCGGGAGCGGGAGCGACTGTTCGAGGCGTTCCGGACCGGGGAGATCACCACACTGGTCGTTTCCAAGGTCGCGAATGTCTCCATCGACCTGCCGGAGGCCGGGGTGGCCGTGCAGGTCTCGGGCACGTTCGGTTCCCGCCAGGAGGAGGCCCAGCGGCTCGGTCGGGTGCTGCGGCCCAAGGCCGACGGCCGCACGGCGCACTTCTACACGGTGGTGGCCCGCGACACCCTTGACCAGGAGTACGCGGCGCACCGCCAGCGATTCCTCGCCGAGCAGGGCTACGCCTACACCATCGTCGACGCCGACGACGTCTGCTAGCCCCGCACGGGCCTTCGGCGGGCTTCCCGGGGTAGCGGTCGGCGTCGCGCCATCACTCCGAGTCGGGCGGGTCGATCAGCTCGGCCGGCTGGATCGCCACCGGAAAGGGCTGGGTGGCGGTGAAGGTCTCCTTCCCGCTGACCGTGCGGGTGGCGAGGTACGCGTCGGCGACCAGGTCGTACGCCTCGATGGTGGCGGTGTCCGGGTCGATCAGCCAGCAGGACGGCACGCCGCGTTGCCGGTAGAGATCGAGTTTGAGGGTGCGGTTGTAGCGCCGGGTGCTGGCGTCGGCCACTTCGATGACGAGGGACGGGGTGTCCCGGAACCGACGGCCGGTGTCACCACTCGCCGCCGCCACCACGACGTCCGGCACGAGCAGACTGCGGGGGGACAGCTCCACCCCGATCCCGGCCGGCAGGATATGAGCTCCGGAGGTGGCCGTGTCCGCCAGGATCCGGACCAGGCGCGCCGTGACGCGGGCCCGCAGCGGTGTCGGCCATGGTCGCAGGACGCACAAGCCGTCCAGGAGTTCGAACCGAGCGTCGTCATGCCCGCCCGTGTCGAGATCTTCCACGGTGACCGGGGGGGTGGGAACGGTCATCGAGGGGCGATGGGAGCGCNGCTGTGCGGGGGCCTGAACCACGATGGCTATCGTGCCTGTTGCCGTGGCCGCTGTCTAAAGCTGGCATGCGTTAATTGTCCGTGTCGCGACAAAAGGTCGAAGTCTAACGAAGACGACCTTCGAATTGTTCAAAAGGAGTGATATAAAGCTCTTGTCTCTTGGATTACCCGATGATAATTTGGTCGCCGTCGATGGCGGCCGAGAAGAGCGTTCTTGGAAAGATCGTCTTTGGGAGTGCCTTCCGGCGTTCGCTCCGTCCCGAGTGGCGCCCGGCTCCCACGCCAGAGAGCTTGCCCCCGCGGAACCTCCCGTCCGCGGGGGCAAGCCTTTCCCCGCACGGAGCCTTCGGCCGTGATGCACGGGCGAACGCACGAGGGCGGCCCCGGGAGAACCGGAGCCGCCCTCGTCCAGACGGTGGTGCAGGGTACAGCGGGTGACGAGCTGGACTAGAAGTCCATGTCGCCGCCGCCGCCCGGGACTGCCGGGGCCGGGTTCTTCTCCGGCTTGTCGGCGATGACGGCCTCGGTGGTGAGGAACAGGCCGGCGATCGACGCGGCGTTCTGCAGGGCGGAGCGGGTGACCTTGGCCGGGTCGATGATGCCGGTGCCGATCAGGTCGACGTACTCGCCGGTGGCCGCGTTCAGGCCGTGGCCGGTCGGCAGGTTGCGGACCTTCTCGACCACGACGCCGCCCTCGAGACCGCTGTTGAAGGCGATCTGCTTGATGGGCGCCTCGAGCGCGAGCCGGACGATGTTGGCACCGGTCGCCTCGTCGCCGGACAGGTCCAACTTCTCGAAGGCAGTGATCGACGCCTGGAGCAGCGCGACGCCGCCACCGGCGACGATGCCCTCCTCGACAGCGGCCTTCGCGTTGGACACCGCGTCCTCGATGCGGTGCTTCTTCTCCTTGAGCTCGACCTCGGTGGCCGCGCCGACCTTGATGACGGCGACGCCGCCAGCCAGCTTCGCGAGCCGCTCCTGGAGCTTCTCGCGGTCGTAGTCCGAGTCCGACTTCTCGATCTCGTTGCGGATCTGGCTGACCCGACCGGCGATCTGGTCGGGGTCGCCGGCACCCTCGACGACGGTCGTCTCGTCCTTGGTAACGACAATCTTCCGGGCACGGCCGAGCAGGTCGAGCGAGGTGCTCTCGAGCTTGAGGCCGACGTCCTCGGAGATGACCTGACCACCGGTCAGGATGGCGATGTCGCCCAGGATCGCCTTGCGGCGGTCACCGAAGCCGGGGGCCTTCACCGCGGCGCTCTTGAAGGTGCCGCGGATCTTGTTGACGACCAGGGTGGCCAGCGCCTCGCCCTCGACATCTTCGGCGATGATCGCCAGCGGCTTACCGGTCTGCATGACCTTCTCCAGCAGCGGGAGCAGGTCCTTGACCGCGGAGATCTTGCTGTTGACGATCAGGATGTACGGGTCGTCCAGGACGGCTTCCTGACGGTCCGCGTCCGTGACGAAGTACGGCGAGATGTAGCCCTTGTCGAAGCGCATACCCTCGGTGAGCTCGAGCTCGAGGCCGAAGGTGTTGCTCTCCTCGACGGTGACGACGCCTTCCTTGCCGACCTTGTCGAGCGCCTCGGCGATGAGGCCGCCGATGGCCGAGTCACCCGCGGAGATGGACGCCGTGGAGGCGATCTGCTCCTTGGTCTCGACCTCCTTGGCCTGCTTGGACAGCTCCTCGGAGACGCGCTCGACCGCGACCTCGATGCCCTTCTTCAGCCCGAGGGGGTTGGCGCCGGCGGCCACGTTGCGCAGACCCTCGCGCACCAGGGCCTGGGCCAGGATGGTGGCGGTGGTGGTGCCGTCACCCGCGACGTCGTTGGTCTTCTTCGCGACTTCCTTGACGAGTTCCGCGCCGATCTTCTCGTACGGGTCCTCGAGCTCGATCTCCTTGGCGATGCTCACACCATCGTTGGTGATCGTGGGGACGCCCCACTTCTTCTCCAGCACGACGTTGCGGCCCTTCGGCCCGAGCGTGACCTTGACCGCATCGGCCAGCTGGTTCATGCCGCGCTCCAGGCCGCGCCGAGCCTCCTCGTCGAAGGCAATGATCTTCGGCATGGTTTCTGGGTCCTCCCAGTGGGATGGCAGGTTCGATGGCCTGGCCCTAACGACGCCCGCGACGGACGGCTCCCGCCTGCTCCGGACCCGGGTGATGCACCTCGGACACAGCGCGGATCGGGCAGCCTCGCCGTTTCAGCCTTGGCACTCCCTAGGCGAGAGTGCCAGGTCTTGTTTAGCACTCGGCCTGGGTGAGTGCAAGCTGGCCCATGGTTCCGCGTGCCCGACGCCGATCCCCCGCGGCACCCCGCCGTCGTCCGCGGCCCTTCCGTTGGTCCGGCGTGGTCCACGAAGTTCGTCGAATGCGCTGTGCCGTGCCGGGCCCGAGTCAGTCGTCGCCGAGGCCGGCGGCCTCGAAGGCGCGCAGCGACGGCTTGATCGTCGCGGTCGGTCCGCCCGTCTCGACGAGGGGGTCGAGCGTCTTCAGCCCATCGCCGGTGTTGTAAAGGACGGTTTCGGCGGCCGGGTCGAGCAGCCCCTCGCGCAGCAGCCTGCGCAGGGTGGCCACGGTGACGCCACCGGCCGTCTCGCCGAAGACGCCCTCGGCGCGGGCGAGCAGCCGGATCCCGTCGATGATCTCCTCGTCGGTCACGTCCGTGATANCCCCGCCGGTCCGCCGAGCCACGTCGAGGGCGTAGGGGCCGTCGGCCGGGTTGCCGATCGACAGCGACTTGGCGATTGTGGCGGGCCGGACCGGGGCGACCGTCTCGACGCCGCGGGCGAACGCGGCGGCCACCGGGTTGCAGCCGGCCGCCTGCGCACCGAACACCCTGTACGGCGTCGGCTCGACCAGGCCGAGCCGGCCGAGCTCACCGAAGGCCTTGTCGATCTTTGTTAGCAGTGAACCGGAGGCGATCGGCACGACGACCTGCTCGGGCAGCCGCCAGCCGAGCTGCTCGGCGACCTCGTAGCCGAGCGTCTTGGATCCCTCGGCGTAGAAGGGGCGGACGTTGACGTTGACGAACGCCCATTCGTACTCTCCGGCCAGCTCGCTGCACAACCGGTTCACGTCGTCGTAGTTGCCCTGGATGGCGACCAGCGTCCCGCCGTACACCCCGGTGGAGACCGTCTTGCCAGCCTCGAGGTCGTGCGGTACGAGCACCACCGAGCGCAGCCCGGCACCGGCCGCGTGCGCCGCCACCGACTGCGCGAGGTTGCCCGTCGAGGCGCAGGCGACCGTGGTGAAGCCCAGCTCACGGGCGGCGGTGAGCGCCACGGAGACGACCCGGTCCTTGAAGGAGTGGGTGGGGTTGGCGCTGTCGTCCTTGATATAGAGCGTCTTCATCCCCAGCTCCGCGGCGAGCCTCGGGGCCGGGCGCAGTGGCGTCCAGCCGGCCCCGAGGGAGACCCGCCGCGCCGGGTCATGCCCGGCGGGCAGCAGCCCGACGTAACGCCACAGGTTCGCCGGACCACGTTCGATGGACTCTCGGGTCACACGAGCCAGCAGGTCCGGGTCGTAGGCGATTTCCAGAGGAGCGAAGCATTCCACGCACACATGCGTAGGGGACAGCGGGTAGGTGGCGCCGCAGTGCCGACAGGACAGCGAGACCGCGGGGTTCGCGACCTCGAGGGTGGGACTGGTGGCACGCTCGGGCGCGAGTGTCATGAAGAAGCTCCTCATCTTTCCCGGGGCAGTCTGCCACCAGGCCGGAATTAGCACCTGCCGCGCACGGGATGCGGGTGGTTGCCGGGGCTTCGCTGGGCCGTTCCCTCTGCCCCTCTGGATGAGCCAGATGAAGTTGTCTGTCCGTACTGTAGACCGTGCGCGGGTGGTCGTGCACCGGTGTTGCCTCTGGTTGTGGACATGATATGGGTCGGTCGGAGGTTTCTCGGTGTGGTCCCACCGGTGCGGGCGGGGCCTGCCCGCTCCTACCGGCCGCGCGTGCCCCCATGCCCGGAGATCGACCCGATCATGCCAGAGCCAGGGAGTCTGTAACAGTGAGTATCCGCGTCGTCTATACCGATCTTGACGGCACGATGGTCGGTCCCAAGGGTTGTTTCTTCCGGGCGGAGGGGGGAGCGATCACGCTGGAGCCGGCTCGCGCGCTCGCCGAGCTGCACGACGCCGGCATTGCGCTGGTTCTGGTCAGCGGGCGTACCCGTCCGCAGCTTCTCGAGGCCGCGGCGATCTTCGGTGCGGACGGGTTCATCGGGGAGCTCGGCGCGATCGTCGGCTGGAACGAGGGGCGCGACAGCGAGATCCTGCGCGGCGCGATGCCGCCCGACTTCGACCAGGTACCGGAGTACCTGCTCGACCGGATGGTCGAGCGCTACCCCGGGCGGCTGGAGCTGCACACCCCCTGGCACTCCGGCCGGGAGGTCGACGTCATGCTTCGCGGGAAGATCGACGTGTCGGAGGTCGACGGCTGGCTCACCGAGACCGGATTCTCCTGGTTGAGCATGCGTGACAACGGGCTGATCTCGCCGGTCCACATGCCTGATCTTGGGGTGAATCCGCACGTCTACCATCTGGTCCCGGACGGTGTGGGTAAGGGGGACGCGGTCGCCTACGACCTCAAGCGGCGCGGGGTGTCACCGGCCGAGGCGATCGCCATCGGCGATTCCGCCAGCGACCTGGCCATGGCTCCCCATGTCGGGCGGATGCACCTGGTCGCGAACGCGGTGCGGCACCCGGACATCGCCGCCCTGCTGACGCGGTACGACAACGTCACGGTCGAGGCGGGCCCGGTCGGCGCCGGCTGGGCCAGCGCGGTGCGAGCGGCCGCCGCCGTCTGAACGCCGCCGTCTGAACGCGGTCCGCGCGTCGACGTTCGGCCCCGGCAGGGCAGACCGGACGGTCACCGNTCGGCGGCGAGGGCGTGCAGTTGGTCAGCGAACCAGCGCTGGGGCGGTAGCCGCCCGGCGACGGCGGCCAGCTCCTCGGCGCGCCGACGCCGTTCGGGGGCGGGCATCGTCAGGGCGGCGTGCAGGGCCCGCGCGGTCGCCTGGATGTCGAACGGGTTGACGACCAGCGCCGCCGTGCCCATCTCCGCGCAGGCTCCGGCCTCCCGGGAGAGCACGAGGACGGCATCCCTGGTCGAGACGATCGGCCCCTCCTTGGCGACGAGGTTCATGCCGTCCCGGATCGGGTTGACGACGAGCACCTCCGCGAGCGAGAGGGCCGCGATCGACCGGGGGTAGTCGTCGGTGATCTCCAGCCGCAGCGGCAGCCAGGTGTCCGTGGCGAACTCGTCCTCGATCTCCGCGGCCAGGCGCTGCACCGCGGCGGTGTACTCCCGGTACTCCGGCAGATCGTGCCGTGACGGGTAGGCGCAGACCAGGTGCATCACCTTGCCGCGCCATTCCGGACGGGTGCGCAGCAGCTCCCGGTAGGCGTCGAGACCGCGGACGATGTTCTTGGACAGCTCGGTGCGGTCGACCCGGACGATGAGCCGCCGCCCGCCGGCCAAGTCGACCAGCTCGGCGGCCCGGGCGGCCACGTCGGTGGCGGCGGCCCGGCCAAGCAGCTCGTCCGCGCTGACGCCGAGCGGATGCACCCCGATCCGCACCGTTCGGTGCCGCCCGGCCTCCCGTCCCGACCCGGCTCCCCGTCCCGACCCGGCCGTCCCGATGGTCACCGCCCGCCGGTCGATCCGCAGTCCGAGGAGGTCGCGGCAGCATTCCTGGAACGCGTCGGCCCAGGCGTCGGTGAGGAACCCGAGCCGGTCGGCGCCGAGCATGCCGCGCAGGATCTGTTCGCTGACGTCGTCCGGGAGAATCCGGAAGTACTCCGGCGGTGCCCAGGGAGTGTGGCTGAAGTGGGCGATCCGCAGATCCGCCCGCAGCGCCCGCAGCCGGGCCGCGACCAGGGTCAGGTGGTAGTCCTGGATCAGCACCGAGGCGCCCGGGGCGGCCTCGTGCGCGAGAGCCTGGGCGAACATCTCGTTGTAGGTCTCGTACGCCTGCCAGTCGCGGCGGAACGCCGGGCCGAAGACCGGCTGCGACGCCGGCGCGTAGAGCAGGTGGTGGATGAACCAGAGCGTGCGGTTCGCGACCGCGTTGTAAGCGCGGTCGAAAACGACCTGGTCGACGTCGAGCATCCGGACGGCGGTGCCGTCGGTGTCGTGGCCGGCGAGATCGAGGCGGCCGGCAGGCGCGGAACGCGCCGCCCGGCGATCGGCGTCACTGAGGGCGGCACACACCCACGCCATCGGACCGTCACCGTTGTCGGCCGCCACCCGGCTGAGGCCACTGACGAGGCCGCCGGCGCCCCGCCGGATTCGCAGCCTCCCGTCGTCCCCGACGGCGAACGCCACCGGCCCCCGGTTGGAGGCGACCAGCACCCGCGCGGTGCCGGTCGGCCACAGCCGCGGCAGGGTGTCTTCCTCGGCTCCCGGCATCCGACGCACACTGCGGAGAGTAGGCCATCCGCTCAGCCCTGTACGCCGGTCCATCAAGATCGTATTTTTGGGCGGCGGAGGCTCACGAATCGGCGACAGATGTCTCACGGAAATGCCCCTGGCTCAGGTTTTCCATCCAGAGAGATCACGTACAGTAATGAATCATCGAGTTGGTGGCGCTGACGAACACGCACCGGCGGGTCGTCGGCATTGAGATGCTGGTCGGCCCGAACCGGCCGTACGGCGGTGGCGCCGAGCCCACCCTGACGGCGTGGATCCGCCTGCGGGAGGACGACCACCCGCCGGACACGAACCGGCTGATGCGGGTGGGATGAGCCCCGGGCGGGCTGAGCGCGCCCTGCGGGGATGAGCGAACAGGGCGCGGGCGGTCAGCCGCTGAGCCGCTCGACCAGCACCTCCAGCAGGGCGACCATCCCGGGGGGCCCGCCCACGACCAGGTCGGCGCGTTCGCGGATCACGTCCGGGACCTCCGGGCTGTCGCTGCACACGGTGATACCGGGCAGCCCGCCCGCCCGTAGCTCGTCGACGGCCTCGAATGCCGGCAGATCGCCGTAGTCGTCCCCGGCGACCAGCACCGAGCGCGCCTGGCAGGCCGCGATGAGCCTGCGCAGCGCACCGCCCTTGTCGTGCCCGGGCGGACGCAGCTCCAGCACTCGCTTGCCCGGTGCCGCCTCCATCCCATGGTCTTCGGCGAGGGCCGTCAACGCCGGCGTGAGCGCGGCGAGCGCCGAGTCCGGATCGGCGGTGCGCCGCACGTGTACCACCAGCGCCTGGTGCTTGTCCTCGACGGCGGTGCCGACCGGGGCGTCGCGGAGCAGTTCGGGCAGCGCCGCGCGGACCGCGGCGACACCGGGCAGCGGCTCGGGACTGCTGATCGCGCGGCTGCCCGAGTCCCAGCGTTGCAGTCCGTACTGGCCAAGGATGATCAGGTTCCCGAAGTCGGGGATCTTCTCCAGCCCGGTCAGTTTCAGCAGAGAGTCCACCGGCCGTCCGGTGATGATGGCGAGGGTGCCGATCTCATGGGAGATCCGGCGCAGCGCATCCATCGCCCCCGGCGCCGGGACGGCGTCCGACGGCCGCGGGACGATCGGCGCGAGGGTGCCGTCGTAGTCGAGGGCGATCAGGGCGCGTTCGGGCGCGGTGAGCAGGGCGGCGAGTCCAGCGCCCCCGGCGGGTGTGCGGGGGGCGGGNGGGCTGTTCGGCGCGGATTCGGTCACTGGGCCTTCCTCGGTCACGGGTCGAGGTGGTCGGGCGCCGGTGAGGAGCGCGGCGCGGCGGTCAAGTGATCATTTTTCCGGATGGGCGGGGAAGTCGCGGGTGATCACCAGGATCAGTGTGTCGGTGGAGACGATTCTGGTCTTCGACCGGGGCACGATGCTCTCGATGCCCGGCATCGCCTCCTTCAGGGCGCGGGCGGCGTCGGCGTCGGCGTCGTCGTAGAAGACCGTCGTCACCGGGACGTTGTAGATCGACTGGTAGTTGCCCACCCGCTCGACCCGGAACCCGGCCGACTCGACCTGCTTGGCGGCCACCTCGGCGAGTCCGGCGATCCGCGAGTTGTTCAGGACGACCACCGGGGCTGTGGCCTTTGGTCCCGGCGGGGCCGGCGGCTTCGTCGCGGTGGACGCGGACGGCGCCGGCGTCGGTTTCGGGGACGCCGGCGCCGTCTTCGTGGCCCTCGGGCCGGGGGCCGGGGCCGCCGCGCGGTGCGGCGGCGGGGCCGGAGTGGTCCGGCCGCCGCCGGCTTGGTCCGTGCCCGGCCGCGCCGAGCGCGTCGGGGCCGCGACCTGGGTGGTGGAGCCGTCCGTGTTGGACGAGCCGTTCAGCAGATTGACCACCAGGATGCCCGCGAGTACGGCGAGAACCGCGACGACGCCCGCGCCGAGGGTGTGGAGCCGGTCCGGGCGCCACCGGTGGGGACGCCGCTGCGGTGCGTTCGTGGCATGTGTCATGCGTGGTCTTACCTCTCGGCCCGGTCATGTCGGCCGGATCGGGCCGCCCGGCGTTGCTCCCGCAGCCGGCGCAGCCGGCGGACCAGCATCGGATCGGCTATCAGCGCGGCTTCCGAATCGATCAGCCGGTTCAACAACTGGTAGTAGCGTGTTGATGACAGTCCGAACTCGACCCGGATCGCCTCCTCCTTGGCTCCCGGGTGACGCCACCAACCCTGCTCGAAGCGCAACATGCGACGATCGCGATCGGACAGTTCGTTCGGCGGGACGTCCGCCCGCGCCGGTTTCTCGGGCGCCGGTTTCTCGGGCGGCAGTCTCTCGGGCGGCAGAGGATGTGCTGCCTCCACAGCGGGACCTCCTCGGGACGCATCCGGGACGATGGGCGCGATGGTGCGCCGACGTACCACGCCCGGTATGGTGCGCCGCCCACTATTTCACCCCGTGGGTCCGACATCTTCGGCGTCTCCGGCGACACACGTCCCGCCCACGGCCCGGCCGCCCGGCGCGGATACGATGAGATGTTCGCGGGAGGCCCCCACCCGGTTCCGGCCAGCTCCGAGTTCCGGCCAGCTCCGAGGGCCCCGATTGGCTACCGTTGGCGCTGATTGACTTCCGGGCAGGCGGGGCACGCCGTGTGGTGGCCTACCCTTGGCCGGTGAGCCGGCGCTTCACCCGCACCACCGAGGACTTCGTCTGCCTGGTCTGCGCGACGGCCGTGCGTGGTGACGGGTACACCAACCACTGCCCGTCCTGTCTGTCGTCGCGGCACGTCGACGTCAACCCCGGCGACCGGGCGGCGCGGTGCGGCGCTGTGATGCGGCCGGTCGCGGTGGAGAGCCGTACGCACGATCTGGTCATCACGCACGTCTGCGAGCGGTGCGGGCATCGGCGCCGCAACCGGTCCGTCCCGGCGGACGATCACGACACGCTGCTGGCGGTCGCCGCCGCGGCCGCGCAGGCTGCGACGGCCCCAGGGCTGCCGGCCCCAGGGGCACGACCGCCGCGCCGCCCGGGGCGCGCGCGGCGGTCATGACCGCCGGTCAGGGATACAGACCCCGGGTCCGGTGGGCGTCGGCCACCCGGCCGACCCCGATGACGTGCGCGGCGTTGCGCATGCTGATCTTCTGGGTCGTGGCCAGCAGGGAGACCTCGCGGTACGCGCGGTCCATCAGCGCCCGGAGCCGGTCGCTGACCTCGTCCTCGGACCAGAAATACGCCTGGATGTCCTGCACCCATTCGAAGTACGAGACCGCCACCCCGCCGCCGTTGGCGAGGATGTCCGGCACCACCAGGACGCCCCGGTCGTCCAGGACCTGGTCGGCCTCGGCGGTCACCGGGCCGTTGGCACCCTCGACGATGATCGGCGCGCGGACCCGGTCGACGTTCTCGACCGTGATGACGCCCTCCAACGCCGCGGGGACGAGCACGTCGACGTCGAGCTCCAGGAGCTCGTCGNTGGTGATCGTGTCGGTTCCCGGGTAGCCGACGACCGTCTCCGCGCCGCCGGCGAGATGGCGGATGAGGGCGGCCGGGTTGAGTCCCTGCGGGTTGTAGATCCCGCCCTTCACGTCCGAGACCGCGACCACAGTGCAACCGGCGTCGTGCAGGTACTGGGCCGCGAGCGCCCCCACCTTGCCGAAGCCCTGGACCGCGATCGTCATCGCGTGCGGGTCGCGCCCGGTCTCGCGCAGCGCGGCGAACACCGAAAGCTGCNCCCCCAGGCNGGNCNCCCCGNCCCGNCNGGNGNAACCGCCGATGGACAGCGGTTTGCCGGTTACCACACCGGTGGTGGTGTACCCGGTGTGCGCCGAGTAGGTATCCATGATCCAGGCCATGGTCTGCTCGTCGGTGCCCACATCCGGTGCCGGGATGTCCTTCTCCGGTCCGATCAACGGGACGAGTTCGGCGGCGTAGCGCCGGGTCAGGCGTTCGCGTTCCGGCAGGGAGAGCATCGCCGGTTCCACCGCGATGCCGCCCTTGGCCCCGCCGTAGGGGATCCCCATCAGCGCGCACTTCCAGGTCATCCACATCGCCAGCGCCTTGACCTCGTCGAGGTCGGTGGTTGGGTGGAAGCGGATCCCTCCCTTGCCCGGGCCACGGGCGAGGTTGTGCTGGACGCGATAGCCGGTCAGCACGGTCAGCTGACCGTCGTCGCGCTGTAGCGGAACGCTGACGGTGATCGCCCGGCGGGGCGTGCGGAGCAGGTCGTGCATACCGTCGTCAAGGCCCAGATGACGAGCCGCGTTCGCCAGTTGAACGCAGGCCGTGTCCCATGCTGAGCCGGATCCGAGGATCACAGGCACCTCCGCGGCGCGTTTCGAGCCACCCTTCGCCGCCGAACGCGCCGCCCGGTCCGCCGGCCACGGCGCGCTCCGTTGCGCGCCGCGGTGGTGACTCGATATGGCGCAAACAATAGGTGACGGGAGATGCCGTCCGTCAGGTGCGCGCAGGGCGCGCCATCGCCCACCAGGCACCTGCGGGTACGGTCGCGAGCGTGCGCGCGGACCCGTCGAGCCGCCTCCCGGTGCCGCGGCGCGCCGGGGGGCCGGCTTTGTCCGCACCCGGACGGCCGGCCGCGCTCGCTCGTCCCGGAGCCGGCACCCCCGACCGGTCAGCCCGGCGCCTCTGGGCATGGTGGCTGGTCAGCCGTGCCGTCCTCGTCACCCTGGTGGTGACCGACCAGGCGTTCGGCATGCAGCAGAGCGTGCTCGGCGATCTACACATCTATGCGGAGTGGGGCCGCGGGCTCAGTCGCGGCGAGGGGATGCCCACCGGTGACGACCGTTGGCAGTATCCGCCGGGCGCGGCAGTTGTGTTCGTGTTGCCCGACGTAACTCACGCCTATCTGGGATTGCCCTATCGAGCGGTGTTCGTCGGGATGATGGTGGCCGTCGACGCCGTCCTGACCGCCGCGCTGGTGCGTCGCTCGGTCCCGGCGGCGGGGTTCTGGGTGGCGGGTCTCACCGCGTTGGGACCGGTGGCGCTGGCCCGTTTCGATCTGCTGCCGGCCGCGGCGGCGGTCGCGGCCGTGCTCGCGCTCGCCGCGGGCCGGTTCGGCCGGGCGGGATTTCATCTCGCCGCGGGTGCGCTGCTCAAGATCTGGCCGGTCCTGCTGCTGATCGCCCTGTCCCGTCCGCCGCTCCGGTCCCCGGGTCGGTCGGCGTCCATCGATCCGCCCCCCGATCCGCCCCCCGGCCGGCCCACCGGTCGATTCCCGGCGCCCTCGCCGGACTGGTTGCGTCTTGCCGCCGGCGTCCTGTGCGCCGTCGGGGGGCTCGCGGCGCTGTTCGCGCTCACCGGGTGGTGGCGGGACGCGTTCGGGTTTCTCGGCGCGCAGCAGGCCCGCGGACTACAGGTGGAGGCGGTGGCCGCGACGCCGTTCGTCGTCGCCCACATGCTCGGCCATGGAACGGCACCCGGCTATTCCTACGGTTCGCTCCAGTTCGACACCCCGCTGGCCCGCGGCGTGGCCACCGCATGCTCGTTGACCGAGATCGTAGTGATCGCCATTTCGGCCCTGTGGTGGTGGGGGTGGGCGCGTCCGCCCGCGGCGGCGGACGGCGCGGGCCGGGCCGGTGTGCTCGTGGGGCGCACGCTCGCGCTGCTGCTTGTCGTGGTCGTGACCGCCCGCGTGCTCAGCCCGCAGTACCTCGTGTGGATCATGGCGCTCGTCGCGGTCTGGATCGCGATGGCCCGGCCCGCCGGCTCCGGCGGCCTGACCGTCCCGGCTGGTGGACCGGCTGCCCCCGTCCCGGCCGGTGGACCGTCGTGGCGGTGGGTGGCGCTGCTGCTGATCTGCGTTGTGCTCTCCCAGGTCGTCTATCCGTGGCGGTACAACGACGTCGTCCAGGGACGGATCATGATGAGCCTGGTCCTGGTGGTCCGCAACGTCGGACTGGTCACCGTCTGCGGGTGGGCGTGGCGTGCCGCCGCCGGATCGCGACCAGCGTGATGACCGTTCCCGCGGCCGCAAGGCCGGCGCAGCCGATGACGGCCAGGGACGTCTCGACGCGCCCGAGCAGCCGCCAGGTCGCGGCGAGCGGCGCGAGGGTCGTCAGGCACAGCCAGGCCGACGTGACGACCACCAGGGCGATGGTCCACCCCCCGACCCCCCCGACGATCCGCTCGACGGCCGCCCCGAGACGCCTCATGCGGCGTGGTTGCATCCCCGGCGTCCTGGGACGGGCCGTTCCAGGGTGGGGCGTCGGCGGGGTTGACCGGGCGAGGGCCACGACGACCGCGAGTGCCGGCAGGCACAGCGCGAGGTACCAGGGGTAGAGCACCGGGCTGCCGAGCGCCACCGCCAGCCCGCCGTAGCCGAGCACGATCAGGTCGTGCCGACGGCCGGTGTACCCGTCCCGGTCCCGCCAGGCGCGCAGGGCGAGCCAGGCCACCACCAGCGCCGCGCCGGCCAGGCACAGGGCCCGAGTCGCCCGCTGCGTTTCGGCGCCGGACGGATGGCGGCCGACCGGACCAAGCATGCCGTCGACCCCGTCGACCGCCGCGGCGAGAATCGAGGCCGGTGCGGTCCCCGTGGTCAGGGTGCCCGACGTGGACAACGCGTGGATCCAGGTCGGGCCGAAGCCGCCAGCCACCATGCTCAGCCCCGCGGCGAGCGCGACCGCGGCGGCATCGGCCGCGAGCAGCACGGCGCCGGCGCGGATCGGACGCCGCGCCGACCGGGCGGCCCGCAGATGCGCCAGCACCAGCCAGGCGACGCCGAGGAGGGCGGTCGCCTTGACGCTTCCGGCCACGCTGACCAGCGCCGTCGCCGCGGCGCCGAGCGCGGCCTGCCGAGCCGTCGGCGTGCTCCTTCCCTCCGGGCCGGGCGCCGGTGCCGAGGCGAGCCGTCGGCGGTCCACCACCAGCGCCGCCACGAGCAGCGCCGCGGCCGTTGCGTCGAGGTGGGCTCCGCCGATCAGGTGCACGACGACGACCGGATTGGCCGCGACGAGCACCATGACCAGGGCCCGTCGGCCCGGCTCCGGTCCGGCGAGCCGTAGCGTCAGGACGACCATCGCGATCGTTGCGAGGATCGCGACTATCTTGAGCAGCGCGACCGTCCCGGCCGGCCCGCCGCCGAGGGCCGCGGCGCTCTTCTCCACGGTGACCGCGGCACCGCCATAGGGCGCATGGGTGTTCCACCACCGGGGGTCAACGGCCCGGACGAACGCCGAGCCCGAGCCCTCGGCGGTCAGCAGGGCGGAGACGCCGTGTGTCGCCGGATCCAGGCCGAGCCTCGCCAGCTCACCCTGAGCGGCGTAGGCGTAGATGTCCCGGCTGAACAGTGGTGGGCCCACCGCGAACGGGAGGCTCCAGACGATCCACGCCGCGAGGGCGGCCCGCGGGGAGGTGCGGCCGGCGATCGTCGCGCGCACAAGTCCGCCCCAGCACAGACACAGAGTGATGATGCCCAGGGCCGCCAGGCCGGCCAGGACGCCCCTTGCGGTATCCGACGAGGCCGCCGATGGGAGAATGCCCCACCAGGAGGAAGGGTCGGTCGTGTGCGGATCGCGCGAACCGAGCCGACCCTCGCTCATCATGGCCACGACCGCGGCGCCGCCACCGGCGAGGACCAGCAGGGTCACCCTGGTCGGGGCCAGGATGCCGGCCGGTCGGGGCCTGCCGCTGCCCGGTCCGGACGGGACGGGCGCGGCCTGACGCCGCCCGCGGGGCAAGCTGTCGGGTGATGACCGGTCGGAGACGGCGGATGGACTGTCGTCGGTGTGTGGGGGGGTCGCGGGTGACAACGCTCGCGACCCCGGGTTCCCCGCCTGACGCCATCTCGGGGGGGCGGACGGCGTCGACCGCCCCGGCGACGGGTGGGCCCGGGCACCCCGGGTCGGAGCCTCGCGTGGCCACACTGCCCCAGACCCCTTCCATCGCCCTCGAGCCGCCGCGGCACCGCGGACCGCTCGTGCGGGGTGTTCTCGCTGTCGTCGTGGCGGTTCGCCGCTGGCCCTGGNTTCTGACCGCCGCGCTCTGCCTGCTGTGCGTCGGTCTTGGCATCACCGGTCCGGACACCCCCGCCCAGGAGTACCGGGTCTGGCTGTTCCGGCACGGCGGAGTGGTGCTCTGGGATGATCAGTGGTACGGCGGTCACACCATCCCCGGCTACAGTGTGCTGTTCCCCCCGCTCGGTGCGCTTGTCGGGGNACAGCCGCTCGGCGCGATCTCCTGCGTCGCCTCGACGATGATCGTGACCCGGTTGCTCCGCGGTCCTGGCCGGCGGACCGGGCATGATCTGGTCCTCGTCTGGTTCGCGGTCTCGACGGTGGCGAACCTCGTCGTGGGCCGCATGCCGTTCGCGCTCGGGATGACCTTCGGTGCTCTGGCGCTGGTCGGCGCGCGGGAACGGCACACGAAGCTGACCTGGATCGGCGCGGTCCTGTCGTCGCTGGCGTCTCCGTTGGCCGGCGGCTTCGTGCTGCTCGTCGGCCTCGCGTTGCTGCCGACGATCGGATGGCGCCGGGCGCTCCCGTTCGCCGGCGCCGGATCCGGCATCATCGTCGCGCTCGCGTTTCCCGAGGACGGGTACCAGCCCTTTCCCGCGCTCACCTTCCTGTCGCTGCTGACCCTCATCGCGGTCGGCCTGCTCGTCGTGCCCGGGCACGCCCGGCTCATCCGGCCCATCCGGCACGGCCTGTTGCTCTGGGCGGCCGCGGCAGTGGTCTTCTTTTTCGTGCCCACCCAGATCGGCGGAAACATCACCCGACCGGCGACGCTGCTCGCCGGCCCTACCGCGGCGTTGTTGCTCGCCGAACGCCGCCGCGTCCTCGCGGTCGTGGCGATCCCGCTGATCGGCTGGCAGATCGGGCCGGTGCACGGGGCGCTGCTTGTCCACGGCGATCCGTCCGGGTCGAAGGCCTATTACACCGAGCTCCTCGACTACCTCGACCGCGGCGCACCGGTGTCGGCCGGGCGGGTGGAGATCCCCTTCACCCGGGCCCACTGGGAGGCGCGCTTCGTCGCCCCGTCCGTACCCATGGCCCGCGGCTGGCTGCGCCAGCTCGACAGCAAGTACAACGCGCTGTTCTACGACGGGACACTGAACGCCGAGACCTACCACGAGTGGCTGCTCGCCCGCGGCATCCGCTACGTCGCCCTCCCCGACGTCGAGCTGGATCCCTCCGCGGTCGCCGAGGCCAGGCTGCTGCGAGCCGGTCTGCCTTATCTCGATCTCGCCTGGCAGAACGCGCACTGGAAGGTGTGGCTCGTCACCGACTCCCCGGGCCTGGTGCAGGGACCGGCCTCGCTCACCGAACTGGGGGTGAGTTCGGTCGCGGTCGACTTCCACGCGCCCGGGGTCGCCACGGTGCTCGTGCACTACACCCCCTACTGGCAGCTGTCGGGGGGCACGGCGTGCGTCTTCCGGGCGGCCGGGGGCTGGACGGGCATTCTCACCGAGTCGTCCGGACCGGTGCGCCTGTCCGCCCGGCTGTCCGTCGACGGCCTGACCCGCGCCAGCGCCCTGGACTGCCCGGTCGGTCAGCGCGTCTCCTGACTTCTCGGGGCGGCTGTCGGCGGGTCTCAGCCCGTCTATCTAGGACGTCCGGACACCGGGCCGGACGACCGGGTGTCCGGGNGTCCGGACGAACTCACCGGGCGGCGGGTTCGGACACCAGATCCGCGACGACGATGGTGGTGTCGTCCCGGGCACCGGCCAGCAGGGCCGCTTCGACGAGCGCGTCCGCGGCCCGCTCGGGCGGCTCGGGCCCCAGCGCGCTCAGCAGGCCGTCGAGCTGTTCCGGGCTCATCACCTTGGTGATGCCGTCGCTGGCGAGAACGACCCGGTCACCGGCGCGGACCGGCTCGCTGAAGATGTCCGCCTCGATCTCGTCAGCGAGCCCGACGGCGTTGAGCAACGGACCGTTACGGATCGCGTGCGGCGTGGTCAGTGCCCGCGGCCGTCCCTTGCCGGGCTGCAACCACACCGAGCTGTCGCCCACGTGTGCGACGGTGAGGTACTCGCCGGTGCTCTGCTGACGCCCGAGGATGACGACGTCCAGCGTGCAGGCCATGCCGAGCCAGGCCGGCTCCTCTCGAGCCCGGGTCCGGACCACCCAGTTCGCCCGTTCCANGGCCTTGCGCAGGCCCTNGAGCGGATCCTCGGCGTACTGCGGGCGGAAACCCGCCACCGTGGTGACCGTCAGCGTGGACGCGATCTGGCCGGCAGCCTCGCCACCGACCCCGTCCGACACCGCCAGCAGCCCGTCGACGACGACGAACGCGTCCTCGTTGGGACCGCCGCGTTTGCCCCGGCGGGTGCGCCCCGCGGCGGCGAGTCGCAGCGCGGCGGCCGTCGTCTGCTCCGGCTCGATCGCCATGAGATCGCCCGTCTGCCCCCTCGGGGGAGCGGGCGGAGCCACGGGGATGGTCGTCGCCGTGGGGGAGCTCTCCCACGGCGTGTCCTCAACCGTTCGGGTTGACTCGGCGCCGCGCGGAGCCGGCGCGTGTTCCCCGGGTGGCGGGAGGGGATAGTCGCCGGTCGCCGGGTCGTAGTAGCGGGTGGCATCCGCCCGTTCGTCACCGAAGGCACCGGGCCCGAGGTGCGGCTGACCGGCGGGCGGTGGCGTCCAGCCGGTGGAGTCGGGATCGCGGTCGCCTTCACCGCCGCCGACGGAAACCTGCGAGGTCACATCCCCTCCCCATGCCGCGCCTGCGTCCGGGACGCCGCTCGCGCTGTCCGCTGACCTGTCCGCCGTGTTGCCCGTCGCACCGGTTGCCGAGGAGACCGGCGCCGGCTCGGCGAAGCCGGGCACGATCCCGTCGGGCGGGGTGGCGTCAGAGCTGTCACGGATCGGCACCGTACCGTATCGGTGGCGCTGATGGTCGAGGCCACGAGAGCGTCGCTGGTTCTCCCCGGGCCGGACGGGCCGGTTGTTGAGGATGACGAAGACCAGCCCACCCACCAGCAGCATCACAATGAGCATGATCGGTACCAGCGGGCTACCCATGGCCTCCGTCCTCGCCGTAGCAATTACGATCACGCTGTAGGACGTGTCGCCAGCCGTCTTCCTTCATACCTAAAGGCATCAACTCAGAAGAGACCGGGTATGTGTCGCGACACTGACACAAGTGCTGAGCATTGTTCCAGACTTGGGCGCGGCCGAGTAGGGCCGACGCCCGGGCGGCCCCGCCGAGAGGCGGGCGCCACGAAGGATGCCTCCGATGAACGGTGACGGCCCGTATCGGGGGGCGCGAGACGGTGATTGTTCGCCGCCGCATCAACGCGTCACGGTGATGAAGATCATCAGGGTCAGGCACAACGTCACGGCGGTCACGGCGACTCTGGTGGTCATGGCGGTCGTGGCGCGCCACGGGAGCAGGCGGCGGCGCCTGAGCGGTGCGGGTCGGCCGATCGCGGCGATCACCTGGCTCTCGACGAAGCCGGGCAGCTCGCTCGCGGCCCGCAGCCGCGGGTCGTCGGGGAGGTAGAGCGCCACCAGCCGGCGCACGACGCGTTCCAGGTCGGCGGGGAAGGGGTGATCTGCCTCCGATCCCCGCACTGTTCGGCGGAAGTNCCTCTCCGCCGCTCTGGCCNACTCCGGACCCGTCAACGGCCCCTCCTCCGGATGGGCGGTTTCCTGGCCCGGGGCACCGTCCCGGCGGATAACCTCGTGCAGATCCCAGGCGTCGTCCCAGTTCGGAACGTGTCGGACCAACAGCCCGAAGATGCGGGCCGCGTTCGGCTGGCCAAGCTGGCAGGCTCGGAGGAAGGCGATCGCCGGATCGGGACCATCCGGCCAGGTCGGCGGAATGCGGGCGGTGAGCTCCGCACCCAGGACACGTAGATCGTTCTCGAGTGCTCCTGGTGCTCCTGGCGGACCGGGTTCGTGGGACGCGCCGGGCAGGTAGAGGCCGGCGATGCGCCGCACGGTCTGCATCAGCGGCCCGTCGCCTCGTCCCGACGCGGCCTCGACCGCGACCAACCGCTCGAAATACGGGCGCGCACCGGCTCCGAGTACCTCCGCCTCATGTGCCCGCGACGTGGGCCGGCCGGGTGGCCCGACCGGGGAGGCCCCCGCGTAGGCGATGTCATCGCGGATGTCCTCGGCGGTATGCCATCCCGGGGCGTAGAGAACGAGCAGCCGGAACGCATCAGCTCCCCGGGCATGGGTTTCGCGCAGCAGACGCACGACTTTCGCCGCGGCCGACTCCGGGGGCCACCGCGACCCGCCACCCGTCGGTGCGGCGCCTGTCACCACCTCGTCTGCCAGGGCTCTGGCGAATTCGAAACCCTCGGGCAGGCCGAACAGGTCGAAGAGGGCCCGCAGCGTCTGATGGATCAGATCGATGCGGCGCCCGGCCCAGACGGCGGGGTCTACCGCGGCCGCCGGGATCGCGAGCGCGGCGAGCCCCGCGACCAGCCGGGTCAACATCTCCACGACTTCGCGCTGCATCGTCGTCACCGCGCGGTGCACCGCGTCGATGTAGGCGGCGCGGTCGTGGTCGCTCTGGTAGGCGTCCGGGGCCAGCCGTCGAGTGATGGCCTGAGTGACGTCGCTCGCGGCGCGGGCCAGGACATCGGTACGGTGGCCGGGTGGGCGTTGAGAGACCGTTCCGAGAGGAGACCGGGCGGGCTCGCCGCGCTGCGGCAGGGTGCAGTGCAGCAGGTCACGTAGCGCGGCGAGCTCGCGGAGTTCGGTGGGTGACTCGAGCGGATCGACGAGAGGGTCGTACGCCGCGTCGCTGAGGGAGATACCCAGCGGGACGCCCAACGCGGCGAGCAGCCGGTCGATCGGGTGCAGACGATCGTCCCAGTACGACCACTCCTGCCGATACGCCTCCGCGACGTGTCGGATGACGGCGTTCCCCGCGTCCCGTTCCAGCCGTTCCAGGTGCCGCCGTTCCCCTGGGCCCGGATCGGTTGGCTGCGCGGTGGCCGATTCCGGGGTGGCGGGCGGCGGCGTGGCAGGTCGGGGGACGCGGCGCACGGTGACGGGGAGTCGGGCGGGTCGGGAAGCAGCGGTAGGCGACGCCGACAGGTGGTCCGGTCGGGCGGCGCGCAGCGCCTCGACGGTCTCCGTGGCCAGCCGGATCGCGTTGTCGCGCGCGGAGGTCATCCGGTATCCCGAGAAGATCGACTCCAGGGCGACCGCGAGCAGCGGGACTGCCTGGCGCAGTGGCTCGTCCCGGCGTGGTGGCTCGTCGTGGACCTGTGCGGGCGAAGGAACCCGCAACGCGGCGAGTTCGTCCGCGAGGGCGGAGATTGTTCCTTCGACCTGGCGCTGCTCCTCGGAGACCGCGTTGGCGACCGCGTTGGAGATTTTGTCGATCATCCGGCCGGCCGGCTCCTCCTCCCGCAGCCGGCCCAGAATGACGCCGACGATCTCCTCGCGCAACCGTTCCCGGGGCCCGGGGCCCGCTGCCCGGGCCGCTGGCACGAGCCCGCCGCCCGGGCCGGCGACGGGGCCGGCCAGCAGCCCCGCGACCCGGCGCAACTGACCGCGCAGCCGCTCCACGCTCGCCAGGTCCGCCGGCAGACCTACCGGTTCGATGAGGGCGGTGAAAAGACGGCGCACGGGGTCCGCGGCCGTGCCCTGTTCGGCGGAGCTCGACCAGTTCGAAGCCCGCAGGCGTTCGTACCGTTCGCGGAGGTGTTCGCGGACGGCGAGCGCTCCGGCGCCTGTCGTCGCTGCCGGTGCCGGATCGCCCGGCGCGGCCGGGGCCGTCGAGTGTCCCAGGCCGACGGCATCGGTCGTGGTCGAGAGGGGTGCCGGATCCGGGGGACCCGACGTACCCGAACCACTCGCGGTACCCGGGACGCCCGTACGCGGAGCACCCGCGGTATCCGCGAGGGTGGCCAGGTCGCCGCCGGGCGGCGGCGCGGTGGTCCTCTCGACCCCGTTCTCCATCACCCGCCGGCACCAGGCTTCCGGCCGGCTCGGGTCGAACATCTCGTCACCGACCAGGGCCAGCAGGTCGCCGATTCCCCGCATCCCACCGCGGCCGTGGAGGTCCACGAGCAGCCGGGCGGCGGCGGTCATGATCGGTGGAGCGTCCGGCCCGACCCGCGGATCCACGTGGATCGCGGCAGGCTCCCCGTTGCCGGCACACTCTGGTTCGAACGGGACAAACAGGAACCGCGGGCCTGGCTCGTCGGTGTGCCGCGCGCCCGAGGGGGTGGCGCCTGAAGGGACGGTGGTCGCATGCGTGGAGAAGGTCAGCCGGTAGGGCAGAACGCCTTCGAGGATCTCCACCAGGGCCCACATCAGCATGAGCGCCTCATCCGAACCGGTGTGGGCCACCACGAAGGGACGCTCGGCCCGCGACCATGCCAATACCGTCGCGATGAGCGTGACGAGCCGATCGCGCCGCACCCCCGCGCGCGCCGACTGGCGCAGGGTCCGCTCGCCCGTCCGCCGGCGTGCGGTGAGGTCGCGCAGGTGCAGGGGAGCCAGCCGCGGGATGGTGCGGGAGTTCCCCACCACGACCCCACCCGCCGCGTACAACGCGAGCCCCACCCGTTCGGTCAGATAGTCCGCCCGGCCGATCAGGATGTGGGCACGCAGCCGAGCCCGGCTGTCGCCGCCGCGTTCCGGGATCCGGATCCGGTGCACGAGCGCCGCCTCCGGGATGCGGTGCGGATCCCTCGCCGTAAGATGATCCGGCGCCTCGGGATGATCCGGAGATCGGATGAGGTAGGCGAGCGCCGACGGTGGGTGGGGGACCCGGCTCTCGTCGAGCTCGACCTCGCCGGCGAGAAGCCCGCTCCAGGACCTGGTCACCGTGGAGCCCAGGGAGCTCGCCGCCGGGAGGTGACCCTCGCCACCCGTCCTGCTTCGGCGCGGCCAGGCATAGATCATCTGGTCGAGCCGCGTTGCCTCCGCCGCCCGGCCGGACCGCGCCATCGACGTCCCCAGGTGATCGATCACGGTAGACACCCGTTCCGCCGGACCCGGCGGCGTCGCTGAACGTGCCAGCCGCGACAAGCGCCGAGGACGACGGATCCGGCGGCGACGCCTTCCCGGGCGTCTTNAAANCCGCTCGCACCCGCCGGTGATACTTTCTTCCGGGGACCGTAATACCGGGCCGCGTAATGCTGGTCCCGTCCGAAAATCCTGGTCATAGCGGGTGGGCCTGAGGGCAGGAGCCCCCTGGCCGCTCGCTGCTTCTCAGCCAATGGTCGCCCCCCAGACGGCGGTCCCTCAGCCGGGCATTGATCGTGCTATCCCGGTGAATTGTGGCGTGCTGGCGGAAAAATATTCCTGGCGCCTGGTGGATGTCCAGAGGAGTCCTGAAAAATCGGCCTTGCGATCGCTGCCGGCCCGTCGGTTGCGATCCTTCCGTGGGGTGTGCCGTCGCTCCCGCCCGAGGAAGGATCGGCAACCGGGCCCAGGGTCGTACCCCCGACGAAGTTCTGTAGTGCCCGCTGCCGCGCCGCCGGTATACGCGTGCGCCGGTGAACTTCCGCGGTCGTCCTTTCGTCGCATGGTGGGTCGCCGTTGTATCCATGATGTTGACATGATGTTATTCGGCTCGTTCGTCGTCCCGGATGTGCCCGCCACCGCGCGGGCGCGGTTTGTTCGCGGAATTGGCGGGATCCATCGAGCTGATCGGTGCAGCGGCGGTGGTTCCGGCGCCAATAATCCGACGGATCTCACAGCGAGTGACGCTATCCCGGGGGCGGATCTGACGTTGAATACCGTCACACGATGCGAGCGGTGAACGGTCTTCGGTCGAGATCGAGGTTGTCATGGTCGTGGCACGATTCCTGAGCTCCCGCCGGAAGGGCGATCAGAACCGGCCCGCTTCGCACCGTCCGACGGCTTCTCGGTCGGGTGGCCGGTCAGGTGGTGGGCACGGCCGCGTCGGCGCGTGGCCGGACGAGGGTGAACCGGTCGAACGGGACCGGCGTCGGTGCACTGGAGTCGTACACGGTCACCCGGATGCTCGTCGAGCCGCCCGGTTCACCTGGATCCACCTCGAAAGCCGCGAAGGCGTATGGATGCTCCGGTGCCCGGAAGGCGAGCCAGGGCGCGTCCTCTCTCGCCCGGACCGATTGGCGATGCCACCGGCCGGGATCCTGTTCGTGCACGCCGACGATGACCCAGCAGGCGGGTGGATCGAACAGTGCGTGCGCGGACGGCGACGAGGATCCTCCGGTGCCCACGAGCAGGTGGACGGTGCCCGCCGAGGTGTCGAGCAGGTCACCGGCCCCGTCACCGGCCGCGGCGCCCGCTCCGTCAGCGGTCTTCCGGGCGGGCGTCGTCGCGCCGGGGGNCGGGCGGGGAGTCCGGGTCGCGCTGTCCGGCACGACCCCGCGCAGCGGATGAGTGCGCTCGTAGTGGTGCTCGTGGCCGCAGAGCACCAGATCCACCTCGTAGGTGTCGAACAACGGCAGCCATTCTTCCCGGATACCGAGGTCGGCGCCGTTGTGCTCCACCGCGGTCGACACCGCGGCGTGGTGCATGCCGACGACGATCCAGTCGATACCGGGATCGGCGCGGGCCTGTTTGAGGGTCTGTCTCAACCAGGAGGTCTGCCGGCCGGCGCTGTACCCATGGAGGTAGACCCGCCCGCTGTCCTGATAGCAGACGTCGGCGGCGCTGAGCATGACGAACCGCACGCCGCCGACGGTGAACGCGTACCAGAGCCCGGCGAGGTAGGCCTCCTCGTCGTGCTGGGGAAGGGCGAAGTAGGTCTGGTAGGCGGCGAGCCCCAGAGCTCCGTTGCCCCGCTCGGTCTCATGGTTGCCGTTGCAGGGCATCCACGGCCGGAACCGGGCGGAGGCGCTGATCATCGCGAACCAGTCGAACCAGGCGCGAACCGGATCCGTGCGCTGGTTTGCGTACGACAGGTCACCGTTCGCGAGGTTGAACAGTGGCGCGAGGCGTTCCACTCCGGTTATCACGTGGCGTGACGCAGCCGAGCCGTACGGATCGTGCGGCTCGTCGGTGCCCTGGTCGCCGAAGCAGGTGAAGCTGAAGGCGGCCCGATGCCGCGGAGCCGTGCGGAACGACCCGTGGGCCAAGCCCCAGCGCCCGTCATGACCCACGTCATAGCGGTAGTCGGCAGCCGGCAGGAGCCCGGACAGGTGCGCATGGTGGGCGAAGACCACCTCGTTCGTCAGGGCGTCCGTGTAGGAACGGGTGAGCGCGGTCACCGAGCCGGTAGATCCGCCAGCCGCCGGACCGAACCGTACCTGGGGCCGAGGGACGGCCGTTCGGGTCAGCCACGAGACGACCATGGACGTGGCGGGATCGGAGCCGAAGGTCAGGTGAACGCCGAGCGCGACGTCGGGACTACCAGTCACCAGCGGAGCTCTCCCGTTCGCCGAACCAGCAGTCCGAATCGTCCTCGGGGCGATGAAGTTGTGCCTGTGCTCGTGCCTGCGCCGGCAACCGGACCCGATCTCGCCGGATGCCCCGGCCGGCAAGGTGGTTACCCGGTGGCTGACATTTTCCCATATTCTGTTACCGGTCGCCGATCGAGCGGTGCGACCGAGCGATGTGTGAGAGAACGAACGTGTTCCAGCTCTGGAGCGACCAGCCCGGCTACGCGGCCGAGACTGCGATGGCCGGAGCAGCCGCGGGGCTACTCCGGCCATCGCGTCCGGCCCTCGCCGGGTCACCGGACTGGCCGCCTCCCGGGAGGCGGCACGGAATTCCCGACCGCCTACTCGCTGGACTTGGCCAGATCGACCGGCGGGGCATCGGGCACCTGGTTCGGCTTCGCCTCGCCGCGGAAGACGAACTTCGCCTCGTCACCGTCGCCTTCGACATCCCCGACGACGATCTCGCCCGGCTTGAGCGTGCCGTAGAGGATCTTCTCGGACAGGACGTCCTCGATCTCCCGCTGGATCGTCCGGCGCAGTGGCCGGGCACCCAGCACCGGGTCGTACCCCTTCTTCGCCAGAAGCGCCTTGGCGGCCGACGTCAACTCGAGAGCCATGTCCTTGTTCTTGAGCTGGGCGTCCACCCGGGCCAGCATGAGATCGACGATCTGGATGATTTCGGCCTCGGACAGCTGGTGGAAGACGATGATGTCGTCGATCCGGTTGAGGAACTCGGGCCGGAAGTGCTGCTTGAGCTCGTCCTGGACCTTCGCCTTCATCCGCTCGTAGTCGACGGCGCCTTGGCCGGTGGCGAAGCCGATGCCGGGGCCCTTGGAGATGTCCCGGGTGCCCAGGTTCGACGTCATGATCAGGACGGTGTTCTTGAAGTCGACCAGCCGGCCCTGGGAGTCGGTCAGGCGACCATCCTCCAGGATCTGCAGCAGCGTGTTGAAGACGTCGGGGTGGGCCTTCTCGACCTCGTCGAACAGGACCACCGAGAACGGCTTGCGCCGGACCCGTTCGGTGAGCTGGCCGCCCTCCTCGTAGCCGACGTAGCCGGGCGGGGAACCCACCAGCCGCGAGACGGTGTGCTTCTCCATGTACTCGGACATGTCGAGCTGGATGAGCGCGTCCTCGTCGCCGAAGAGGAACTCGGCGAGCGTCTTGGACAGCTCGGTCTTACCGACACCGGACGGGCCGGCGAAGATGAACGAGCCGCCGGGGCGCTTCGGGTCCTTCAGCCCGGCGCGGGTGCGCCGGATCGCCTGGGAGACGGCCTTGATGGCCTGCTGCTGGCCGATGACGCGCTTGTGCAGCTCGTCCTCCATGCGCAGGAGGCGCGCGGTCTCCTCCTCGGTGAGCTTGAAGACCGGGATGCCCGTCCAGATCGCGAGCACCTCGGCGATCTCCTCGTCGCCCACCTCGGCGACGACGTCCATGTCGCCGGCCTTCCACTCCTTCTCCCGCTTGGCCTTCTCGGAGAGGAGGGTCTTCTCCTTGTCCCGCAGGGACGCAGCCTTCTCGAAGTCCTGCGCGTCGATCGCGGACTCCTTGTCCCGGCGGACGGCGGCGATGCGCTCGTCGAACTCGCGCAGGTCCGGCGGGGCGGTCATCCGACGGATGCGCATCCGCGAACCCGCCTCGTCGATCAGGTCGATCGCCTTGTCCGGCAGGAACCGGTCGGAGATGTAACGGTCGGCCAGGGAGGCCGCCGCCACCAGGGCGGCATCGGTGATCGAGACGCGGTGATGCGCCTCGTACCGGTCCCGCAGCCCNTTGAGGATCTCGATCGTGTGCNCCNCCGNCGGCNCCGCGNCCTGGATCGGCTGGAACCGCCGCTCAAGAGCGGCGTCCTTCTCCAGGTGCTTGCGGTACTCGTCGAGCGTGGTCGCGCCGATGGTCTGCAACTCACCCCGGGCGAGCATGGGCTTGAGGATCGACGCCGCGTCGATGGCACCCTCGGCCGCGCCCGCGCCGACCAACGTGTGCAGCTCGTCGATGAACAGGATGATGTCGCCGCGGGTCCGGATCTCCTTGAGGACCTTCTTCAGCCGCTCCTCGAAGTCACCGCGGTAGCGGGAACCGGCGACCAGAGCGCCGAGGTCGAGGGTGTAGAGCTGCTTGTCCTTCAGGGTCTCGGGCACCTCGCCCTTGATGATCGCCTGCGCCAGCCCCTCGACCACGGCGGTCTTGCCGACGCCGGGCTCGCCGATGAGGACGGGGTTGTTCTTGGTGCGGCGCGACAGCACCTGCATGACGCGCTCGATCTCCTTCTCGCGCCCGATGACCGGGTCGAGCTTGGACTCGCGCGCCGCCGCGGTGAGGTTGCGGCCGAACTGGTCGAGCACCAGGGAGGTGGACGGGGTCCCCTCGGCGGGCGCGCCGGACGTGGCGGTCTCGCCCTTGCCCTGGTAACCGGACAGCAGCTGGATGACCTGCTGCCGCACCCGGTTGAGGTCCGCACCCAGCTTGACGAGCACCTGAGCGGCGACACCCTCGCCCTCGCGGATCAGGCCCAACAGGATGTGCTCGGTGCCGATGTAGTTGTGACCGAGCTGCAGCGCCTCCCGAAGCGACAGCTCCAGGACCTTCTTCGCGCGCGGCGTGAACGGGATGTGCCCGCTCGGTGCCTGCTGCCCCTGGCCGATGATCTCTTCGACCTGTGACCGCACACCCTCAAGGGAGATGCCGAGGGACTCGAGAGCCTTGGCGGCGACGCCCTCGCCCTCGTGGATCAGGCCGAGCAGGATGTGCTCGGTCCCGATGTAGTTGTGGTTGAGCATCCTGGCCTCTTCTTGGGCCAGGACGACGACCCGACGTGCCCGGTCGGTGAATCTCTCGAACATGTGCGCTCCTTCGAGCTGCGACCGACCACACGACAGCCGGTATCCGCATGCTAGCTCCGCCGAGGCATGTCCTCACGCATCNAACANAANCCTACCCGCCGGCACCGCCCACATCGTCGTGGGCGGCGGACCGGCGCAAGTGCCGGCCGTCCAGCGGAGACGTCTAATGCAACCGTGGCCGACCAGCCATGACTCCGTCACGTCGTTCCGCCAAGAGCAGAACGACGCCACCCGCTTCGCGACGCCACCCGCTTCGCGACGCCACCCGCTTCGCGACGCCACCCGCTTCGCGACGCCACCCGCTTCGCGACGTCTCCGGTCGGACGTACGGTGCGGCGGGACGCGCCAGGCGGTGCGTCCCACCTCGGTGAGCCTCCTCACCGATGCTACCGACGGTAGTGGATGAGGAGGTGCATCTTGTTGTGATTCAACTCACATGTATATCGTTTTGCGTTGTCAATGTTACTCATTGTCGTCGCCCTGGGGAGTTTCGGCGACGGATCTTGCTTGCATCTCGCGAGTAACTACTTTACGTGCGCATACTCGGGCTGTACTTCGGGTGGCTCTCAGACCGCAAGGCCTCCATTGCCCTGCGTGTCGATCCAGGCGCGCAGCCGTTCCTCGCGATCCTGGTCACCAGTAAAGGGACACGAGGTGCAGTAGTCGTCACCAAGCCGGTAGGCCAGGCAGCACGACCCACGGCGTATGCCGGTGTACCGTCGGCCGTGGTGGACGAACTCGTGCCAACGGGGCCGGGCCCGGATGGTGGGCGTGGCCCGGGAGAAGAAGGCGTCGGCCTCCACTCGGCCGAGGTGGGGATCGCCGGTCGCGCGCTCGGTCAGCAGGAAGGCGCGGGCGCACTGCGCGGCCACCGCNCCCCACAGCGCCGGAAGGCCGAGCCGGACCCGTCCCCGCAGCTCCTCGACGAACGGTTGGAGATGCGCGAGCACCTCCTCGACCAGGCGACCGCGCAACGCGGCGACGTCCCCGACCACGCCGATCCGGGCATTCATCCCGTCTCCGGCGGTGGCGCCCCCCGCGATCGGGTCATCCGCCAGGACGGTCATGGCCGGTCGGTGGAACGCGGTCTGGTCGAACCAGCCGCCGTCGAGGACGCGCAGGGACATCGTCGCCGGGGTCAGGGCCGGCACCCGGTGCAGGAGGACGAAACAGGCGATGGCCGGGGCGGCGACGTTCGCCGAGTACCAGTTCGCCAGGTAGCTCGCGGCGACCTCCGGGCTGGCGCCGTGCGTGTCGCCCACCCGGGCCAAGGCCTCGGCCACGCCTGCTGGCCCGGTCAGGAAGGCACAGTCGGCCCAGCCCGGGCCGTCCGGCATCCCGAACTGCACACCGCGTGGCTCCAGCACCTCGGCGAGGTCCCGCAGGCTCGCCTCGAACGGCGGTTCGGCGCACTGAACGGTACCCCCGGAGAATTCCGGCGCCGTCCCCTCGGGGGCCACCTCCCTGGAAGGCGCCGCCGGGGACGCCGCCGAGCCGGTGCGGCGTTCGTTCACCGACTGCTTCACTGCCGGGACCGGGAGGTGTGTCGCGGCTGGGCCGGGCGTAGCTGTGCCAGGGTGCGGGATCTCCCGCGGAGTGGCGTGAGCGTGAGCATGAGCATAACTTTAAGTAAGCCTAACTTCATGTCTGGCGTCAACTGGAGTCGCCATCAGTGCTATGCCCACGAGTCATCGGGTCGGCATCATGAGTGGTTCGACATCGCGCGGTTGCCGGGATGGTCGGCCCGCGTCACCAGCTGTCCATGGCGAGATGGCGCTGGACGGCCTCGGCGATGGCCTGCTGCCCGTGCATGGTGGGGTGCGCGCTCAGATCACGTGTCGGTCCGAACAGATTGACCGGAGCCACCCACGGGTCCGGTGTGCAGATTTCGTGACCGCGTAGCACCCGATCCGTCGAGACGAACTCCACTCCCGCATCCGACGCGGCTTTTCTGATGACCCGGTCGAGCTGTCTGTTCAGCCTCGTCAGCTGTCGACGTTCCCTGTTGGTCAGCCAGGTACAGATGTTGTTGAGTTGGTTGTCCGGAAATATGTAGGGATAGCCGACCACGATGATCCGCGAATGCGGGGCGGCGGCCTTCACCGCCGTGTAGTTGGCGCTCAGGACACCCGGGAGTTCCTTGGTGACAAGATCGCGCTCGCGGCGGTCGTTGCCATCCCAGAAGCATCTCCACGCATAACAACTGAAGATGACTCTGCCGAATCCGGCATCGTTGCCGCCGATGGTGATGGTGACGACGTCCGGGGCCCGGCCCAGTGCACGTAGCTGGGCCAGCTGGGGTTTCTCGCCCTTGAATGACTCGTGTAGGGCGCCGGTGGTGGCTCCGGAACACGCGGCGAACAGCGAGACGGTGACCCCCGATCCCATACCGCCCAGTAGTCGTGGCCAGGCCTGGCTGCTCCGCCGGCACCGGGGGGCCAGCGAGTCGAAGGGGGGATTGCCCTCTCCCGAGGAGTAGGAGTCGCCCAGCACGGCCAGGGTACGGGGCTGCGGACCGGCCGAAGCCGGATCATTCCAACCGTATGTAATCGGAACCGCGGCGAACAAGAATGCTGCCATCGCGGTGACAAGAAAGGGATGAGTGAAGTATCCGCTGCCGGGATGTGACGATACGCCGGGTTGTGTTCCCGAGATTCGGTCCCGCATGGCACGGAATCGTAACCGAGTCGCGGGAGGGCGGTCCGTNGAACCCGGTGGCTGTCGCTCGGCAGAGTCGGTTGCCTAATCCGCTGGACCGGCCGAAGCCCCGGAGATGCACGATCGTCGTAATTAGCCTGGTCGCCGTAAGGCAGCCCGAACGAGCCCGAACGAGCCCGGTCGGGATCGGTCGGGATCGGTCGGGACCGGATCAGATATTCTTCTCGAAGACGAGACGCAGGCCGATGAGTGTCAGATGGGGCTCGTGACGGTCAAGGGTCTCACTTTCCTTGATGACCACGGACGCGAGACCCCCGGTGGCGATCGCCACCGCATCCGTGTCCAGCTCGGCCCGGATGCGGCGTACCAGGCCGTCCACCTGGCCGGCGACGCCGTAGATCATGCCAGACTGGAGTGCCTCGACCGTGCTCTTGCCGATGACGGAACGTGGCGCGACCAGTTCCACCTTACGGAGCTGGGCCGCCCGGGACGCGAGTGCGTCCAGCGCGATCTCGATGCCCGGTGCGAAGATTCCGCCGATGAACTCGCCGCGTGCCGAGACGATGTCCAGGTTCGTCGAGGTGCCGAAGTCGACGACGATCGCCGGCCCGCCGTAGAGGTGGTGCGCGGCGAGTGTGTTCATGATGCGGTCCGCGCCGGCTTCCTTCGGATTGTCGATGAGGATGGGAACCCCGGTCCGCGTCCCCGGTTCGACGATGACGACCGGGATGTCGTGGAAGGCCCGGACCACCATCCGGCGCAGCGCTCGAAGCGCGGCGGGAACGGTTGAGCAGATCGAGACACCGGTGACCTGGTACTCGCCGAGCAGGCCGCGGTAGAGAAGCACCAGTTCGTCCGCGGTCGCCTGCGGGTCGGTGCGCACCCGCCAGGAGTCGGCGAGGTGTTCACCCTCGAACACGCCGACGACGGTGTTGGTGTTACCGACGTCGATGGCGAGCAGCATCAGGATTCCTCCACGATCAGATCCTCGATCGGTGGGCCCGCGGTGGCCGATCCCGGGCGATGATCGGGGTCCAGGGCGAGATCGAGGCCGAGGTCGAGAGCGGGCGCCGAATGGGTCAGGGCGCCGACGGCGAGATAGTCGACGCCGACGGCTGCCACCGCCGCCGCCGTTCGCAGGGTCAGGCCGCCGCTCGCCTCGAGCCGCACCCCGGCCGGACGGGCGAGCTGGACCGCGGCTCGCAGGTCCGCCAGCGACATATTGTCGCAGAGGATGAGATCACATCCGGCATCGACGGCCTCCGCGACCTGGTCGACGGTGTCGCATTCGACCTCGACGGGCAGCCCGGGGAACCGTGCCCGCNCCGCGGCGAACGCCGCCGCCACGCCGCCCGCCGCGACCACGTGGTTGTCCTTGATCAGGGCTGCGTCCGTCAACGACATGCGGTGGTTCACCCCGCCCCCGCAGCGCACCGCGTACTTCTCCAGCGCGCGCAGGCCGGGTAGCGTCTTGCGGGTGTCGCGGATCATCGCGCCGGTGCCGGCGACCGCGTCGACCCAGGCCCGCGTCAGGGTGGCGATCCCGGACAGGTGGCACAGCAGGTTCAGCGCGGTACGTTCGGCGGTGAGCAGGCCGCGGACCGGCCCGTTGACGTAGGCCACCGTGGTACCCGGCGGGACAGGGTCGCCGTCGCGAGCGGTCAGGGTGACGGTCGCGGCCGGCCCGAGCAGGCTCTCGAAGACGGCGGCGGCGACCGGCAGGCCGGCGACGACGCCCGCGGCCCGCGAGACGATGGCGCCGTGCCCGACGAGAGCGGGGTCGACCGTCGCCTCGGAGGTCGCGTCGACCGCGCCGATCTGGCCGGTCACCTCGTTCTCCTCCCAGACCGGGAGGTCCTCCACGAGCGCGCGGCCGACCAGGGCCACCACCCCGTCCGGGTCGAGGCCGGCCGAGGCGAGGGCACTGCGGGTGGCGGGCGAGAGCCGTCCGCCGGGCACACCGGCGGAACCGGGCCCGCAGACGGAGCCGGGCGCGGAACCGCTCACCGCGAGCCGCGCATGGGCTCGACGTCCACGATCAGTTCCCCTTCTGGATTGAGCCGGGTGAGGATCCGGCCGAGCCAGTGTTCGTCGTCCCGCTCACCGAAGTCCTCTCGCCAATGGGACCCGCGGGTCTCCGTCCGGCTGGCGGCGGCGGCGGCGAGGGCCGTCGCAACCGTGCGCAGGTTGGTCATCTCCCAGGCCGGCGGCCCGGCCGTGACCGTCGCCCCGCTGACCCGCAGGTCCCCGAGACCGGCCAGTACCTTCGCCGTCGCCCGCAGGCTGTCCGCGCTGCGCAGCACCCCGGCACCGTCGGTCATCGCGCGCGCGAGCTCCGCGCGTTCGGCGGGGTCGGTCAGACCACTGCCGCGACCGACCACCGGCGCGGCGGGGATGGCGACGCGGNGCCGGCCGCCGGGCGCTGTGCCGGCCAGGTGCTCCGCGATGCGTGCGGCGAAGACCAGCCCCTCCAGCAGGCTGTTCGACGCGAGCCGGTTGGCGCCGTGCACCCCGGTGCAGGCCNCCNCCCCGCAGGCGTACAGGCCGGCCACGCTCGTGCGGCCCCACAGATCCGTGCGCACCCCGCCGCTGGCGTAGTGGGCGGCCGGCGCGACGGGGATCGGCCTGGCGACCGGATCGATGCCGGCGGACCGGCAGCGCGCGGTGATCGAGGGAAACCGCCGCTCGATGGTCGCCGCGCCCAGCCCCCGGGCGTCCAGGAACAGGTGATCGACCCCCTGGGCCGCCATGACCCGCGACATCTGCTTGGCGACGACGTCGCGCGGCGCGAGGTCGGCCAGCCGATGGACGCCCGCCATCACCCGTTCGCCGGCCGCGTCGACGAGAACGGCACCCTCCCCCCGCATGGCCTCGCTGACCAGTGGCTGCTGGCCCCCGAGCAGTTCGGCGACGGCGCCCGGCCTGGACGGGGGTAGCCACAGGGCGGTCGGGTGGAACTGGACGAACTCCAGGTCCGCGACGACGGCGCCCGCGCGCAGAGCCAGCGCCACCCCGTCCCCGGTGGAGACGCCGGGATTGGTCGTCGACGCGAAGATCTNCCCCANCCCGCCGGTCGCCAGGACCACCGCGCCCGCCGTCACCGCGCCGACGCCGTCCCGGCTGCCCTCCCCCAGCACGTGCAGGGTAGCGCCGGCGGCCCGGCCGTCGGAGTCGAGCAGCAGGTCGAGGACCAGGGCGTGTTCGATGACCTCGATGCTCTCATCGGCCCGGACGGCGGTGATCAGGGCGCGTTCCACCTCCAGGCCGGTGGCGTCCCCACCCGCATGGATGATGCGGTTGCGCAGATGGCCGCCCTCCCGAGTGAGGGCGAACGAGCCGTCGGTGGTCCGATCGAACCGGGCGCCGAGCTCGGCGAGCTCACGCACCCGCGCCGGTCCGTCGCGGACCAGCACTCGGGCTGCGTCCTCGTCGCACAGCCCGACGCCGGCGACCAGGGTGTCGGCAAGATGATCATCGGGCGAGTCCTCCGCGGCGAGCGCGGCGGCGATCCCACCCTGCGCCCACCGGGTCGACCCGGCGTCGAGGTGCGCCTTGGTCACCAGCAGCACCCGGGCGGCGGGCAGCGCCCGGCGCAGGTGCAGGACCGTCGTGAGCCCGGCGATGCCCGAACCGATGACGACGACGTCCGCGGCGCGCATCCATCCCGGGCGGGGCGCGCCGAGCCGGCAAGGTAGCACGGTCACTGCGTAGCCATGGCCGATCGGACCGCCGCCGCGGCTGTGGGTACCGGGATGTCGACCGGGATGTCGACCGGGATGTCGCCACGCAGGCTCGACGGGTCGCCGGGGAGCGGTTCGGCCGGGTCGTCGCCGTGCCCGATGATCCGGTTTGCCGCGTCGACGAACAGCACCTTCGGGACGTGCCGGCGCGCCTCGGCGTCGTCCATGAGCCCGTACGCAATGATGATCACTAGGTCGCCCGGCTGGACCAGGCGCGCCGCGGCACCNTTAATNCCGATGANCCCGCTTCCCGCCGGTCCCGCGATGGCGTACGTCTCCAGCCGGGCGCCGTTGTTGATGTCGACGATCGTGACCTGCTCGCCAGGCAGCAGGTCGGCGGCGGCCAGCAGGTCCGCGTCGATCGTCACGGAGCCCACGTAGTGCAGATCGGCCTGGGTGACCGTGGCACGGTGGATCTTGGCGGTGAGCATGGTGCGCAACACGGTCAGGCTCCCGGGTGATCGCGGTCGGCGGGACGGTCCGGTCGGGGGGTGACGGCGGGGGATCCGGCTGATGCCGGAGTTCCGGTGGGGGCCGGCGCCGGGGATTCCGGAGGCAGGACGAGATCGATGTTGTCGATCAGGCGGGTGGTGCCCACCCGGGCGGCGACGAGTAGCAGGGCGGGACCGCTCCGGACCGGACGTAGATCGTCGGGGCTGGCCAGGGCGAGGTAGTCCACGTCCACCCCGTCCGCGGCGGCCAGAACCTCCCGCGCGGTCGCGAGCACGGTGTCCCGCCCGCCCGCCTGGGCCCGTGCCCCGGCGGCGAGCGCTCGGGACAGCGCGAGCGCGCTGCGCCGCTGGTCGGGGGTCAGGTAGACGTTCCGGCTCGACATCGCGAGGCCGTCGGGCTCGCGCACGGTCTCCACGCCGATCACGGTGACGTCGAAGGCGAGGTCCGCGACCATCCGGCGGATGCAGACCAGCTGCTGGGCGTCCTTGCGCCCGAAGAACGCCAGGTCCGGACGGACCAGGTGGAGCATGGTCCCCACCAGGGTCAGCATCCCATCGAAATGGCCCGGACGGGCGGCGCCTTCAAGCAGCTCACCGAGCGGCCCGGCCTGCAACCGGACGAGCGGCGGCGGGTCGTGGATCGCCCGGGGGACGAAGACGAGATCGACCCCCTCCCCCGCGCACACGTCGAGATCGGCGGCCAGGGTGCGCGGGTACCGGTCGAGATCCTCACCCGCGCCGAACTGCAGCGGATTAACGTAGATCGTGGCAACCACCTGGTCCGCCTGGGCCCGGGCGGCGCGCAACAGCGAGGCGTGGCCCTCGTGCAGCGCTCCCATTGTCATGACGACGGCCCTGGTCGGGCGCGGGTGCCCGGCTGCCGCCCGAGTGGGCGCGTCGTCCGGCGCGGGCGGACCGCCCTCACCCCGCCGGGCGATGTTGGCCTGCCGGTCGAGCGCGGCGAGCCCGGCGCGCAGCTCGGCCCGGTCTCTGGCCAGGACGGGACGGGACGAGCCGGGGAGCGTGCTGGGCCGGGCGGAGGGGGCAATGCTCCTTGCGGAGGGGACCGTGGCGGTGGCCGCCTGATCGCGGGATTCCGTCGATGGGCGGCCGGGCGTGGNGGAGGAAACAGTAGTCATGATCCGTTCCAGTCCTCGGATGGGGTACCGGACGTCGTTGGCAACTGTAACTCGGCTGCAATGGTTGCCGCCCTCCCCTGTGAGCTGGGCTTCGTTCGGGCGATCGTCCCGAACGAAGCCCTCTGCTCACGCCGGAAGGTGCAATTTGTTGCTTTATGACGTTATGCGCCACTTCGTGGGGGCGGCGAGTCCACCGGAGTTCAGGCCCCGGCGTGCGTGGGCTCAGCCCGCTCAGGGGCCTCGGCCTCCTCGGGGGAGGAGGGCGTGGGGGCTCCTGGGCGGGTGTGCTGCGCGACGTAGGTGCCGGCGGCGATCGCCGCCGCGACCGGCCATTCGATGATTGAGGCCGCGGCGAGCCCGCCGAGTCCCAGGTAGTAGGCGCTCTTGCCCAGTGACGGCCACTGCATGCTCGTACCTCGTCCAACCTCGAACCGCGACGTGAGTAGCGGTGCCCGGACCGTGAAGGTGCGTGTGCCAGACGACCGCTCGGGGCCCGTGGGCGCGGCCGGCTGCTGCTGGTCCCGCTCAGGGGCAGAGGTGTCCGTGTCCTCCCGGTGCGGCTGTGGCCGTGCCCGTGGCGGGGTGTCCGTCTTCGTGGCCATGGCAGCTCACCTCTCTCGATATCTCGATCTCCTTCTAGGAGAGAACCTAAGATGAACTTATAGTACCCAGAAGATAACTTCTCGTGTTGTTCGCGGTGCGAGCGCGGTCAGACGGTGGACAGGTAGTCCTTGAAGGAGATGCCGGTCAGCCGCTCGTAGGCCTCCACGTAACGGACCCGGGTCGCCTCGACAACGTCCGCGGGCAGCTCCGGCCCCGGCGCGGTCCTGTCCCAGCCGGTACTCGTCAGATAGTCACGGATGTACTGCTTGTCGAAGGACGGCTGGGAGGCCCCGGGCCGCCAGGTGTCCTCCGGCCAGAACCGGGACGAGTCAGGGGTCAGGACCTCGTCGGCGAGCCGCAGCGTGCCCTGGGTGTCATGACCGAACTCGAACTTGGTGTCAGCGAGCAGGATGCCGCGCTCGGCTGCGAGGACACTGGCCCGGCCGAAGATCTGCAGGGTCAGCCGCTCGAGCTCGGCGGCAAGCTCGGTGCCGATCCGGCCGGCCGCGTCGGCCCGGCTGATGTTCTCGTCGTGCTCACCGATCGGCGCCTTCGTGGACGGCGTGTAGATCGGTGCCGGCAGCTTGCTGCCGTCCACCAGCCCGGTGGGTAGGGGATGCCCGCTGACCGCGCCGGTGCGCTGGTAGTCCTTCAGCCCGCTGCCGGTCAGATAACCACGGGCGACGCACTCGATCTGCACCATGTTCAGGCGTCGGCACAGCATCGACCGGCCACGCAGCTGCTCCGTGTACGGAGTGAGCTCGGCCGGGTACTCGTCGACGTTCGAACTGACGACGTGGGACGGGACCAGGTCGGCGAGCTGGTCGAACCACCACAGCGAAAGCCCGGTGAGAACGGCTCCCTTGTCGGGAATCTCGGTCGGTAGGACCACGTCGAACGCCGAGATGCGGTCGCTGGCGACCAGCAGCACGGCGTCGTCCCCGACCGCGAACAGCTCCCGGACCTTGCCCGAACCCAGGTGGGTGAGTCCGGCGAATTCCTCATGTGTCAGCGGCATAGACAGACCGTACCCAGGGAGAACAACAGCACCTGCCGGCCGGGGCACCGCGCCATGCCTGCGCGGCTGCGCGGCGGGTCAGGTGCGGGGGTGCGGGTCAGGTGAGGGCCGCCAGGGCGTCGAAGACCGAGCCGAGGCGCTCGGTGTAGCGCTCGGGCCGGCTCACCTCGTTGAGCCTGGCCTCGTCCAGGGGCAGGCCGCGGTCGCCGGCGTGCTTGCGCAGCGTTTCCCAAAACGGCACGCCGGTCTGCCAGGTCTCCATCGCCGCCGCCTGGGTGACAGCGTAGGCGTCCTCGCGGGACAGCCCCGTCTCGACGAGTTCGAGCAGCACCGCCGAGGTGTAGACCAGCCCGCCCGTGGCATCGAGGTTCGCCCGCATCCGTGCGGTGTCCACGACCAGCCCGGTGACCAGCCGGGTCGTCAGGTGCAGCAGGTAGTCGACGCCGGTGGCGGCATCCGGCAGCGCGATGCGCTCGGTGGAGGAGTGGGAGATGTCGCGCTCGTGCCACAGCGGCACGCCCTCCAGCACCGGGACGTACTGCGCCCGGACGATCCGGGCGAGCCCGGCGATGCGCTCCGACATGATCGGGTTCTTCTTGTGGGGCATCGCGGAGGAGCCCTTCTGCCCGGAGCCGAACGGCTCGGACAGCTCCCGGACCTCCGTGCGCTGGCCGTGCCGGACCTCCAGGGCGACCGCCTCGCAGACGGTCGCGAGCCCGGCCAGCGCCGCGACCCAGGAGGCGATGCCGTCGCGCAGCACGACCTGGGTGGCCACCGGGGCCGCGGTGAGGCCCAGCTTGTCGGCCACGTAGGCCTCGACGTCGGGGTCGATGTTGGAGTACGTCCCGACCGCGCCGGAGATCTTGGCGACGGCCACGTCCGCGCGGGCCGCGCGCAGCCGGTCGCGGCAGCGGGCGAGCCCGAACGCCAGGTCCGCGACGCGGTGCCCGAACACCGTCGGCTCGCCGTGGATGCCGTGCGTCCGGCCGACCCGCAGGGTGTTCCGGTGGGCCAGGCCGAGGTCGCGCAGCGCGGCGACGAGAATGTCCGCCCGGGCGAGCAGCAGGTCGGTCGACTCGACCAGCTGCAGCGCGAGCGCCGTGTCGAGCAGGTCGGAGGAGGTCATGCCGAAGTGCACGTAGGCGGCGGCGGACCGGGGTTCGGTGCGGTCGGCCCAGGCGGTCAGGAAGGCGATGACGTCATGCTGGGTGACGGCCTCCACCTCGGCGACGGCTTCGGGCGTCGGAGCGGGGGCGGCCCGGACCGGCTCGATGGAATCGGCGGGGATGCGGCCCGCGGCGGCGTGCGCCTCCATGACCAGCACCTCGACGCGACACCACAGCTCGTACTTGTGCGCCTCCGACCACACCCGGCCCATCTCCGCCAGGGTGTACCGGCCGATCATGGCTGGCTGCCGGCCGCGGCCGCCGCGCTCAGCCCGTCCGCCGCGGCCTGCTCGAACTCGTCCTTGAACGCGGCCAGCTTCAGCCCCAGATCGGGATCGGCCAGCGCCAGGATCTGGATCGCCAGGATCGCCGCGTTCGTCGAGTTGTTCAGACCCACGGTCGCGACCGGGACGCCCGGCGGCATCTGCGCGATGGCGAGCAGCGAGTCCATGCCGTCCAGCGCCCCGCCGGAGATCGGCACGCCGATTACCGGCAGCGTGGTGAGGGCCGCAATGGTGCCGGGCAGCGCGGCGGCCAGGCCTGCCCCGGCGATNACCACCGAGATGTCGCGGGCCCGTAGCTGACCCACGTAGTCGGCGAGGGTGCGCGGCGCGCGGTGCGCCGACAGCGACACCTGCTCGTAGGGCACACCGAAGCGTTCCAGAGTGGCGCCGGCCTTGCTCATGGTCTGGGTGTCCGACGGTGATCCGAAGACGATCGCCACCTGGGGATGATCCGGCCCGGGGGTGCTCTGCGACACGGTCTACTCCTTCTTTCTATGTCCTGCGGGATCCTCGCCGGACGCGACGTCCGTTCGACGGACGTCGGCCGCGTGGCGCATCCGGGACGGATCTCCGATGTCGGTGCGGTAATGGGCGCCGGGCAGCGAGATGCGGCTGACGGCCTCGTAGGCCGATCCTCGCGCGGACTCCAGGTTGGAGCCGATGGCCGTGACGGACAGCACACGGCCGCCGGCCGAGACGACCCGACCATCCGGCTCCCTGCGGGTACCGGCGTGCAGGATGTCGACGCCGGCCAGCGCGCCGGCGGCGGCGAGCCCGCGGATCGGGTCGCCGAGCCTGGGGGCCGCCGGATAGCCGTGCGCGGCGACGACGACGCTGATCGCCGCGCCGGAGCGCCACACCGGTGCCCGCCGGCCGGAGAGCACGTCCGTCAACGGCGTCGTGAGCAGGGCGAGGATGGCCTGCACCTCGGGGTCACCGAAGCGCACGTTGAACTCCACCACCCGCGGCCCGCGGGTGGTCAGCGCGAGCCCGGCGTAGAGCAGACCGGTGAACGGGGTGCCGCGCCGGGCCATCTCGGCCACCGTCGGCCGGATCACCGTGGTGACGATCTTCGCCGGCAGGCCATGCGAGGCCCAGGGCAGCGGGGTGTACGCGCCCATCCCCCCGGTGTTCGGGCCGGTGTCGCCGTCGCCGACCCGTTTGTGATCCTGTGCCGGCAGCATCGGGAGGACCGCGCCGGACTCGGTCACCACGGCGAACAGGGAGACCTCGGGCCCGTCGAGGTACTCCTCGAGGACAACCCGGTCGTCCGGTCCGCGCAGGCTCGCGCGGACCGCGGCGACGGCCGCGTCGCGATCCTCGGTCACCGTGACGCCCTTGCCGGCGGCGAGCCCGTCGTACTTCACCACGTACGGTGGCCCGAAGACGTCCAGGTCGGCCAGGGCGGGCTCGATCTCGGTGTGGTCGCGAGAGGCCGCCGTGGGCACCCCGGCGGCGCGCATGACCTCCTTGGCGAACGCCTTGCTGCCCTCCAGCCGGGCCGCGGCCGCGCTCGGGCCGAAGACCGCGAGACCGCGGGCGCGTATCTCGTCGGCGGCCCCGGTTACCAACGGCATCTCCGGACCGATGACGGTGAGGTCCGCGCCGACCGCCTCAGCAAGGTCGGCGACGGCGTCCGGGTCAGCGACGTCGAGCGGGCGGGGCTCGGCGAGCTCGGCGGTTCCGGCGTTTCCGGGCGCGCAGACCAGCGAGCCGACCCGGGGATCGCGGGCGAGCGCCCGGCACAGCGCGTGTTCACGGCCGCCGGAGCCGACAACAAGAATCTTCATCAGTTCACCTCGCGACGCAAGCAGCGGCCCGGTGCGCGGCGGCGAATTCCCGGTAATGCCGGCGGAGCGGGCCGCGTCGCCGCCACGGCCGTGCGCGGGGGACGCGAGGGTCGGTGGCGGCCGTCACCGGTTGTCCCTGGCGCGCGGCGCCGGGACGGAGATCCGGACCGGGCGCGGGTGCCATCGCGAACCGGCGAACCCCGTCTGGGGCATCGCGTCGTCGCAGTTCGGTCGGGTCACGGTTCCACAGTAGCGGGTGTGCTGATCATCGTGCGCGTCGTGCCCGGTCGGTGCCGGTGACTCCCGGCCGATCACCTGGGACGATCCGCGCTGAGCGACTACAGCCCGACACCCGACCGCCAGAGCAGGTGGGCCATGCCGTGCACCAGGTGCAGCGCGCAGCGGCGTGCGTCCACCTCGGCCATGCCCGCGACGATGGCGGCGGCGTCGACCGGCCAGACCCGGACCTCCCGGCCGAGCACGGTCAGCGGGGCGGGATCGTCGCGGCCTTCGAAGGCGCGCCCACCCGGTTCGACGAACAGGTGCAGCGACCGCCCCGCAGCCGGGAAGTTCTCGCAGCGCCAGTACAGCAGCGGCCACGCCTGCAGCCGTTCCCGCCGTCCCGGCCAACGCCGGCGGCGACCGGGGTCAACGGCCGCCTCACCCGCGTCCGCCCGGTCCGCCCGGTCCGCCCGATCCGCCCGGTCCGCCCGATCCGCCGGGTCGGCCCGGGCCGCCGGGTCCGTGACCGCCCGTGTCGCCCGTGTCGCCCCGCCCTCGCTCAGGTCCAGCGCGGGCAGCGGCCGCCCGGCACGGTACCGCGCCGGCGCGCGGTGCGGCGCGGTGCGGGTCGCCCGCACCGTGACCGGTGGTACCAGGTGTTCGGCCGCGCAGAAGTCCAGGAAGTCACGGATCTGGGCGTCGACGTGACTGGCGACGGCCGCGGCGCGTTCGAGCCGCTGTGCCTCGGCCCGCTTCGAGCTCCGGATGGCGTGGCTGCCCCGCAGCAGCACGTCGGTCAGGGTCTGCGGCAGAGCCTCGCCGGTGGGGGAGAACCCGACCGGCCAGGCGTCGGAGTCGGTCGGGTGCAGGTAACCGCGTCTCACGGCTGGTGGCCAACGGGCCGGTTGCGGGGCTTCGGCCGGTTCCGGCAGCGACAGCGGTGTCCGCCCGGGGATGGAAGGATCGTCATCCGACGGCCGGGACCTGACAACGGCCACCGCCACCACCCCCGGACGTCATTGCTTTGCGTGACCGCCCAAGCGTCGACGGTAATGCTTCCGGGTGCAACCGGAACCGACCGGATCTCGGCCCGCGCCGGGCGGGATCAGATCAGGTCCGTTCCGGACCAGTCGTTTCAGACCAGGTCATTGATGACGAGCGTCTGGNCCCGCCNGGGACCGACGCCGACCGCCGACACCGGGGCGCCGGAGAACTCCTCCAACGCCCTGATGTAGTCCTTCGCGGCGCCGGGCAGGTCGGCGAACGACCGGACGTCGGAGATGTCCTCGTGCCAGCCGGGCAGGTCGGTGTAGATCGGCTTGGCGTGGTGGAACTCGGTCTGGGTCATGGGCATCTCGTCAACCCGTTCGCCGCCGAGGTCGTAGCCGACGCAGATGGGCACCCGGTCGAAGCCCGACAGGACGTCCAGTTTGGTGAGGAAAAGGTCGGTCAGGCCGTTGACCCGCACCGCGTAGCGGGCGATTACGGCGTCGAACCAGCCGGTGCGCCGCGCCCGGCCGGTCGNCACGCCNANCNCCCCGCCGATGCGGCGCAGCTCCTCTCCGACCTTGTCGTCCAGTTCGGTGGGGAAGGGGCCGGCGCCGACCCGGGTCGTGTAGGCCTTGATGATGCCGATCACCCGACTGATCCTCGTCGGGCCGATGCCGGCGCCGGTGGCCGCGTAGCCGGCGGTCGGGTTCGATGACGTGACGAACGGGTAGGTGCCGTGGTCGACGTCGAGGAGGGTGCCCTGGGAGCCTTCGAGCAGCACGACCTTGCCCGCGCGCAGCGCCCGGTCGAGGATCAGACCGGTGTCGGCGATGTGGGGTTGCAGGCGTTTCGCGTAGTCGGCGTACTCCTCGACCACCTCGTCGAGCTCGATCCGGCGCCGGTTGTAGACCTTGGCCAGGACCTGGTTCTTCTCCCGTAGCACCAGTTCGAGCTTCTTGTGGAAGATGCCCGGGTCGAGGAGATCCTGCACTCTGATGCCCGTACGGGCAACCTTGTCGCCGTAGGTGGGACCGATGCCGCGACCGGTGGTACCGATCCGCGCCTTGCCCAGGTAACGCTCGATGACCCGGTCCAGCGCCCGGTGATGGGGCATGATCAGATGGGCGTTCGCGCTGATCAGGAGCCGGGAGACGTCGATGCCGCGGGCGGTGAGCCCGTCCATCTCGGCCAGCAGCACGCCCGGGTCGATGACGACCCCGTTGCCGATCACGGGAACGCAGTCGGCCCGCAGCATGCCACTGGGAATCAGGTGGAGCGCGTAACTCTCCGCCCCGATGACCACGGTGTGGCCGGCGTTGTTGCCACCCTGGTACCGGACGACGTAATCGACGGCGCCGCCCAGGAGGTCGGTCGCCTTTCCTTTTCCCTCGTCGCCCCACTGGGCACCGATGAGGACAAGAGCAGGCACCGGGCGAGGTTACTAGGGATGGCGGGGTCGTGGGGCCGGCTGCGGCATCCTCGCTGGTCTCCACCACCGACGCGGCCTGATGAACTCACTGTCAGGTGAAGCCGAGCTCACTGGCAGCGACGGAATCGCTGTCGGCCAGGAACGTCCGGCAGCGGGTGGCCTCCTCGGCCTCCCCGATGGCCGCGGCCGCCCGACCGAGAGCGGCGAGCGAACGCAGGAACCCGCGGTTGGGTTCGTGTGACCAGGGGATCGGCCCGTTGCCCTTCCAGCCCGAGCGGCGCAGGGCGTCGAGGCCGCGGTGATAGCCCGTGCGGGCGTAGGCATAGGCCTCGACGGGTCGTCCGCCGGTGAGCGCGAGCTCGGCGAGCGCGGCCCAAGGCACGCTGAACGCGGGCAGCCGGGCGGCGACGGCATCCGGCGGATCACCGGCGACCAGCGCATCGGTCGCGGCCGCGTCGGAGGGCAGGAGCGTCGGCGGCGGACCGGAGAGCAGGTTGGGCTTTCCCGAGGTGGACGGCGTCGTCATGAGTGCATCCTGCCCGACGACCGGCCGCACACGTCATGGAGGTCACCCCGGACGCGCTTGCCCTGCGCGCACGGTGACCGGTCGGTCAGGCCCTGACGCTGACGTTCCACAGATTCTGGCCGACGACCCCGGGTTGACCGTCGCTCACCCGGGTGAGGTACGAGTACAGCGCGGCGATGCCCTGCGACTGCGGTCCGAACTTGCCGTCGACGGTGAGTACGAAGCCCTTCTGACGCATCCTGTCCTGCCAGACGAAGGCGTCCGGGCGAACGTCGTCGCTGAGGGACGCGTCGAGGACCGTGCCCCTGAACGAGCCGTCCCCCATCTCCCGGCGGGCCCGGTCCAGCGTCATGGGGGGTTCCACCGGGGTGATGGCCTGCTGGATGACGTCACCGGAGCCGCCCGGGACACTGGCCGGGCCGTTGTTGNTCAGGCCCATCTTGACCGAGCAGGACGGCCATGGCTGCCAGCCCCGCTGGTTGTAGAGCTTCGCGGCCGCCTCGTCCTGCGTGGCGGGCGATGCCTGGTACGGGCGGCCGGAGTACCCGAGCCCGNGCCAGGTCTGGTCGTCGAACTGGTAGGCACCGGAGAAGCCGTTGCCGGTGTTGACCGCGTAGTTGCCGCCGGACTCGCATTGGCGGAGCTTGGCGAAGTCGTCGGAGGTGGCCGCGCCCGCCGGAGCCGCGGTGACCGCGAGGCCGCTGCCGACGATGGCCGTGACCGCGCCGGTGGTGCGCAGGATGCGACCGGCGGGCGATGGGGCCTGCGGTGCTCGATGTCTGCCGCCACGACGCCCAGAGGGCATGTCAGTCCAATCCCGTCGCCTGCGGGGTGAGCTGTCGGGTGCGGGCTGGGATGGCCCGGCCGGAGGATCCGACCCCGGGTGGGAANCGCTCTCCACCATGGGCCGGGACGCACCGGCTTTACCCCAAGGACGCCGCTTGCGGCGCCCGAAATGTGGGTCCCCCACTCCTGCCCGCTGCGGTCGATGTTCGTTCCGGCCGCTCGTACGGGGGCAGGACTCGGCGTCCGTCCGGGCGGCCTCGCCGACGAGGCGAGTGAGCGGCACTCTAGCGAGAACCGCTCATGGAGCGCAAACCGGGGTGGTCCGGAGTAACCAGTGAGGATCGCGCGAATCGTGCCACTTCCATACAGGTTCCGCAGGTGGCTCGCTGGTCCTGCTGTTCCTCGTCGGCCTTGCCGAAGATCGGCTCTGCCGAAGATCGGCCCTGCCGGAGGCCGGTCAGGGTGCGGTCCTGGTGATGCTGGTGGTGGGTTGTACGGGCCGGCCCGTACGGGCCGTCAACCGGAGATCGTCCGGAGACAGGTCGGGCCAGCCCGTCGTCGAGGTGAGATCCCCTGACCGGTGTCGCCGGGGTGGGATGTCCGGTTCCCGCGGCGGTCGTCCCTCCGCCACGGGGGCGGAGCGAATGGATCAGCTGATGGAGCTGATGGGGCTGATGGGGAGGATCAGCGGAAGGTGGCCCGCCAGGTCGCCGGGCCGACGATGCCGTCGACGGCGAGTCCCTTGGCGGCCTGCAGGGCGCGGGCGACTGCGGCGGAGCGTGGTCCGTAGCGGCCGTCGATCGTGATCGGATAGCCCAGATGGTTGACGCGGGCCTGCCAGGCCCGCACGTCGTCACGTACCTGCCTGGCCAGTGCGGTCGTCAGGTTACGGGTGAATACGGGGGTGCTCATGGAGATGGGGCTGACCGTCAGCTCGCGGCGTTCCGTCGTGCGCGAGGCCTGGCCCGAGGAGCTCGACGAGCCGCCCGCGAGCTGGTCGGCGCCCATCCCGCGGCCACAGGCCGGCCACTGGCCGAAGCCGGACCGTCGGGCGAGCTTGAGCGCGGCCTCGTCCTGGACGGCCGGGGAAGCCTGGTGCGGCAGACCGCCGTAGCCGAGGCTGTGCCAAGTGCTGGCGGAGAACTGGTAAGCGCCGTAGTACGCGTTGCCGGTGTTGGTCGTGTAGTCACCGCCGGACTCGCACTGCCGCAGGCCCGTCCAGGTGGTGGCCGCATCGGCCGGCTGGCTGAGCGCGAAGGTGCCGCCCACCGCCGCCGCGAGTACTGGTGCGACCACGAGGGCCCGGGCCCGGCTGCGGGTACCGGCGCGGCATTGTCGGCCACTGATACGTGCGTCGGACATGTCTTGTGGTCCTTCCCCACGCCTGCGAGGTGAGCTGTCGGATTCGGGCTGGGAACTGCCCGGCCGTGCCAGGGATCCCTGGAGACGGAAGCCGCACCGGAAATACCTTTCCGGGTGGTCGTCGCACATGGCTTCACCCCGAGAGCATCGAATCCTTTCGATACTCGGAGATGGGTCCCCCGTTCCTGCCGCCCGGTTCGAGAAATCGTCGGCCAGGGGCAGGATTCGGCGTGCCGCCCGACGAATGCCCGACGTTGTTGCCGGGCACGGCGAAAACCATAACCACGCCGCCCGGCGAGTCGCCAAGCATTGAATAGGGTGCGTGAAAAAGAGCACACTCGGCGCGCCTGCTTGAGTAGGAACTGGCGGCCTGGTATCGCGCGTGCGCGCCCGCTCATCAACCTGGCGGTACGGCGTGCGGAGGCATTTGTGCTCGGCCGATCACCCTGTTTGCCGATGGTCGACGATGAGCGGAGAGTCCCACATCAGGCCAGATGCGTGACATGTCGACAAAGGCGTGACGGCCCTGCTACGAGATCGACGCGAGTGATCGGCCTGATACTACGCTTCGTCCATTGAAGCCTGTTTTTGTGAGAAAAACAACGGAAATCGGGCGGTAACTTGCGGCGTTGTGATTTTTGCACACGGCGGATTCAATCGGACACCGACTGTGAAAAGCGCCCGTCGGATCACCACAGTGGGCGAAGGGGTTCCCTGGGGGTGGGGCGGTAGGTGAACGGTTACCGAAGGTCCGGTGCGTGTCCGCTCATTTGGCCGAAACCTGCTGGTTGCCGGCGGGGGCGGCGTTACGCGAGGAGCGGGATGCCGCGCCCGCTAAACAGTGGTCCCCCAGCCGTCGGAGCGACCGGGGGACCGCGCGGGCCGGCATAGTACGGGAAATCGGCGGGTCGTGCATCGGACCGGGGCGGGNCGGNTGTCCGCCGCGTGCCGGNCGTTCCGTCCGCCGGAAATGATGGAGAGGGTCGGACCGAGGGGTCCGGAGAATGTCCTCGGACGAGCGGCGGCGGTTGCTCGGTTGCCCGTTCGCGGCCGGCGGCTATCTGTCCGCTTGTCCGCCGGCCGGCGGACAAGCGGCCGGTATCCGACGAACCGATCCCGCCAGCCGGCGTGCGCTCCTGGGCCCGACTATGCCCGCCCGAGGCTGGTGCCGGCGGAACGGAGGTCCTCACACGCCTGGGCGACGCGGGCCGCCATGCTGCTCTCCGCGAGCTTTCCGTAGGTACGCGGGTCGTACGCCTTCTTCACGCCGACCTCACCGTCCACCTTGAGAACGCCGTCATAGTTTTTGAACACGTGGTCCACGATGGGGCGGGTGAATGCGTACTGGGTGTCCGTGTCCACGTTCATCTTGACCNCCCCGTAGTCGAGGGTCTCGCGGATTTCGGTGAGAGCCGNCCCGCTACCGCCGTGAANGACGAGGTTGAACGGCTTCGCGCCGGCTGGCAGCCCGAGCTTCCTGGCGACGTACTCCTGTCCTTCGTGCAGAATCGTCGGGCGTAGCTTGACGTTTCCGGGCTTGTACACACCGTGCACGTTGCCGAAGGTGGCGGCGAGCAGGTAGCGCCCCTTCGCGCCGGTGCCGAGCACCTCGGCCGTCCGCCACATGTCCTCCGGCGTCGTGTAGAGCTTCTCGTCGATCGCGCCGACGACGCCGTCCTCCTCGCCGCCGACGACCCCGATCTCGACCTCGAGAACGATCTTCGCGGCGGCGGCGTCCGCGAGTAGTTCTTCGGCGATCTTGAGGTTCTCCTCGAGGGGGACCGCCGAGCCGTCCCACATGTGCGACTGGAAGAGCGGCTCGCGTCCCTGGGCCACCCGATTCTTCGAGATCGCGATCAAGGGGCGGATGTAGGTGTCAAGCTTGTCGGCCGGGCAGTGGTCGGTGTGCAGGGCGATGTTGACCGGATACGCCTTCGCGACGTGGTGGGCGAACTCGGCCAGTGCCTCCGCGCCGAGGACCATNTTCTTCNCCGTCGAGCCGGACAGGTACTCGGCACCGCCGGTGGACACCTGCACGATGCCGTCACTGCCGGCTTCGGTGAAGCCCCGCAGCGCGGCGTTCAGGGACTGCGACGAGGTCACGTTGATCGCGGGGTAGGCGAAGGACTGGGCCTTCGCCCGGTCGAGCATCTCGGCATATACGTCTGGCGTGGCGATGGGCATCGGTGGGGCTCCTTACGAACCTGTAGGGGCGCCGATCAGCCATGCACCCGCGGTGCAGGGCAGCCGGATCGGGCCGAAGCCCGCCGTGGACTCCTGATGGGCGAAGGGTATGACGCCTTGCCCCGTCCCGGGGTCGGATGCGGCTGACGTCGCCGGCGCGGTGCGGATCCGCGCGATGTGGTCCCCGCCGACTTGGTCGGCGGGNGCCGACCAGGGGCCGGCACACTGGTCGAGTGGACGTCGGCAGCCTGTCCGGGATGACGCTGTACGTCGTCCTCTTCGCGGTCATCTTCGTCGAGAGCGGGATCCTGATCGGGTTCTGGCTTCCGGGTGACACCATTCTCTTCGCGGCCGGGCTGATGGCGGCGGACGCGGCGTCGAACGTGTCCGTCGCGGTCCTCTCGATCGGGGTCGCGGCGGCAGCCACCGTCGGGGCGGCGGCGGGCTACTACACCGGGCATCGTCTCGGCCGGCCGTACCTGGAACGCAGGCACGCCACGGTGCTGGCCCGTACGGAGGAATTCTACCGGCGGTTCGGGCCGATCACCCTGGTCGCGGCCCGCTTCGTGCCGTGGGCGAGGACGTTCGCGCCGGTACTCGCCGGGACCGTGGCGATGTCATGGTCCCGCTTTCTGATCGCGGTCGTGCTCGGGGCGCTCGTCTGGGGGACCGGATTGATCCTTCTGGGCTATACGGCGGCCGCCATTCCTGGGCTGCGGGACGCGGCGGTGTGGATCGCGCTCGTAGTGATCGTCATCTCCGTCATCGCCGGGATCGCCGGCGAGCTGCTGCGCCGGCGATCGGGCCGGCTCCCCGACCAGGGGCCGCGGTAGTCCGCGTCGGGCGAGGAGCGCCGAGGGGGCGGGCGAGGAGCGCAGGGATGTTGTCCGTCAGTGCCCCGCGGCGCCGGATCATGCCGGGAGATCCGTGGACCGGTAGTCTCCACGACGTTACGACCAGATCACATTGGACGATCAATTCCCTTTCCTATGGCAATTTCTGGCTATGGCCGGCTAACCTTGATCGATCCAGGTACGCGGTCGGGGGTCCGACCACCGAAGGATTCGATGCTTCGACAGCACGGGCGGCACCATGCGGGACGGCGTCGCGCCGGCCCCGTCCTCTGCAGCGCGGCAGGGGCCTTGACCGCGGTTCTGACGGTCGTGCTGCTCGCGGGTGGTCATTCGGCACCGCGTGACGGTGACCGCCTGGCCGGCCGCGCCGGCACGCAGCCGGATCGGGGCGTGGTCGGGGTGGCGGCCGGGGTCCCCCCCACGTCGATCGCGGGTCGGATCGCGGATCGGGGTGCGCCGACCGGACCCGGGGCCGAGCCTCCGCCCACCGCTCGCCTGGCCGGTCCGGATCAGCTGGCCGCCGCGCGGGCGGCGGCTCTGGCCCTGGCCGCGCCGGTGACTGCTCCGTCCGCGTCGGCCCCGGCCGTCGCATCCCCCCACCCGCCGTACCTGCCGGCCTCCTGGATGAGCCTGGTCGGTCAGGTCGCGACCTCGACCAACTTCGAGCGCCGGGCGGCCGGTTGTCCTCCGTTGATCGTCGACTTGCGGTTGGCCGCCGCGGCCCAGGCACACAGCGTCGACATGGCCACGGTCGGCTATTTCGGCCACGGCAGCCCGGACGGTCGCTCGCCCTTCGACCGGATCGCCGCCGCCGGCTTCTCCTTCTCCATCGCCGCCGAGAACATCGCCGCCGGTCAGCGCACCGTGGCCGAGGTGATGCGCGGATGGATGAACAGCCCGGAGCACCGATCGAACATCCTCACCTGCTCGCTGACCCGGATCGGCGTGGGCTACGCGACGGGCGGCAGGTACGGCACCTACTGGACCCAGGNCTTCGGGACGCCGTGAGGGCCGGCCCACCTGCCGGGCGCGACCGGCCCGTGGCATCCCGGGAGGTGCACCCGACCTCGATCCTCCCGACTCGCGGGGATGTCCCGGTCCTGATCAGTAGTCGATCCCGTAGGGTCGGGTCGTCGCCGACGGCAGCGAGCACGGCAGCGAGCACGGCAGCGAGCACGGCAGCGAGCGTGGTAAAACCCGCGGACCCAGCCGGTGGACGGGCCGGCGGGCCGCGCGGCAGCGCCGTCGGCGAGGGNGATCCTGGCAGGAGGAGCGACCTTGGTTCGGGCGGTGGTCACCGGCGCGGCCGGCTTCCTCGGCGGAGCGCTGGCCCACGCGCTGCGGCGGCGCGGTGACGACGTTGTCGCCATCGACATCCGGCGCGCGCCGGGTGTCATGCAGGCCGACGTCAGCCGTCCCGGTGAGTGGGAGAAGGCCTTTTACGGCACGGAGCTGGTGATCCATGCCGCCGCCATCGGGACCGGTGGCGTCGCGGAACTGACCCCGGTGCGTCCCGGCCGAGCCGGAGCGCCGGTACGGGTGTCCGACGCCGAGATCCGGCGGGTGACCCTCGGCGCCACGGCGGCGTTGCTCGACGCCGCGGGTCGGGCCGGGGTCGACCGCTTCGTCCATCTCTCCTGCGTGGACGTGCTTGCCCGGACGAGTGGCCCGGTCCCCGGCGGGACCGGGGACCGCAGGCCCGCGCGAGCCGTCGGCCGATCATTGGACGAGACCACGCCGATCGGACTGACCGGCGACGTCCGCGCCGACGCCATGGCCGCCGCGGAACAGGCGGTCGGGTCGGCCGCTGCGCACGGACTCGGCGCGACCGTCCTACGGATCGGGGATGCCTACGGTCCCCGGGCCGGTCGCTGGACCCTCTGGCCGGTGCTGCTGATGCGGGCCGGGCGGTTCGTCCTCGTCGACGGCGGCTGGGGTGTGCTCAGCCCCGTGCATGTCGACGACGTGGTCACGGCGGTGACCACCGTCGCCGGTGCGGACCGGTCGGCGGTCGCCGGNGNGGNGCTGCACGTGACCGGGGGGGNGNCGGNGTCTGCCGCCGACTTCTTCACCTTTTACTGTCAGATGCTCGCGATCGCGGCGCCCCGCTCCGTACCGGCCAGGGTCTTCGGAGCGGTCGACGCGATTGATCGTTTCTGTTCGTTCGCGGAGGGTTACCGAAGGCGAGGTGTGGACGATTCCGCGGCCGAGACGCCACCCCTCCCCACCCACCCGGTCCCGGCGGTCTCGACGACCTCGGTGCGGCCAGCGGGCTCGGCGGCCCCGGCGGCCCCGGCCGTTCCGGTGAACTCGGCGACGTCGCGGCGGGGACCGGGCCTGATCCGCGGNGTAGGTGCCCGTCTGGTGGCCGGAGTCGATCCCCGCGCCCGGGTGGACCTCGGTCCGCTCACCGTGCGCGCCCTGACCCGCGACGCGGGCCTCTCCATCGAGAAGATCCGGGCCCGGACGGGATGGTCGCCGGTCGTGCGGCTGCCCGAGGGCATGAACCGCACCGAGTCCTGGCTCCGGGAACGGGGTCTGCTCGGGGTCCGGGAGCCGTCCCGTCGTGGGTGAGGGCCCTACACTCACCACCTCCCGACTACTCGCACTCCCGCTCACCATTTGGAACGCGGGATACGTCGCCGAGGAGCTCGCGCCCTCGCTGGCGTTCACGGTCATCCCCCCGCGATCAGGCACGCGTGGCGCCTCCGGTGACGGATCCGGCCCCTTCGGCGGAATCGTCGGGACCGATCCTGCCGCGGGGGCGCCCGATCCCGACGATCCGGCGGGGGCGCTGCGGCGCGAACTACGCCGTCGGGCGAGCGCCGGCCACATGGTCCTGACCTGGGTGCTGCGTCGCCAGCCGGGTCGCCAGCCGGGTCGCCAGCCAGGATCGGCGGCGGTGGGCCTGCTCGCGGCGGAGACCCACGGCCGGCNGGNGGTGGTCGGGGTGTCGATCGCGCTCGGCTGCCGGCGCAGCGGCTACGCCACCGAGGCGATCCGCGCGGTCGCGGGATGGTTCGAATACCGCGGCGCTCTGGTGGAGACGCGGATCCGGCGCGGGGACAGCGTGGGGAAGCGTCTCGCGCAGGCGACCTCGTTCGTGCCAACGAGTGTGTTGGTCGCCGATTGGTGGCGGATCTGGCTGCGTCCGCCGCCAAGTTGACCATTGAGGTTTGTCACGCAACGTTATCGGGCGTCGGGCTTCGCCTGGGCCTGACGTCGCGAGTCACCGCCGACCGTTCCGGTACCGTCCGGATTCGGCCGTCATCCGGCCCGAACGGGCAAAACCCATGTCCAGCCGCCTTTCGCGGTGTGGCGGAAGGTCATTGTGACGGTACCGTTACCATGCTGTGTTGTCGGCTGGGTGACAGCTCCCGGCTCATTTTTTCGCCGTCACGAGGAGAGTGGTGAACACGCCGCGCAGACAGCCCCCTGTTCAGACTGTGATGCCCTGGGGCACCATGTAAGGCGATGTCGCGACCAATGGCCGACGGGCCGAAGCTGGGCGGGGCGTCCGTGGGGGTCCGTGGGAGGGCCGTCGCGTGCCCGGGGAGGGGAGCCCGAGCGGTCCGGCGCCACCTGCGCCTGGGAGGTCAGCACCATGAGTGTGGATACCCCTCGGGGAACACCGGCCGGAGTCCGGCCGAGCGAGGTCACGTACGATCATCTGATCATTCCGCCGGACTGGCGTCGGCCGAAGGAGTCGGCGCCGGGGACGCTCAACGCTCTGTTCCCCTCCGAGGGAGGCCCCCGCGCCGAGCCTGCCGCGGCCGGCTCGACGTCGCCGATCAACCCGACAACCGGTCCGTTGACGGGTCCGTTGACGGGCCCGCTGCTGGTCGGCACCACGGCGCGTGCCTTCGCGAAACTCGACGACCTGATCCGTCTCGGTGCCGAGGACCGTGCCGTCGTCGCGGCTCGCCGCGACGAGGCGGAGCGGGCGCTGCGCGCGATCTTCCCGCCTCGTTGCGCGCTGCCGCTGGTCGGGGTCGCCACGATCGGCTCGGCGGGNCGGGNCACCATGATCCGTCCGCTCGACGAGGTGGACATCTTCGCGGTCTTCTCGGCGGCCAACAGCGCCTGGAAGCGTTTCCGCTGGGACTCCCGCGACCTGCTGCTCTGCGTGCGCAACGCCATCGGCGGAGATCGAATCCAGACGATCGGTAGCCGCGGCCAGGCGCTGCGCATCGTCTACGACGCCCCTCCGGACGTCCATCTGGTGCCGGCCTTCGATCATCCGCGTGCCGGGTACGTCATACCCGATCGGGTCGGTGGCTGGCTGCCGACCCGGCCGGAGCGGCACACGAGCTGGACGGCGGACCTCGGCCCCCGGGTGATCTCGGCGGTCCGCCTGCTCAAGGCGTGGAACCGGGTGCGCGGCAGCCACCTGCGCTCCTTCCACATCGAGGCGCTCGCCGGGCAGGTCCTCGCCGGCCGCGGGCTCAACACCCGGCAGGGGCTCGCCGAGGTCTTCCGGCATCTGGACGATGTCGGCCTCACCGTGGCCGACCCGGCCGACGTCGGCGGGGACCTGTCGTCGTATCTACGCGCCGAGGACATCGAGGCGTTGGCCGAGAGTGTCCGGCTCGCCCGGATCTACTCGGCGAAGGCGGTGGACGCGGAACAGGCCGGCGATCACGAGGAGGCCGTGAATCTGTGGGGTTCCCTCTTCGGGCCGGAGTTCCCCACGTTCGGCTGAGGGCGGGGGCTCCGTTTACCCGGCGCCCCGGCTCATCCAGCGGTCCGTACGGCGTGGCGCCGACCGATCCGGGATCGTTCGGCCTGTGCGGCGGCGAGCGAGACCGCCTCGTCGGCGTCGCGCAGGCCGGCCCGCACCGTCACCGGGCCGCCGGTGGTATCGAGGTGCATGTCGGCCAACCGTAGCAGTCTGGCCAGCGGATTCTGCACGATCCGGATGCTCTGCACCTTACCGTGGGGGATGAGATCGGTGTGCCGCCGGACGATTCCCCGGCGTACGACGAAGACCGTGTCGTCCGCTCCGCAGGACAGCCGCCGCCAGTGGAGCGGGGCGAGCCAGGCGGCCCGGCGTGGCGGCCGGGTCATCGCCACCGCCGCGACATCCACTCCGGGCAGTAGCCGGCCGATCAGGGCCAGCGCATCCGCCCGGCGAGCCACCGGTAGCAGCACGGAGGGCCCGCCGCCGGCCACGTTCATCCGGAGCGTCACCCAGCCCGACCAGCGCCACAGCGCCGGTTCGCCGATGCTGATCGCCTGGACCCGTCCCGGCGGGACCGTGGCGTGGGTGCGGTTGAGCAGACCGCTGTTGATGCGCAGCCCGTCGGGTGACTCGGAGACGGTGTAGGGGTAGCCGGCCGCGAACCGGCGAAACGTCGTGTGCCAGAGGCTGCCGAGCATCGGAACGGCGCCGAGGGCGCCGGTGAGGGTACCGGTCAGCAGGGCGGGCGTGGCGATCGCGGCCACGCCGAACAACGCCACCCACGGCGCGGGGGACAGCGCGATCGCGGCCACCAACCGCCGTGGCGGCACCTCGGCGAGTGGGCGCTGCGGTGCCTCGCCCACGTCCGGCGCGAGTCCCGCGGCGGTGGCCAGCAGCTCGNCCCGCAGCCGCTGGGCGTGACCCACCGACAGGTACCGCAGGTCGGACCCGGAGTCGGTGTCCAGTTCGGAGCGTTCCCTACCGGCGAGATCGATCCGGAGGATGGCGAGCCCCGTGACCCGGGCGAGAAGTGGTTGAGCGATGTCCACCGACTGTAACCGATCCAGCCGGACATGGCGGGTCCGTCGGACCAANAGCCCGGNATCGAGCCGAAGATTGTCGCGTTCGACCCGGTAGCGGGTGAATCGCCAGGCGCAGTATCCGTAGGTGCCGGCGGCGGGAATCAGGAAGATCAGGGTGAGCCCGATGATGCGGGGGGTGACGTCGTCGGCGAGGTTTCTGCCGACCGTCGCCATGAACGCCACGACGATTACCCAGCCGCGCAGGAACGGGGTGAGCGGATGCAGCCGGTGAAACCCGTCCTGGCCGGGGCGTGTCGCCCGAGCCGGCGCTTCGCCGGTGGTGGACCCCCGCTCGATCGTCACAGCCCGGCCGACCGGGCTTCACCGCGTTCGGTGAGCGCGTCACGCAGCCGCGCGGCCTCGTCCGGGGCCAGGCCGGGGANGATGGCATCGCTGTCCGCGGCCGCGGTGTGCAGCTGCACCTTGGCGATGCCGAAGCGGCGCGCCAGTGGTCCGGCGGTGACGTCGACGAGCTGCATCCGGCCATACGGCACCACGATCAGGCGACGCGTCAGCACCCCGCGGCTGATCAGGAGATCGTCCTCCCGCTCGGCATAGCGCCAGGCCTGCCAGCGGAGGCCGATCGAGCGCCAGAGCCAGCCCGTCACGAGGATTGGCGCCACCGTGATCAGTATCCAGGGCCAGCCGCCGAACGCCGCCGTGATCAGCAGGGTGAGCGCCACCACCGGGACGGCTCCCACGATCAGGAGCGCCCGTCGAAGCCGCCGTAGGCCCGGTGGCAGGNCCCGCCACTGCGCGGGATCCGGCAGAAGAGCGTCGTGCATTCCGCAACGATAAGTCGCACATCCGCTACGTCCGGCCCGAATCGGTCGAGGAACCGACGGCGTGCCGTCCCCACGATGGTCCTCGCCCGGTCTGCGGCGATTCGCCGGGAGGCCCGTCAGAGGGACTTGACGGTGGCGGCCTTGACCGTCAGACCCGAGCGGTCCGGCGCGGTGTTGACGAGCACCTCGTCGCCGTCCCGGATCTGCCCGCCGAGCAGTTCCTTGGCGAGCTGGTCGCCGATCGCCGTCTGGACCAGCCGCCGCAGCGGACGGGCCCCGAACACCGGGTCGTAGCCGACGTCGGAGAGCCATCCCTTGGCGGCGTCGGTGACGTTGAGGGTGATCCTCCGGTCGAGCAGCCGGGCCCGCAGCCGATCGAGCTGGAGATCGACGATGCGGGTCAGCTCGTCCCGGCCCAGCTGGTCGAAGACGAGGACGTCGTCGAGGCGGTTGAGGAACTCCGGCTTGAAGGCGTCGCGCACGGCGACCATCACCGACTCGCGGCGCACCTGCGGGCTGAGCGTGGGGTCCGCGATGAACTGCGACCCGAGGTTCGAGGTCAGGATGAGGATCGTGTTGCGGAAGTCCACCGTGCGGCCCTGGCCGTCGGTGAGCCGCCCGTCGTCGAGAACCTGCAGCAGGACGTCAAAGACGTCCGGATGGGCCTTCTCGACCTCGTCCAACAGGATGACACTGTATGGCCGGCGGCGGATCGCCTCGGTGAGCTGACCGCCGGACTCGAACCCGACGTACCCGGGTGGGGCGCCGATCAGACGGGCCACCGAGTGCTTCTCGGCATACTCGCTCATGTCGATGCGCACGATCGCCCGCTCGTCGTCGAAGAGGAAATCGGCGAGCGCCTTCGCGAGCTCGGTCTTCCCGACCCCGGTGGGCCCGAGGAAGAGGAAGGAGCCGGTCGGCCGGTCCGGGTCGGCGATCCCGGCCCTGGCCCGGCGGACCGCGTCGGAGACGGCCCGCACCGCGTCGTCCTGGCCGATGACCCGCGCGTGCAGCGCGGACTCCATACGCAGCAGCTTCGCCGTCTCGCCTTCGAGGAGGCGACCGGCCGGGATCCCGGTCCAGGCGGCGACGACCTCGGCGACGTCGTCCGGGCCGACCTCCTCGTTGAGCATCGCCCCACCGGGGGAGTCCGCGCCGGCCAGCGCGTCGGTTGCCGCCGACAGCCGCTTCTCCAACGTCGGGATGGTGCCGTACCGCAGCTCCCCGGCCTTGGCGAGGTCGAGGTCGCGCTCGGCGAGCTCCACGGCGCGCCGCGCGTTCTCCAGCTCCTCCTTGATCTTCTGAACCTCGGAGATCGAATCCTTCTCCCGGTGCCAGCGGGCCGTCAGGCTCGACAGCTCCTCACGCCGGTCGGCGAGCTCGCGCTGCAGGCGCCCCCGCCGCTCGCGGGAGGCCTCGTCGTTCTCCTTGGACAGCGCCATGTCCTCGATCTCCAGGCGGCGCACGGCGCGTTCGAGTTCGTCGATCGCCACCGGCCGGCTGTCGATCTCCATGCGGAGCCGGGACGCGGCCTCGTCGACCAGGTCGATCGCCTTGTCCGGCAGGAAGCGCGCGGTGACGTAGCGGTCGGACAGGGTGGCCGCGGCGACCAGCGCGGTGTCGGTGATGCGCACGCCGTGGTGCACCTCGTAGCGTTCCTTGAGCCCGCGCAGGATGCCGATGGTGTCCTCGACCGTCGGCTCGCCGACGAGGACCGGCTGGAAGCGACGCTCCAGCGCCGGGTCCTTCTCGATCCGGGTGCGGTACTCCTCCAGGGTGGTGGCGCCGATCATGCGCAGCTCGCCGCGGGCGAGCATCGGCTTGAGCATGTTGCCGGCGTCCATCGCTCCTTCCGCCGCACCGGCGCCGACGACGGTGTGCAGCTCGTCGATGAAGGTGATGATCTGACCCTCGGCCTCGCGGATCTCGTTGAGGACAGAGGTCAGCCGCTCCTCGAACTCGCCGCGCAGCTTGGAGCCGNCAACCATCGAACCGAGGTCGAGCGAGACGATGCGCCGGCCGCGCAGCGACTCGGGCACGTCACCCGCGACGACCCGCAGCGCGAGCCCTTCGACGATGGCCGTCTTGCCGACCCCGGGCTCGCCGATGAGGACCGGGTTGTTCTTCGTCCGCCGCGACAGCACCTGGATGACGCGGCGGATCTCGGCGTCGCGGCCGATCACCGGGTCCAGCTTGCCCTGCTGCGCACGCTCGGTGAGGTCGATGGAGTACTTCTCCAACGCGCGGTAGGAGCCCTCCGGGTCCCGGCTGGTCACCCGCCGGGCGCCGCCGCGCACCTTCTCGAAGGCGCCGCGCAGCGCGTCGGGCGTGGCGCCGGCGGAGGTGAGGATCCGCCCGNCCTCGCCCCCCTCCTCGGCGAGTGCCACGACCAGATGCTCGACCGAAGTGTATTCGTCACCCAGCTGACCGGCCTGCCGCTCGGCGTTGTTCAGCACCGCGATGAGCTGGCGGGACAGCTGCGGCGGGGNCACGCTCAGGCCCGTCGCGCGGGGCAGCCGCGTCACCGCGGCCTCGGCTCGGGAGCGCACCGTGTCGACCGAGGTGCCCGCGGACGCCAGCAGTGCCGCGCCGACCCCGTCGGACGCTTCGAGCAGGGCGTTGAGCAGGTGGAGGGGGTCGACGAGGGGTGACCCGTCGGCGGTGGCTCGACTGATCGCTGCGGAGAGTGCCTCCTGCGACCGGGCGGTGAGGCGTTCAGCGTTCATGGCGGATCCCAGATGGTCGGATGGCGTGCACCGTCGCTTTTTCAACGCTCAGCATACCTGAGTCGTTCCCACTCAACCCTGCGGGCGCGCCGCGATGAACCTCCCGCATCCGTTCGCCGGCTCCGCCCCGGCCGGTCAGCGGCGGGGCAGCGGCCGCCAGACCACGAGCGCGCCGCGATCCACCGGGACGAGGTCACGCCGGTGACTGGCATGCGCCTCGGCCACCGCGCGGTCCGCGTCGGCGCGGGACCGGGCGAGCTCCTCGGTGAGCTGACGCACCTGCGCCTGCAGCGCCATCACCTGGGCGCTCAACCGGAGGATCTGCTTGACCCCCTCCAGGTTGACGCCTTCCTCCTGGGACAGTCGCTGCACCTCGCGCAGCAACGCCACATCCCGGGCGGAGTAACGACGCCCCCGCCCGGCCGTGCGCCCAGGCGTGACCAGCCCGAGCCGGTCGTAGGACCGCAGGGTCTGGGGATGCATCCCGGCGAGCTGCGCGGCGATCGAGATGACGTAGACCGGTGCGTCCTCGTCGTGGGCCGGACCCGGCAGCGGGCCGGCGGGGTAGTAGCCCTCCGGTCGAACCTCGGTGTCCGGCCGAACCTCGGTGTCCGGCCGAACCTCGGTGGGGGACGCCGCCGGCCCCCGCTGGAGCTGCCGTTCCCCTGTTCGCCCTGCCCCCATTGTTCGCCCTGTTCCCGTCGCTCGCCCACGCCGGGCGGGCGGCGGGTCGGATGTGCGGTTCGGCCGCCCGGTCATCCGCCTGCCTCCATCCGTTCCATCAACGGCGCCCGTGGGTCCTCGGGATGGGCCTGGGCGAACTCCAGCAACGCCGTACGTGCCCGTGGCGAGAGATCACTCGGCTTCGGTACCGTCNCCTCGAGGGTGACGATGAGGNCCCCGTNCCCGCCTCCGGCTGTGGGGACACCCCGCCCGCGGGCCCGCAGGCGTCGACCGCTGGAGGTCCCCGCCGGCACCTTCATCGTGAGCGGAGCACCGTCCAGGGTCGGCACCCGTATCGATGCGCCGAGCGCGGCCTCGGTGATCGTCACGGGGAGAGTAATCGCCAGGTTGCTCCCCTCCCGCTCGAACACCGGATGGCGCAGCACGTGCACCGTCACCTCGAGGTCGCCGGCCGGTCCGCCCCGTTCGCCGGGTATACCACGCCCCCGGACCCGCAGCCGCTGTCCGTCGCTCACCCCGGCTGGGATGCGGATGCGCTGCTCACGCTCACGCCGGCCGGTGCCCCGGCAGTCCGGGCAGGGATGGTCGATCAGGGTGCCCTTGCCCAGGCAGTCGCGGCAGGGCTCGGAGAGCGCGAAGCCACCCTGGGAGCGGGAGACCACACCTAGCCCACGGCAGGTCGGGCAGGTGCGCGGCGTCGTGCCGGGACGCGCCCCGCTGCCGGTGCAGGTGGTACAGGTCGCGGCCCCGGGAAGCCGGACCGACGCCTCCAGGCCGGTCAGCGACTTCTCGAAGGGGATCGTGACCTCGGCCTCGATGTCGGCACCCCGACGCGGACCGCGTCCGGGTGACGACCGCTGGAACAGGTTGTCGAAGATGCCGCCGAGGCCGCCGTTCGCCCCCCCGAGAAGGTCGTCGAGGTTGAGGTTCGGCCCGCTGCCGTAGCCCGTGCCGGGCGCGCCGAACCCGCCGTAACCCCCGGCTCGGCCAGGCCCGCCGAAGCCGCCGCCGGGACGACCGCCGGCCGCGAACAGCGCGCGGGCCTCGTCGTACTCCCGTCGACGGCCCTCGTCCGAGAGAACGTCGTAGGCCTCGGAGACCTCCTTGAAGCGCGCCTCGGCCTTGGCGTCCCCCGGGTTCTTGTCGGGGTGCAGCTCACGGGCCAGCCCGCGGTACGCCTTCTTGATGTCGGTCGCCGAGGCGTCCTTTGGAACGCCGAGAGCGGCGTAATAGTCCTTCTCGACCATGTCGCGAACACTCACGGCGCCCCTCCTTCCCTCATGATGTCGTCCGCGCGAGGCGGTGGCCCGCCGTGTCCGTCAGACCCCGGCTCGCGGACGGCCGGACGGNCCTGGCNCCCCTTTTCAGCCGGCGCTGACAGNGGGCCCGCCGTTGTCCGGGCCGGGCACACTGCCCGTGTCATCGGGGACCGATGTCGGCCGATCCGGCGGTCCGCCTGCCTGGCCCGGGCCGCTCCCCGGCACCTCGCCGGCCCCGGCGACGACCTCCGCCTCGACCGGCTGATCGACGATCTCGTCCACCTCGCCCGACGGTTCCGCGACCGACACCTGCGCGGGCCGCAACACCTTGCCCGCGTGCAGGTAACCCGCCCGGAAGACGTCCACGCAGGTCGGCCCGCTCACGTCCGACCGGTAGGAGTGCATCAGGGCCTCGTGGACCGACGGGTCGAACTCGTCGCCCTTCGCCCCGTAGCGCTCCAGCCCGGTCGCCTCCAGGGCCGCCTCCAGGGCCTCCGCGATCGCCTTGAACGGGCCTTCCAGATCGCCGTGGTCACGAGCCCGGCCGATGTCGTCGAGGGTCGACAGCAGACTCGCCAGCAGTTTCGCCGTCGCCTGCTCGCCGATCTGCTGACGGTCTCGCTCGACCCGCCGACGGTAGTTGTCGAACTCGGCCTTCAGGCGCTGCAGGTCCGCGGTCCGCTCGGTGACCTGCTGGCGCAGCGACGCCACGAGCTCACCGTCACCCTCACCCGCCGGGACTCCGGCGGGTGGAACCTCCGTGGCCGTCGGGCCGGGAGGCGCGGCCGCCTCCGGCCGGACCTCGCCGCTCTCCGGATCGATCCGGCGCCGGTCCCGCACCACCACCGGGGGCTCTTCGGCCTCGTCCCGGCCGTCGGGCCGAGACGAACCCCACCAGTCCGCGGCCTGGCCTGAGGTCACTTCTTGTCCTCCTCATCCACGATCTCCGCGTCGACCACGTCGTCGTCGGCTGCTCCGGCGCCGCCGGAGGCACCCGCGCCCTCCTGGGCGGCCTGCGCGTACATGGCCTGGCCCATCGCCTGGCTCGCCGCGGCCAGCGCGTCGGCCGCCTCGCGGATCGCCGCCGTGTCGGTGCCGGCGACGGCGCCCCGCAGCGTGCCGAGCTTCTCCTCCACGTCGCTCTTCACCGCGGCGTCGATCTTTTCGCCGTTCTCGGCGAGGAACCGCTCGGTCGAGTAGACGAGCGTCTCGGCCTTGTTGCGGGTCTCGGCCTCCTCCCGGCGCCTGCGGTCCTCCTCGGCGTACTGCTCGGCGTCGCGGACCATGCGGTCGATGTCGTCCTTCGGCAGCGCCGAGCCGCCGGTGATGGTCATCGACTGCTCCTTGCCGGTGCCCAGGTCCTTCGCGGACACGTGCACGATGCCGTTCGCGTCGATGTCGAAGGTGACCTCGATCTGGGGCATGCCCCGCGGGGCGGGCGGCAGGCCGGTCAGCTCGAACATGCCGAGCTTCTTGTTGTAGGCGGCCATCTCGCGCTCGCCCTGGAAGACCTGGATCTGCACGGAGGGCTGGCTGTCCTCGGCGGTGGTGAAGATCTCCGAGCGCTTGGTGGGGATCGTGGTGTTGCGCTCGATGAGCTTGGTCATGATCCCCCCCTTCGTCTCGATGCCGAGCGAGAGCGGGGTGACGTCGAGGAGCAGGACGTCCTTGACTTCGCCCTTGAGCACGCCGGCCTGCAGCGAGGCGCCGACGGCGACGACCTCGTCCGGGTTGACGCCCTTGTTCGGCTCCTTGCCCCCGGTCAGCTCGCGGACCAGCTCGACGACGGCGGGCATCCGGGTGGAACCACCGACGAGGACGACGTGGTCAATGTCGCTGACCTTGATCCCCGCGTCCTTCACCGCCTGCTGGAAGGGGTGCCTGCAGCGGTCGATGAGGTCGGAGGTCATCCGCTGGAACTCGGCGCGCGACAGCGAGACGTCGAGGTGCAGGGGACCCTCGGCCGACGCGGTGATGTAGGGCAGGTTGATCGCGGTCTGGGTGGACTGCGAAAGCTCGATCTTCGCCTTCTCGGCGGCCTCCCGCAGCCGCTGCAGGGCCATCTTGTCCTTGCCGAGGTCGACCCCGTGCTGGCCGTTGAAGGTCTTGATCAGGTGGTCGGTGATGCGCTGATCCCAGTCGTCACCACCGAGGTGGGTGTCACCGGAGGTGGACTTCACCTCGACGACACCGTCGCCGATCTCCAGCAGGGAGACGTCGAAGGTGCCGCCACCGAGGTCGAAGACCAGGATGGTCTGCTCCTTCTCGCCCTTGTCCAACCCGTAGGCGAGGGCCGCGGCGGTCGGCTCGTTGACAATCCGCAGGACGTTGAGCCCGGCGATCGTGCCCGCCTCGGTGGTGGCCTGACGCTGGGCGTCGTCGAAGTACGCCGGGACGGTGATGACCGCGTCCGTAACCGTCTCACCGAGGTAGGACTCGGCGTCCCGCTTCAGCTTCTGCAGGATGAACGCGCTGATCTCCTGGGGCGTGAGATCCTTCGCGTCGACCTTCATCTTCCAGTCGGTGCCCATGTGGCGTTTGACCGACCGGATGGTGCGCTCGACGTTCGTCACCGCCTGACGCTTGGCGACCTCGCCGACCAGGACCTCGCCGTTCTTCGCGAAAGCCACGACCGACGGGGTCGTCCGGGAGCCCTCGGCGTTGGCGATCACCGTGGGTTCGCCGCCCTCGAGCACGCTCACGACGGAGTTCGTGGTGCCGAGGTCGATACCGACCGCTCGTGCCATGTCTGTGTGCCTTTCGATCATGTCGGTGGCGCCGATCAGACGGGCGCACCGACCTCGTGGGGATGGAACCTGTCGGTGAACCGAGGCTTGAGGATCACTCCGGGACGCCTCGGTTCCGCCAACGTTAAGTCAGGTCGGTGTATTGAGTCGCTCTGACTCATGATGACGGCTCCCATCATAGCCCGACAGAGGTGAGCCTGACACGCTCAACTTTATGTGTGGCCGGGAAATTCCCGCCAGCGTCGCCGGGCGGGACCGGAAGGGGAGCCGGCGGGAGGAGCCGGCAGGGCGTGGAATGGGAGGTGGAACGGGAGAGCGTCAGCTTCCGGCGGGTGGCTGCGGGGCCGAGCCACCCGCGGCATCGTCGCCACCCGCGGCACCGTCGCCGGGCGCCTGGCCGGCGTCGGGGTCCGTCGTCTCCCGGGGCGGTCGGACGGCGGCCAGGATGCGCCCGCGGCGGGCCCCCGGGCGTGGCCGTCCGCCCGCGCGTGATCCGAGCCGGGGAACCGGCCCCATGCCGGCAGCCGACGGACCGTCCGGCCCGCCGCTCGTGGCCTCGCCGGCGCCCGCCCGGCCGGGAACCGCGAGTGGCATTCCGGTCCGGTTGATGAGGTCGGCCTGCCGGCCCAGGTCGGACTCGATCTGGGCGAGCCGGTCGAGCATCTCGGAAGCGTCCCCGTCGCGCTCACGGATCGTGCGCAGCGCATCCATCAGGGTCAGCCACTGGTCCCGACCGACGGTGATCTGTTCGGCGAGGCGGTTGGCCGAGTAGGCCGGAAACAGCCGTTCCGTGGCGGCGACGATCTGCTGGACCTCACCGGGGTTGAGTCGGCCGGGCTTGCGCCGGATGTAGTTGACGACGTCCTTGATGCTGATGATCGTCACTCCGTCGAGGGCGCCGTCGCTCCACAGGACGTTGGCCTCGACCATCACCAGGATCGGACTTATCGGGATCTTAAGCATCGGCAGTGCCGCGCGGATCTGGTTGCGGACCTCGCCACCCAACCAGGCGGTGCGGTCGATCGGGGGTTTGAGTGACTCTCCGTCACAGGTCGCCCCACCCTTCTTGTACCGCACGGTGCCCTTGTTGTTGTCGCTGCTGAGCACCATCACCCCGCCGGGCCCGACCAGGAGGTGACCGATGGTCGCCTCGGAGTAGGGGACGGCCCGGTCGTGCAGGATGACGTACCCTTGGCGGCGCAGCCGGGCGATGGCGCGCGCGGTCCTGCGCTCCGCCTCGGCCCCCTCGCGCAGCGACTCGACGTCGGGGGCGGTCCCGAACGAGGCGATCACGATCCCGGCCGGCCAGGCGATGAAGACCAGCAGGAACACGACGACCGCGACCGTGGGCAGCCCTAGGCCGAAGCCGATGACGAGGGCGAGAGCGAGTCCTACCAGGGCCGAGCGCACCGCGGTGCGGGGTACCTCGCGGCTCAGCTTGTCCCGCCGCACGAGTGCCTGGTTTTCCCTGGCCCGGAGGTACTCCGTCTGCAGGGAGTGTCCAGGGCGGCCGACTCGGGTCATCGTCGGCCGGGTGATCGTCGCCATCGTGCCCACCATGTTCGCAGGGTCGTCGTTCGCGGAGTTGTCGTTCGCGGAGTTGTCGTTCGCGGGGTCGTCAACGTCGGTAGGGCCCGTCCGCCGGAGCACGCCGGGCGTCGTCGCGGCAGCGCTGGCACCGGGCCCAGGCACAACGTGAAGGTGGCGAGCACCGCGGGACACACGATCGCCCGGTCACCGTGGGCGAAGGCTGTCCTTATGGTGCGTCGAAGCACCTGCCGGCACAAGGGTTGACCTCGTCGGCCCGGGAGGCTCCCGGCGGGGGAGCGACGTTCCGGGATGGCGGGATCCGGGGCGCCGTGGTAGTCGTGACGGTGCGAGGCGTTGCGTGTCGGTTGGGCATCTGCCGCTGAACGTAGCAGTCCCGTGCACCTCGCGCGGACGATCGGGCCTTCGGACCCCCTATATCGGGCCGCTCGGACCACGTCGTGGCAGGGTCGACGGTGAGCGGGTTCGCTGTCGGCCTCATAGTGCCCCTACGTCCGGGGTGGGGACCCGGACAGACGGGTTGGCCGGGAGGTTGGGACCGGACCCGCCCATACGGTGGCGCGGGCCACTTGTCCGGGTGGCGTGAGCCACTCGTCCCATACGTTGCTGGTCGGTACGAGCAGGCTCGCCCGCGATAGTGGGTGCCAGATGGAGGATGCTGTGAGAATTGCGATCGGTGGAGCGATCACGCTGATTGCTCTCGCGGTTGCCGGGCGTCGGGTTTTCTGGCTGTTCCGGCTGATCGGGTCCGGCCAGCCGGCCGAGGGCCGGCTCGACGACCTGCCGACCCGCGTCTGGACGGAGATCAGCGAGGTCGGGGGGCAGCGCAAGCTGCTGAAGTGGTCGGTGCCCGGGGCGGCCCACTTCTTCACCTTCTGGGGCTTCACGATCCTGCTGCTGACCGTCATCGAGGCCTACGGCGGCCTGTTCGACGACGACTTCCACATCCCGGGATTCGGGCACTGGGCGGCCATCGGCTTCCTCGAGGACTTCTTCGCCGTGGCGGTCCTCGCCGGCCTGGTCGCCTTCACGATCATCCGGTTGAAGAACGCCCCGGCGCGGCTGGAGCGCAAGTCGCGATTCTACGGCTCGCACACCGGGCCGGCCTGGGTCANCCTCGGCCTGATCACCGCCGTTATCGTGACGCTGCTGCTCTACCGTGGTGCCCAGTACAACACCGGCAACCTCCCGCAGGGCCAGACGAAGTGGGCCTTCGCGTCCTACGCTGTGAGCCGCATCTTCTCCGGTCTCTCCCACGATGTGAACGAGGGCATCGAGACGGCCTTCCTGCTGCTCAACATCGCGGTGATCATGGGCTTCTCGGTGCTGGTGGTCTACTCGAAGCACCTGCACATCGGCCTGGCCCCGATCAACGTCGTGCTCAAGCGCCAGCCGGTGGCCCTCGGCCCGCTGGCCACCACTCCCGACATCGAGAAGCTGATGGAGGAGGACGAGCCGGTCGTCGGCGTCGGCAAGGTCGAGGACTTCTCCTGGAAGGCCATGCTCGACTTCGCCACCTGCACCGAGTGCGGGCGGTGCCAGAGCCAGTGCCCGGCGTGGAACACAGGCAAGCCGCTGTCGCCGAAGTTGTTGATCATGGATCTGCGTGACCACCTCTTCGCCAAGGCGCCCTACCTGCTGTCCACCGAAGGCGCGGCGGAGGGTGAGGAGGCGCCGAAGGCGGTCACCGGGATCGCCGAGGACGCCTCCGCCTCCCACACCGTGCACCACGTGCCCGAGTCCGGCTTCGGCCGGGTGCCGCAGCCCGGTCAGCCGCAGGTCGACCGGCCGCTGGTCGGCACCGAGGAGGAGGGCGGGGTCATCGATCCCGACGTCCTGTGGTCGTGCACCAACTGCGGCGCGTGCGTCGAACAGTGTCCGGTGGACATCGAGCATGTCGACCACATCGTCGACATGCGTCGCTACCAGGTGATGATCGAGTCGGCGTTCCCGTCCGAGGCCGGCGTCATGCTGCGCAACCTTGAGAACAACGGCAACCCGTGGGGCGTCTCGCCGCGGACCCGCACCGAGTGGACCGAGGGCCTGCCCTTCGAGGTGCGTGTCCTCGGCGACGGTGAGCAGATCCCCGACGACGTCGAGTACCTGTACTGGGTCGGCTGCGCCGGGGCGATCGAGGACCGCGCCAAAAAGGTCGCGCGGGCCTTCGCGGAGCTCCTGCACACTGCCGGGGTCGAGTTCGCGATCCTCGGTACGAACGAGTCCTGCACCGGGGACCCGGCGCGCCGGCTCGGCAACGAGTACCTGTACCAGGAGATGGCCAAGGCGAACATCGAGCTGCTGAACGCCACGGGCGTCAAGAAGATCGTTGCCACCTGCCCGCACTGCTTCAACAGCCTCGCCCGGGAATACTCGGCCCTCGGCGGTCAGTACGAGGTCGTCCACCACACCCAGCTGCTCGGCAAACTGGTCGAGGAGCGCAAGCTGGTACCGGTGACCCGGGTGGAGTCGTCGGTCACCTACCACGACCCCTGCTTCCTCGGGCGGCACAACAAGGTCTACACCCCGCCGCGGGAGATCCTGGCGGCGATTCCGGGCATCCGGGGCCAGGAGATGCACCGCTGCAAGGACCGCGGCTTCTGCTGCGGTGCCGGCGGCGCGCGGATGTGGATGGAGGAGAAGATCGGTAAGCGGGTCAACGTGGACCGGATGGAGGAGGCCCTCGGCCTCGACCCGGACGTCGTGTCCACCGCCTGCCCGTTCTGCATCGTGATGCTCACCGATGCCGTCACCGAGAAGAAGCTGAGCGGCGAGGCGAAGGACGGTGTCGAGGTACTCGACGTCTCCCAGCTCCTGGCCCGTTCGCTGGCGCCGTCGGCGCCAGCGGCTCCGACCGAGGCGTCCGCCGAGCCTGTCGGCTAAATTGCGTCCCTGCCTTTCCAGAGGGATAAATCGGACATAAAACCCTCTGGAAAGGCGAGGAAGCTGAAAGACAAGGAAGTCAGCCTGGGGGGATCTCCCCGTTCGGGACCGGTGCGCGGGTGAAGTCCCGGTAGGCCCTCGACGGGGTCGGGCCGCGCTGACCCTGGTAGCGCGAACCGTAGATGGTCGAGCCGTACGAGTGCTCGGCCGGCGAGGACAGCCGGAACAGGCAGAGCTGGCCGATCTTCATGCCGGGCCAGAGTTTGATCGGCAGCGTCGCCACGTTCGACAGTTCCAGCGTGACGTGCCCGGAGAAGCCGGGGTCGATGAAGCCCGCCGTCGAGTGCGTGAGCAGCCCGAGCCGGCCGAGACTCGACTTCCCTTCCAGCCGGCCGGCGAGATCGTCGGGCAGGGTGACGATCTCCAGCGTCGAGCCGAGGACGAACTCGCCCGGATGCAGGACGAACGGCTCGTCGCCCTCCGGGGCGATGAGCTCGGTGAGATCCTCCTGCTCAAGAGAGGGATCAATGTGGCTGTACCGGTGGTTGGCGAAGACCCGGAACCAGCGGTCCAGCCGTAGATCGATGCTGGACGGCTGGATGAGGCCAGGGTCGTGGGGGTCGAGACGGATCCGGCCCGTGGCGATCTCGGTCCGGATGTCCCGGTCGGACAACAGCACGTCCCGGACGTTAGAGCATGAGCGGTCGATCTTCACCGTCCACCCGGAGGAGGATGGGGCCGCGTGGAAGAGTGAGACGGAGCGTGACCCGGGTAGGAGGCACGTGGCCGGTCGATGAATACCCGGTCGGACGGGTGCCCCCGGGGAAGGCTGGGGCGGAAGGGACAGGCGGGACGGATGCTCGGGCTACCCGATCACATCGAGGCATGTCTGTTCGACCTGGATGGCGTGCTGACGAACACCGCGACGATCCACGCGGCCGCGTGGAAAGAGACGTTCGACGATTTCCTGGAGAACTGGGCCAAGCGGTCGGGAGAGCCGTTCGTCCCCTTCGACCTCGAGCATGACTATGTCGAGTACGTTGACGGCCGGCCCAGGANCGACGGTGTGCGAGCCTTTCTCGACGCCCGTCACATCAGGCTTCCCGACGGAACACCGGACGACCCGCCGTCCGCGCTCACCGTGCATGGGCTGTCCAACCGGAAGAACTTCCTCCTGCTGGAACGGATTCGGAGGGACAGCGTGGACATCTATCCCGGCTCGGTGACGTATCTGCNGGAACTGGCCACGCGGGGGATCCCCCGCGTGGTCGTCTCCTCCAGCGCCAACTGCGCCGAGGTGTTGAAGGCGACTGGGCTTGACGCCCTCGTTGACGGAGCGGTGGACGGCCTCGTTGCCGCCCGTGACCACCTCGCCGGAAAGCCCGCGCCCGACACCTTCCTCGCCGGCGCCCGGCTGCTCGGGGTGCCGCCGCGGCGGGCGGCGGTGTTCGAGGACGCCCTGGCCGGCGTCGAGGCGGGGCGGGCCGGCGGGTTCGGCTGGGTCGTGGGGATCGACCGGGTGGGGCACGCCGCCGCGTTGCGCGCCCACGGGGCCGACATCGTGGTGAACGACCTGGCGGACCTGCTCGGCCACGGCTCCGGGCCCGGCCCCGAATGATCGACAAAGCGTCCTATCTGATCGAGTCGTGGTCCATCCAGGAGTCCGGTCTCGACATCTCCGATCTGGGCCGCTCCGAGTCATTGTTCGCCCTGTCCAACGGCCATATCGGGCTCCGGGGAAACCTCGACGAGGGCGATCCGCACGGCCTGCCGGGCACCTACCTGAACTCGGTCCACGAGCTGCGGCCCCTGCCCTATGCCGAGGCCGGCTACGGATATCCAGAGTCCGGCCAGACGGTCATCAACGTCACCAACGGCAAGGTGATCCGTCTACTTGTCGACGACGAGCCGTTTGACATCCGCTATGGCGATCTGCGGTCGCATCAGCGGGCGATCGACTTCCGGGAGGGCGTGCTCCGGCGGGACGTGGAATGGGTCTCGCCGGCGGGGCAGACTATCCGGGTGCACTCCGAGCGGCTGGTGTCGTTCTCGCAGCGTTCCATCGCGGCCGTGTACTACGAGATCGAGCCGGTGGGCGACCCGGCGCGGGTCGTCATCCAGTCGGAGCTGGTGGCCAACGAGCAGCTGCCGGCCTGGCACGGTGACCCGCGGGCCGCGTCCGCGCTGGAGTCGCCGCTGCGATCCGAGCGCCATCGGGCGAGCGGCACGATGGTTGAGCTCGTCCACATCACCCACCGCAGCGAGATCCGTGTCGCCGCGGCCATGGACCACGAGTTTGCCGGGCCGGACTCGCTGGGTGTCTCCTCGGAGAGCGAGCCGGACGCCGGCCGGGTGACGGCCACGGCGGTACTCGCCCCGGGCGAGAAGCTGCGGATGGTCAAGTTCATCGCCTACGGCTGGTCGGAGCAACGGTCCCTGCCGGCCCTCAGAGACCAAGCGGCCGCGGCGCTGGTCGCAGCGCGGCAGACCGGGTGGCCCGGTCTCGTCGCCGAGCAGCGGCAGTACCTGGATGCCTTCTGGAAGCGGGCCGACGTCGAGGTCGACGGCGATCCGGAGGTGCAGCAGGCCGTTCGCTTCGCGCTGTTCCACGTCCTGCAGGCCGGATCGCGGGCCGAGCGGCGGGCGATCCCGGCCAAGGGCCTGACCGGCCCCGGCTACGACGGGCACGCCTTCTGGGACTCCGAGTCGTACGTGCTCCCCGTCCTGACGTACACCGCGCCCGACGCGGCCGCCGACGCGCTGCGCTGGCGGTACGCGACTCTGCCGCTGGCCAGGGAACGAGCCGATCTGCTCAATCTGAAGGGCGCCGTCTTCCCCTGGCGCACCATCCACGGAGAGGAGTGCTCCGGATACTGGCCAGCCGGGACGGCCGCCTTCCACGTCAACGCCGACATCGCCGACGCGGTCGCCCGCTACGTCACCATCACCGGGGACGAGCGGTTCGAGCGCACGGTGGGGCTGGAGATCCTGATCGAGACCGCCCGGCTGTGGCGGTCGCTGGGACATCACGACCTCGACGGCCGCTTCCGGATCGACGGTGTCACGGGCCCGGACGAGTACTCGGCCATCGCCGACAACAACGTCTACACGAACCTGATGGCGCAGCGGAACCTCGTGGCCGCGGCGGACGCCGCCCGCCGCCATCCCGACCGGGCCGCCGAGCTGGGCGTGGACGCCGAGGTCACGGCGTCCTGGCGGGACGCGGCCGAGAACATGTTCATCCCCTACGACCCCCATCTCGGCGTCCATCCGCAGTCCGAGGGATTCACCGAACACCAGGTCTGGGACTTCGCGAACACCGCGCCCGAGCAGTACCCTCTGCTGCTGCACTTCCCGTACTTCGACCTCTACCGCAAGCAGGTCATCAAGCAGGCGGACCTGGTCCTGGCGATGCAGCGCCGGGGTGACGCCTTCACGATGGACGAGAAGATCCGCAACTTCGCCTACTACGAAGCTCTGACGGTTCGGGACTCGTCACTGTCGGCATGCTCCCAGGCGGTGCTGGCCGCTGAGTGTGGGCACCTGTCGCTCGCCCATGACTACCTGCGCGAAGCCGCCCTGATGGATCTGCATGACATCGAGCACAACACCGGAGATGGGCTGCACATGGCCTCCCTCGCGGGAAGCTGGATCGCCCTCGTCGAGGGCTTCGGTGGGCTGCGTGACGGCGGTGAGGTGATCTCGTTCGCGCCGCGGTTGCCCGAGGGACTGACCAGGCTGGCCTTCGGGCTCTGTGTCCGCGGGCGGCACCTGCGGGTGGAGGTCTCCGACTCGACGGCCGTCTACACCGTCCCCGCGGGGCCGGCGATGACGTTGCTGCACCACGGCAAGACCGTCCGGGTGGTTCCCGGCCAGCCGGTCAGCATGGAGGTCCCGCCGACGCCCGTCCTGGAACGGCCGAAGCAGCCCTCGGGCCGGGAGCCGCTGCGCTTCCTGCGCCTGCCCGGGACCGGCGGCCGTATCGGTCCTACCGGCCCTAGCGGTTCCGTCAACAGCATCGACGGCTGACTCCGGACGCGCCGGACGCGCCGGACAGCCCGGGGCCCCACCCGACCCGGTCCGTCCGGTACGATGCGAATGCGCTACGCGGGCGTAGTTCAGAGGCAGAACACGAGCTTCCCAAGCTTGCAACGCGGGTTCGATTCCCGTCGCCCGCTCCACTCTGGGAGACGTGTGTCAGACGGGGTCTGACCAGGTCTTTTCGCCATGTCTGCTGGGGCCGAACCCGGCGAAGAACTGCCCTGCGCCCATCGGCGTCTCGTGAACGAACATGGCGAGGACCTGCGGGAACACCACCCGAGGGCGGAATGTCGGTGGCGGTCGCTACAGTGAGCGCGGCCACGGCGTCGATCTCGGATCGCGTCCGCTGGCCGGTGTTCGCCGCCATACGGGAGGTCGACGGGATGAACGTGGCGAAGGTGGTCCGGCGGGTGATCCCGGGTGATCCGGAGACGGTGCGCGACCGGGTGATGGTGCCGGCGCGGTCGCTGTGGCGCCGGGCCTGGACCCGGCGAGGCATCGACATCACCTCGTCCATGACGACGAGGTCGTGTCTCGTCGTCGCACCACACCCCGACGACGAGACNCTGGGCTGCGCGGTGGCCATCATGCGTAAGCGGGCCGCCGGCACCCCGGTCACGGTGGTGATTGTCAGCGACGGCTCCCGCGCGGAGCCGGTGACGCTCCCGCCAGCGGAGTTGATCGAGGTGCGCAAGGCGGAGACTCGCCGGGCCTGCACCCTGCTGGACGTTGACGAGTCCGACGTGCGCTTTCTTGGTTTCCCCGACGCCGAGCTCTCCGACCGGATCGACGCCATCGCCGCGCGGCTCACCGAGCTCATCGAGACCCTCGCGCCCGAGCAGATCTTGGCGCCGACCTCGTGCGAGGGGCACCCGGACCACGACGCGACCAACGAGGCGGTGCGCCGAGCGGTCGCCACCACCGGNTATCGCGGCCAGGTGCTCGAATACACCGTCTGGTTCTGGACGCACTGGCCCTGGACCTTGGGTTACGGGACGGCGGGCTGGTCGGCTGAGCGTCTGTTCGTCCAGCCGGTCCGCCGGTTGCGGGAACGCCGCCCGCTGCTCGTGGACGCCCGCGGTTTCCGGGCGCGGCAGCGCAGGGCCCTCGCGGAGCACGCCACCCAGGTGGGGGAGGACGACGCGGCGTCCGACGCCGCCACCCCGGTGACCGGCTCCCTGCTCGCGACCCTGGGGAGTCCGTACGAGGTCTACGTCGCCGCGGGGGCGCTGCGGCACCTCGACTTCGAGCGGCCGTGGCGGGCCGGTCACCAGGTACGGGGCAGCCGGTAGTCAGCCTGCGAGCGCCACCTCAGGGCCGGGTGCCACCTCAGGGCCGGGCTGCGGGCCAGTGCCGGTGGCGGCGCCGTTCCCGGGACAGGTCGGGGTATAAATCGGCGGCCGCGTGGCTCGGCCGGGGGTGTTGCTGCCGGTTGCGGGTGTCGAAGTGGGCGATGCCGCGCTGGTACGCCTCGACCTTGCGGCGAGCGATGGCCGAGGGCTCGATCTCGACCACGCCGAGGCGACCCCGTGCCCCGAACGCGCTCGCCCGCGCGGGGTCAAGCAGGAACGGCGCCAGCGCATCCGCCAGCGCCACCGGATCGCCGGCCGGTACCGAGGATCCGGCCTCCCACCGCTCGACGAAGGGCGCGACTCCGGCCCGGGTCGTGGTCACCACCGGCCGGCCGGCCGCCATCGCCTCGACGGCCGCGATCGAGAAGCTCTCGAAGCGGCTCGGCACGGCGACGACACGGGCCCGCCGGTAGACGTCGCGGATCTGAGAACCGGACAGGTGCCCGGTGAACTCGACGTCCAGCTCAAGCTGGCGGGCCCGGCGGGCCAGCCACTCGCCCGAGGGCACCCCGTTGATCTCNCCCGCCGAGCGTCCCGCGAGCACCAGCCGGTGCGCCACCCCCGCGCCACGAAGGCGGGCCGACGCGTCGAGCAGCACGTCCACGCCCTTGTAGGCCTCGAGTCGACCCACGACGGCGACTGTCGGCGTGGTGTCGGCGACGTCGGGTATGTCGAGCCACGGCTCGGCGTCGAACGGATTGGGAATCACCTCCACCTCACGGTCACCCAACCAGCCTTGCTCCCGCAGCGTGTCGACGAGCAGCTGCGACGGTGAGGTGACCACGGCGGCCAGGCTCGCCGATGTCCGGTCCAGCCGGTCGGCGACCAGGCCCTTCAACCCGACCGGCTGGCCGGAAAGCCTGACCGTGAGCATGGTCGGGCAGTGGAGGTGGATGGCGAGCGGCGTGGAGCGACGTATGGCCTGGATCAGGCCGCGGGTTTCCCCGTCCTGGGTCTCGATCACGTCTGGTCTGAGTCCGAGTTGACGCATCCACAAGCTATAGGACAGCGGGAGGCTGGCCCGCAGCGCCAGCGAGTCACGCGGGTACAGGGGTCCCCGGAGTTGGGCGCCGAGCTTTCCCAGCCCGCGGCTGACCGGCACCCGTAGTAACGGGCGCCGGTGGACGTGCACCCCGTCCTCCACCGAGTCGACGACATGACGCCCTTGGGCGCACAGGACGTGGACGTCGTGGCCGAGCTTCGCGAGTGCCGTGGCCAGCGCCGCGGTGTAGGTGCCCGCGCCGTCCCAGACGACGGGCGGGTACTGCTCGCAGAAGAAGAGAATGCACAGCGCCTGGAAAGATCCCAATGACTCCGCCACGTGTCCCCGATTCTGCCGTGCCGTAACGGGNGAGTAAGACTAATAGCGTAAATACGTTACTCCAGGGAGGGGGAGTGACGTCTTCATGGTCCCGCGGTTCCGGGGGGATCGAGGGAAACTTAAGGTAACGAATTGGTACGGGCATCCCGGTCGGTGCCCGGGGCGGCGGTCGTACGGGTGGCCGGACACGGTTGCGGTTGTCGCCCGAGCAGGATCCGACGGTCAGGTAAGGGTTGATCATCGTGCGGTCTGACAGCCCTTCTGATCACGTGATGTGATGCAAATTTACGGAAAAAACGGGATGCAATGGTCGCTTCGATCCGGATGTGTCACCGTTAGTGGTCCCAGGCGGTTGTCGGGTGACGACTCGGAAGGTTGATCACGGCGGGGCCGGCGGGGCGCGGGGAACACCGCCTTGCCCGTCGGCACCATGCAGCGTCCCGGCGGGCACCCGGCCAGTGCCCGGACGGGGTCCGGGTGCCGTGCGACCTCTGCTCGGCAGCCCTCACGGCAGCCCTCACGGCGGGACCGATGCGCCAGCAGGCCCTTGACGGGTTGACGAAAGCGGATTCGCGTGCAGATTCGTCGGCATGTCGCGGGCGCCGGGGCGGGGGNAACGTTGCCCCTTTCGCTTCGGGGAATCGACCCGGCCACCGCTCGGTGGACCCGCGTCTGGGACGCGGGAACCAGTAGCGTCCTGGCCGGCACAGTACCGGAGCCGTTGAGATCGGCGAGGGAGGGCGTAGATGTGTCATCTGTTCGCGATGAGCAGCGGGCCGACGAGGGTGCAGGCGACTTTCTGGCTGTTGGATGCGCCGGACAGTCCCCGGGCGGCGACGTTGCGGACCCCGGAGGGGGCTGGTCTCGGCGGATTCGACGCCGATGGCACCGCGTGGGTGGTCAAACAGGCCATTCGGAACCGGGCCGACACGGCATTCGCCCAGGAGCCGCAGCACGTCACCTCCTCGACGTTCGTCGCGCATGTCCGGCACGCCTCCACCGGCCGGGCCTGCGAGGACAACACCCATCCGTTCGTTCGAAACGGGCGGATCTTCGCGCACAACGGCGTGATCGAGGGGCTGGACAAGCTGGACGCCGAGCTCGGCACGGGCGGTCTCCCGGTCCTCGGTGACACCGACTCGGAACGCTTCTTCGCCCTCGTCACCCGCGAGATCGACGCCTGTGACGGGGACGTCGGCGAGGGAATCGCATCCGCCGCTCGTNGGGCCGCCGAGAACCTGCCGCTGTACTCCATCAACATGATTCTCATCACGGAGCGGGACCTCTGGGCTCTGCGGTATCCGGACACCAATGGCCTGTACGTCCTTCGGCGTGGCCCGGGTGGGCGCAACGAACGCCACCTTGATCACGCGAGTCCGTTCAGCGAGATCCGGGTCCGCTCTCTCGACCTGCTCACCAAGCCCGCGGTCGTGGTCGAGAGCGAGCGGATGGACGAGGACCCTCGGTGGCGGTTGATGGAGAGCGGGGAGCTGCTGCATGTGGCCGCCGATCTCACCGTGACCTCTCGGATCGTGTTGGACGGGCCGCCGGTTCACCAGCTGTCCCTCGACGAGCTGCGGCCGCAGGCCGCCGTGTCGCAGACCACCGCGGTGCCCGACCTCCCTCTGTCCGCGTGATCATTCCGGTTCCTGAATCCCCTGTATCCCCTGATCCGCCCATCCACTGAACTACCGATCCACAGATTCAACGAACCGGCCGACATGCCGGGCGTGCGTACGGGGTAGCAGACGTGATGGGGTAATGGCACGGACAGTGGCAGTTCCCTGCGCGGAAGGGGCTCGTCGTGGTAGCAGAGGTCGGCAGGATCGGGTTGTGGGCAACCGAGCGGCAGTGGCCGAAGGATGTCCCGGCCCGGGCGGAGATCGCGGCCGAGGTGGAGGCCCTTGGCGTCCCGACGGTATGGATCGGCGCGGCCAGTGGCGATCTTGAGCTCGCGGCCGCGATCCTGGACAACACGGATCGGTTGGTGGTCGGTACCAGCATCCTCAACATCTGGACCGAACCGGCGGACGTCGTCGCCGATCATTACGCCATGCTGGCGAAGGCGCACCCCGACCGGATCCTGCTCGGGCTCGGTGCCGGCCACAAGGAGCTGGTGGAGAAGAGGATCGACCGTCGCTACGAGCGTCCCGTTGACGTCCTCGTCGACTATCTCGACACCCTCGACGAGCTGGGCGTCCCGCGGGCCGGCCGGGCGCTGGCCGCTCTCGGTCCCCGCGTGCTGGGGATCGCCGCGCAGCGCACCGCGGGTGCCCTGCCCTACCTCACCACCCCCGAGCACACCCGGCGCGCCCGGGAGCTGCTTGGCCCGGACGCACTACTCGCGCCCGAGCAGATGGTCATCCTCGACACCGATCCGGCTCAGGCCCGGGCGGTCGCGCACGACACCCTCGCGTTCTACCTGAAGCTGCCGAACTACGTGAACAACCTGCGCCGTCTCGGCTTCACCGAGGACGATCTGACGGGTGCCGGCTCGCAGCGCCTCGTCGATGCCGTGGTGGCCTGGGGCGATGTGGACTCCGTGCTAGCCAGGGTCGCCGAGCACCATGAGGCCGGTGCCGATCACGTGGCCATCCAGGTGCTGACCTCCACTCCCACCCGGCTCCCGCGCGAGCAGTGGGCCCGGCTGGCGCCGGTCATCGTCGGCTGATCCGGCTGATCCGGCTGATCCGGCTGATCCGCCGGCGAGCCGAGCGGGTGCCACCTCGGCTGGTAGCCGGTCCATCGCCGACGGTCCGCCCTGGGCGATCGGTTAGCATACTGAACGTCGCCTCGGGCAAGCCGCGGGCCTGGACCGACGGTGAGCGTGACGTCACCGTGCATTTCGGCGCGGTGCTGGAAAATCTGCTGCGGGTTCACGGCCTGTTTCCTGTCGGCAGGATGACACTCCGCTGGCCGATAGCGGCTGGCTCGATGGTGGGTGCTCCGCGACGATGATGCCAACCGGGGGAGGCGCGGCCGGTCGGTGCAACTACCTACCTACCTACCTACCTACCTGCCGTCGGCGGGTCCTGCCGTCGGCGGGTCCTACCGAGCGGGCAGCAGCCCGGGTCCGGTCCGTCATCCCGACATAGTGATGTTCCACGGAAAGGAGGGGAATGATCGAGGCGCAAGGGCTCACCAAGCGGTACGGACGTACGGTCGCCGTCAACGACCTGTCCTTCACGGTGCAGCCAGGCAAGGTGACCGGTTTCCTGGGGCCGAATGGTGCGGGAAAGTCCACTACAATGCGGATGATCCTGGGGCTCGACAATCCGAGCGCAGGCCAGGTCCGTATCGACGGTAAGCGATATGCCGAGCTGAAGGAACCACTCCGCCAGGTCGGAGCGCTGCTGGAAGCGAAATGGGTGCATCCCAACCGCTCCGCCCGCTCGCACCTGCGGTGGATGGCCGCGGCGAACCGAATTCCCGGGAAGCGGGTCGACGAGGTCCTGGAGATCGTCGGGCTCACCTCGGTCGCCGGCAAGCGGGCGGGTGGCTTCTCGCTCGGGATGGCACAGCGTCTCGGGATCGCGACGGCCCTGCTGGGTGACCCGCAGGTCCTTCTCTTCGACGAGCCCGTGAATGGGCTGGACCCGGAAGGAATCCTCTGGATTCGTCAGTTCATGCATCGACTTGCGGACGAGGGGCGGACGATCTTCGTCTCTAGTCATCTGCTGTCCGAGATGGCGCTGACCGCCCAGGAGCTCGTCGTCATCGGTCGCGGGCGGCTGATCGCCCAGACCAGTACCCATGCGTTCATCGACATGGCGTCCGAGTCGGCGGTCCGGGTCCGCGGGCCGGAGATGGAGCGGCTGCGTGGCGTGCTGACCGGTCAGGGCCTCGCGGTTCGAGACGTCGCCGCCGGCGACGGTGGTCCGGCGGCGTTCCTCGTGTCGAACAGCAGCACCGAGCAGGTCGGCGAGCTGGCCGGTCGGATCGGGCTCGTCCTGCACGAGCTGGCGGCGCAGCGCGGCTCGTTGGAGCAGGCGTTCATCCAACTGACCGGCGGCGAGGTGGAGTACCACGCCGGGACGCCGGGGCCTGGCGACAGCCGGTCGGCGACAGGTGCTCCGCCGGGGCCCGTGCCGGCGGGAACTGCCGCCGGTCCACTGGCCGGGACACCCCGCCAGTCGGTTGACGGTGGCGTGGATGCCGGTGGCGTGGGTGTCGGGGGCGGTTCGTCGGCCTCGGCCGAGGCGGCACGAGGAGGGACTGGACGATGACACTGCTCACCGTCGAGCGGATCAAGCTGTTCTCGACCCGCTCACCGTGGTGGTGCATGATCCTGGCGACCGCGCTCACCGTGGGGCTGACCTCGATCTTCGCGGCGGCGACCAGCGATAACGACCTCGCCGACCTCACCCCGAACGTCACCCAGTTCGCCTACAACTTCGGCCTCGTGGTGATGATGGTGATGGCCGCGCTGGCGGTCACCACCGAGTACCGCTTCAGCACGATCCGGTCCACGTTCCTCGCGGTGCCCACCCGGACGCCGGCACTGCTCGCGAAGGCCGTCGTCGTCGCCCTGCTCGCGGGGACCGTCGGCGAGCTCACCGCCTTCGCTTCCTGGGGCGTCGCCAAGCTGATCAGGCCGGATGCCCCCCTGGCCCTGGACACGGCGCAGGAGTACCGCAACGTCTTCGGTGTCGGTCTGGTCTACCTGTTCGCGGCGATCTTTGCCTTGGCTCTGGGTCTGATCATCCGGCAGTCGGCGGGCGCGATCGTGATCATGCTCGTCTACCTGTTCCTGGCGGAGAGCCTGTTGCCGGCGATCCCCCGGGTCGGTCGCCACATCCAGCACTGGCTGCCGTTTGTCAACGGCGACAACTTCATCGTCGCCGGGCAGGTGGAGCATTCCGACGGGCCGCCCGTGGTGAAGGGGATGCCCTTCGGCCCCTGGGGCTCCCTGGTGTACTTCGCCGCGATCTGCCTCGGCCTGTTCGCCATCGGGCTCGTCCTGGCCAAGCGTCGGGACGCCTGAGCCCGCCGGCGGTGCGATCTCCGTCGGCGTGAGCTCTGAAGCCGTGATCATCTGACTATCTGTGATCATCGGAATGCCTGAACTCACCGGCAGGTTGCCTTCAGGCCCGGAGCCGCGGTCCACCGGTCGTCCTGATGTGGACGCTCGGTGGACCGTAGGTCAGGCGCCCGGGCCCCACAGGTCCCGACCGGCGCGGGCCCGCTCCTGAGCCTTCATGCGAGCCTCGTGGACGTGGCGCCTCCCACCGGTGAGCCGCAGCCGGACCTGTTCGTCCACGGCAACGAAGGGGCGGTAGTAGATGTCGTCGTACTCCTCGATGATCTGGAAGGTCCACCGCCCGTCGAGGACGTTGCGTCCGTGCAGCTCCCGGCGCACATAGGCGGCCAGCTGGGGGTGGCCGGCGTCTTCCAGACCGCTAATCGCCTCCGCGAGGATCAGATCGGCCCGTCCGGAGAGTTGATGGAATTCGTAGAGCGCCCCGCGGGCCCGTTCAACCCACTCCAGCGCCTCGCTGAGCTTGCCAACCGCGTCAGCGGTCGTGTCGTCGAGGTCGGGCTGCGTGCGGTCGTCCTCTCGGCGGCCCCCGGCCGGACGATTCCCGCTCATCCGGTCAGTTCGACTGCCGTCAGCCCGACTGCCGTCAGCCCGACTGCTGTCGGTTTGACTGCTGTCGGTTCGACCCCGGCGGGTGTGTCTGCTCACCCTGACGGGATGCCCCGGCGGTGTCGGGTCACACCGACCTGCCGCCTCGCGCCGGGAACGACCACGACAGGCGTGCGCGCGCACGCCGGGAACGACCACGAGAACCACCGGGCCGCCTCCGTGACTCTGACGGGCAGGTATCCATTCAGGGGTGCTGGAACCTGTACCCTGAATGGATACATCCAGAGATCGAGCTGGTACAGGATCCACGAATTACCGGAGCTTCAAAAGCTCGACAATGTGAGTCTGATAAGCTCTTCAGAAATGTACGAAAAATCCACCAGTGTGGGCCGTCAGGGACTCGAACCCTGAACTCGCCGGTTAAAAGCCGGCTGCTCTGCCAATTGAGCTAACGGCCCTGCGAGAGTCATGATACCGAACTGTGTGTCCTCGGGGTGGTGGTCGGGGTGTCGGTGCGGTTTGTGGGGGTGTGGATGGAGCGTCGGCTGGTGGGGTGGGCGGGTTGTGGTGGCTCGTGGCTGCCCCTCCGCCCCGATGGGGCGGAGGGGCGGTGCCGGGTTAGTCGATCGTGGTGGTGTGTCGGGGGTACTCCTGGGGGCTGCGGGTGCGGGGGATGAGGCGGGCGGNGTTGCGGGCGATCTCGGCGGCGAGGTCGGGGAGGATGTGGGTGTAGGTGTCGGCGGTGATCATGATCGTGGAGTGGCCGAGGAGTTCTTGGACTGCTTTGAGGTCGGCGCCGGCGGCGAGGGCGAGGGTGGCGGCGAGGGCGAGGGTGGCGGCGCCGTGGCGGAGGCCGCGGATGGTGATGGGGGTAGGTCGGCTTCCTGGATGAGGGTGTGGAAGCGGTTGGTGAGGTGTTCGGGGTGGATGGGAGTGCCGTCGGGGTGGGTGAACGCGAGGCCGTTGTTCGGCCGGGTGGTTCCGGCGGCGAGCCGGTTGGCGTTTTGGCGGGTGCGGCAGGCTTTCAGGACGGCGAGGGNGTCGGGGTCGAGGGAGATGACACGGTCCCCGGCGTCGGATTTCGGCTTGGCGAGTTGGGTGGCGTAGCCGATCTGGACGAACTGCCAGCGGAGGGTGAGAGTTGCGTTGGTGAAGTCGATGTCGTCCAGGTGGACGGCGACGGATGCACCGCGTCGGAGCCCCTGGTAGGTCGCGCCGCTTCACTTGCGGACATGCGTCAGTCCGTCCCCCCGGGCTTCACGAGCCCGGCGTTCACAAGCTTCGCGAGATTGCCAGGCGGACGGGCCGCGCCCGGCTCTTTGGCCACCGCTGGAGCGGAGAGCCCCAAGACGCGACGCAGGACATCATTCGGGGTGTCGACGAAGGGCGCAGTCTGATCCTGCAGGCACTTGAAGACCTCGTCGTCGATCTCGATCCGCGGGACCATGCCTGACTCCAGGGGCCATGCCTGGCTCCAGCCTTCAAATACGGTACCACTTGAAGTCTGTGATATCTGGAGTGAGAAATTCAAGGGACGACTGCTCAGGCCGACCTTGCCGGCGACGAGGGTTCATCCTGGATGGTCACCAGGTCTGGTGAGCAAGCCGGTCGCCCGGCCACGCGACCCTGGCCACATCGAAGGGCGCGAGCTGGCTTCAGCGGTTGGCCGCGCGAACGACGTTCGGCGCATATTGTAGGTACGTACCTACCAGGGGGGTGGTCGTGGTGACCATGGTCTCATCGCGAGAGTTCAACCGTGACGTGAGCGCGGTCAAGCGGGCCGCCGCCAGCGGTCCGGTGATCATCACGGATCACGGTCGGCCGTCACACGTCCTGCTGTCGTTCGCCGACTACCAGCGGCTCACCGGAACCGCGGGCAGCCTGGGAGACGCGTTCGTTCTGGAGGAGGAGATCGACTTCGAGCCCCTACGGCCGCGGGACTCGCTGCGCGAGGTCGACCTGTGAGCTTCCTACTCGACACCAACGTCATCTCCGAGCTCCGTAAGCCCGCGAAACGCCGCGATGACCGCTTCAACGGCTGGGCCGCGAGCCTGTCAGCATCGGATACCTTCCTCTCCGTCATCACCCTGCTAGAGCTGCGGGCTGGCATTGAGAACAAGCGATGGCGCGATGCCCGCCAGGCGGCCGTCCTGGACTCATGGCTCGATCAGAACGTGCTCCCGGCATACGCAGGCCGGCTGCTCGACGTCGATCAGATCGTCGCCGGCTCGGCGGCGCGACTTCACGTGCCCGACCGGCGCCCAGCCCACGATGCGCTCATCGCCGCCACGGCCCAGGTGCACAGCCTCACGCTCGTCACCCGCAACGAGGCCGACTTCGCCGCCATGGACGTCCCACTCGTCAACCCTTGGACCTCCCAGCTGTAAGCAGGTCCCGAAGCTGGGCGGCACAGAACCTCTGGCGGTAGGATCGGGCACACTCATGTCTTCGGCAGCGTGATCGGTCGCAACGGCACCACCTGAGGACCCTCCAACGGACCACGACCGAGGTGCCCTCCATAACGGCCCGAATCCGCGACATGATACTTCGCACTTCTGGGATCATCGTGGTACCTGGATCTGATAGGACGTGGTTCCCCTGACCTGGAGGCGCAGAAGTGTCCGAAACTGCCAGATGCTCGCGATCCATGATCACCATCTTTGCCAGGAGACAGGCCGAGACGCGATGAATGGCGAGCAGATCCTCACAGTGCACGAAGCTGCGCGCTCCTGGCAGCCGAACGAGAACGCTGCCGAAGCCCTGGCGCACACCGTCGAATGGCTCACCCGCTTCCAGGTCTGCACGCCCCGGGCCGAGAGGTACGCCACGCTTTCGGCCTGGGTGTACCCTCTGGCCCCGCTGCCGGAGCTGGAACTCGCTTACGACATCCACGCCTTCTTCCGGATCTACGACGACTTCACCGACGACCTTGCGGCGGACATCAGCCGCATCAACGTCATCAGCGCGGAGCTCACCGGGATTCTCTACGGGAGACCCGCGAAGTCCCTCATGGGGATGATCTTCCATGACCTGTGGGCGCGGCAGATCGTCAGCTCGCCGGACCAGTGGGTGGCTCGGGTCAGCGAGCACTGGGAATGGTACTTCAACACGCAGGCCACTTACGCGGCGATGCGGGACCGGCGGATGGACACGACGGTCGAAGAGTACTTGGAACTACGCCTGGGAAACGGCGCGGTGCCGCTGTGCCTGGTGTTCGGCGAGAAGATGAATTTCACCTATCTGGCGCCGCNCATCCACCACTGTACCCAGCTGCGACTGCTGCGCAGGTTAGCCAGCGACATCATCGTGTACTGCAACGACGTCTACTCCTCGGTCCGCGACGCGAAGCGCGACGACCCGCGCAATCTGATCTCGATCATCCGAGACCAGGACGGCTGCGATTGGCAGGAGGCAAGAGCCCGTTGCGAGCAGGAGATGCGGACGCTCGACCAGTCGATACACACCACAAAGCAGCGCCTTGACACGGCCTTCGACGTGCTGCATTTCACCGACACAGAACGCGCCCAGGCCCGGATGGGTGCGAGGATCGTCGACGACTGGAACTGGGGTTACCAGGCGTGGGCGGCGGTCAACGAACTGTTGATGGACACGGATCCGCCGCGCGAGGAGATCTCTCGCATGCTGACCTCGCCGCAGGCGGTCTGACGGCGTGTCGGAAACAAAAGAGCGGCGCCCGGGAGCGATTCCCGGGCGCCACTCGGCGGTACGTCAGCCGACCGTGAACCCTTAGCGTCGACCGCGGAACATGCCGCCCAGCGAAGCCCAGAAGCCGCGGCGGGTGTCCGCTCTGGCCTGTGCGTCGGCCTCGGCCACCGCCGCCAGCGCGTCCTTCGCGGCGCTCGGCTCGACCACCGGGGCGGAGAACGCCGGGGCGGCTGGCGCAGACTGCGGGACGGGGCGGCACTGCGGGGCGAACTTGACCGGGAGCGCGTCAAGGTGCCGGGACCAGGTCGAGGCGGTCCAGGTCAGCTGCTCCTCCGGCACCGTGAGGTGCAGGTCGGGTAGCCGGTTGAGCAGCACGTCGACGCCGGTGTCGGTGATGGCGCGGGCGATCTCCTGTCCCGAGCACTCGTGCGGGCCCCGGCTGAACGCCAGGTGCGAGCGGTTGCCGTGCATCGGCGCGCCGAGATCCGGACGGATCTCCGGATCCGCGTTGCCTGCCGCGATGCCGAGCAGCAGCATGTCGCCCTCGCGGATCTCCTTGTCGGCGAAATGCATGTCGTGCGTGGCGAACCGCGCCGGGCAGACCAGTAGCGGCGGATCGTCCCACAGCATCTGCTCGACCGCGTCCGGCAGCGTCATGAGCCCGCCAGCGAGCGACGCGCGGAAGCGGGGGTCGGTCAGCACCATCCGCAGCGTGTTCGAGACCAGGTTCGCCGTGGCCTCGTAGCCCAGCACGATCACGAGGCGCAGGTGGTTGAGTACCTCCTCGTCGTTCAGCCCCGAGGGGTGCTGAACGAACCAGGACGCCAGGTCGTGCGCAGGGGCCCTGCGCCGCTCCTCGGTCAGCGACCGCAGGGTGCCGATGATGTACTGGTTGTGCGCGTATGCATCCTCGCCGCCGCTGACCATGCCGACGATGGCCTCGACCAGTTTCCGGCCGTACCCCTCGCTCAGGCCGACCAGCCGGCTCAGCACGAGCATCGGAAGGTAAACGGCGAACTGGGTCACCAGGTCCGCGCGGCCGTCCTCGACAAAGCCGTCGATCAGCTGGTTCGCGTAGCGCTGGACGTGCCGCCGGGTGCCGTGCCGGTCGAACCTGGTCAGGCACTCGTTGACCGCGGCGCGCAGCCGCGCATGTTCCTCGCCATCGTAGGACACGACGTCGGGACGCCATCCGATGAGCGGGAGCAGCGGGTCGTCCGCGGCGATCCTGCCCTCGTTCCAGTCCCGCCAGAGCCGGGCGTCCCGGGTGAACCGGCTCGGGGTGCGAGCGACCTCCATGTTCTCCCGGTAGCCGAGCACCAGCCAGGCCGGGACGCCACCCTCGAGTTCCACCGGGGCGATCCCGCCGTGTTCCGCGCGGAGCTTCTCGTAGACCGCGCCGGGATCGTGCTGCGCTTCCGGGCCGTAGAGCGCGGTCCGTACGGCATCCTGCGCGAAGGCCGCGTGCGCCGGACACCCCGGAGGCGGGATCGCAGCGCCTGATTCCGCGCCTGCTTCGGGAATGGGTGTTGACACACTTACTCCGTGGCGGCCGAGGCGGCCACCGGGGCCGCGGGTTGGGTGGACAGCCAGTACAGGTAGCGCATGAGGGCCAGCAGGGTGTCCCGGCTCGAGGCCCGGCTGCGCGCGTCGCACGCGACGATCGGCACGGCGGCCGGCAGATCCAACGCGGCACGGACCTCGTCCAGCGGGTGGTTCGGGGCGTCCGGGAAGACGTTGACGGCCACGATGAACGGCACGCCGCCGTCCTCGAGCCGCCCGATGACGTCGAAGCTGGCCTCGAGCCGCCGGGTGTCGACCAGCACGACCGCGCCAAGGGCTCCCTCGAACAGGCCTGTCCACAGAAACCAGAAGCGCTGCTGTCCGGGCGTGCCGAACAGGTAGAGCACCAGTTGCTCGTTGATGGTGATCCGGCCGAAGTCCATGGCCACGGTGGTCGCATCCTTCTGCTCGACCCCGCGGACGTCGTCTACCCCGATGCTGACCTCGGTCATCGTCTCCTCGGTCGTCAGCGGTCTGATCTCGCTGACGGAGCCGACCAGGGTCGTCTTGCCGACGCCGAACCCGCCGACCACGACAATCTTGACCGCGGTGGCGGCCGAGGCGGGCAGCGCGTCCTCGCGCGCCGGTCCGACGGCCAACTCAGAGCCTCTGGAGTCCATTCATCACCGCCTTGAGCAGTTCAGGATCGCCGATTCCTTCCATGCGCACCGAGGCGCGCACCTCGACGAGCGAGTCCCTGAGCAGGTCGGAGACCAGGATGGCGACCACGCTGAACGGCAGCTTGAGGTAGGCCGAGATCTCCGCCATGGACAGGGGCCAGTAACACATGCGCAGGATGGACGCGTGTTCCGGCTGCATCTCGGGCCGGCCCGCGGCCCGCGCCACCACGAGGGTGACCAGGTCGATGTCGGCCCGGCGGCCCGAGGCGCCGCGCCCGCCGGTGAGGACGTACAGGCGCTCGGGACCGCCCTGCTCCCAGGCGCAGGACGCGTCGTTGATCGGGGACGGGGTCACCCGGCCGTCCTCTCCTCCATCCGCGGCGGACTGGTGAGATGCTCACCGATACGTGCGACCAGGTTGCGCATCTGCTGTCCCATCAACCCCGCGTCCACCCCTTCGTCGGCCAGCACCGCGAGGTATGCGCGCGCGCCGGCCGCCATGAGGTAGAAGAATCCCCCGCCCACCTCGATCACCACGAGCCGCATCCGCTTGTCCCCCTGCGGGAACTCGGCGCCGACGGCGGCGGACAGGCTCTGCAGTCCGGCGCACGCGGCCGCGAGGCGGTCGGCGGTGTCCACATCCGTGTTGTACTGGGCCATGCGCAGGCCGTCCGCGGTCAGGACGATGATATGCCGGGTGCCTGGCACGCTCTCCGCAAGGTCCTTGAGCATCCAGTCCATGCTGGGCCGCAGGTGGTCCATCGGCTACTCGCTTTCCTTACTCGACGCATCGTCAGTCAAAGCGTGCTGGGTGCTCGTGCTTTCGCCGGAGACCGCGTTCTGGAACGCGGCAAGCCACAGCCCGGGCGGCGGGGGCGGGGCGGCGGGAGCGGATGCGTTACTCGACACGGGCGGGGGCGGGGCGGCGGGAGCGGATGCGTTACTCGACACAGGCGGGGGCGGGGCGGCGGACTGCGGCCCGCGCGGCGCGGTCAGGCTCCGCTGGCTGCCGCTCCCGTTGAGCGGGGCGGTGACGCCGCGCCTGCGCTGCGGCAGGCCGTTGTTGTTGATCTTTATGCGCTGCGGCTCCTCCGACTCCAGGGCGATGGCGGGCATCGGCGTGTTCGGGTTCGGCCGGACCGCGGCGCCCGGGCTGGCCGCGGACAGCGGCACGGCGGNGGCCAGGTCACGTGGGATGATCAGCACGGCGCGCACGCCGCCGTACGCCGAGGGCCGCAGCGAGACCTGAAAGCGGTGGGTCTGCGCGAGCCGACCGACCACGGACAGGCCGAGGCGCGGGTTCCCGCCGAGGTCAGCGAGGTCGAGGCCCGACTTGACCTCGGCGAGCACCCGCTCGGCGCGCAGCCGGGCCTCCTCGCCGAGGCCGACGCCGCCGTCTTCGATCTCGACCGCGATCCCGGACTGCACCTCGACCGCGGTCATGTGCACGCGGGTCTGCGGCGGCGAGTACCGGGTGGCGTTGTCCAGCAGCTCGGCGAGCGCGTGGATGAGCGGTTCGACGGTGGGTCCTGAGATGGCGACCTCGACCACCGAGTGCAGTTCGACGCGTTGGTAGCCGATGATCCGGGACATCGCGCCGCGCAGCACGTTGAACAGCGGCACCGGATGCTGCCACTGCCGGCCGGGGCGGGATCCGCCGAGCACGGCGAGCGAGTCGGCGAGCCGGCCGATCAGCGCGGTGCCGTGGTCGAGGCGGAGCAGGTCGTCGAAGACATCGGGGTTCCCGCCGTGCCGCTCCTCCATCTCGCGCAGATCCTGGAACTGCTGGTGCACGATGGCCTGGACGCGACGGGCGACGTTGACGAACGCGCGCTGCGAGGAGTCGCGCAGGTCCTCTTCCGCCTTGACCGCTTCGAGGACCGAGCGGACCACGTCGTCGTGCGCCTTGATGAACGCGGCGCCGAGGGCGGGCGACTGGCTCGAGCCGGACAGCGCCTCCTCGACCGAGTCGCCGCGGTGCAGCCGACTGATCGCGGCGGGCAGCACCTCGACGGCGAGGCGGCTGGTCTCGGCCTCCTGTATCTCCAGGCGGTGCATGAGTTCCTGCTCGGTGGCGGCCTGCCGACGGCGCAGATGGACGATCTCGTGCCCGCGGCGGCGGATCTCGGCGCAGGCCAGGCCGACCGTGACCGCCGCGACGAGGCCGCACACGGCAACAGCGCGCCGGGCGTGCGGGGCGACGAGAAGGATGGCGGCCACTGTACAGAGTGCGGTCAGGGCTGCCGCTACCAGAGCACTGTAGACGACGGAGAAGTCGCCTTCCGAGCCACGAGGTGACGGTCGCTTGCGCTTCATTCGCAGAACCTTGGTCTGATTGTGGGCGTGTGTCGGTGACCGACGGGGACGGGGAGAACAGTNACGGGCGCGGCCCGCGGAGAGACTCGCGCGCCGACGAGGGCCCGACGGCGATGTTCTGACTGGGCACGCGGCTACCTTGCTCAGTGTTCGCGGTTCTGATGTCTCTCCGGATAGGTCTGACGTTATATCCAGGGCTTCGGCGAGATCGCACCGCGCCGCTATCAGTGACCTTGAGTAGCCGGCCACCCTGTCTGACAGCATGAGGTAAGACAGTTCCCTGTGTCACAGCTGCATCTCGGGCTGGCTGATGGACGGGGTCAGCGTGCAGCAGGCTGCGGAGCGGGCGGGTAACAGCCCTGCCGTGATCTGGCGGACGTATGCGCGGTTGCTCGACGGAGGGGAGCAGGATGCGGTGCAGTCGGCTCGCTGCCGCACGGCGGGCGGACGGCTAGAATGGGAGGCGTGAGGGCGCCTACCGGGCGTCCTTCGGCGTTTCTGTACCGTGCCTGTATCGAGCCGGAGGAAAAATGTTACGATAAGGTTAAAGTCGCAGGCTGGGAGGGCTCGCCTAGTGGCCGATGGCGGCGGTCTTGAAAACCGCTACGGGGAGTGATCCTCGTCGTGGGTTCGAATCCCACGCCCTCCGCTTTGCCAGGCTTTTTGTCGCCGGAGACAGCTGGCGACGATCAGCCTGGAACACCTGAAGATCCTTGTGGGCACGAAATGGGCACGCTGGGACGTGACCGGGGATCACAGCCACCGTCCCCGCTGCCTTCTGCCTCGCTGAGCGCAGCAGGTGGACATATAGCGTCCCTGTAATGGCTGTCGAGCGGGCCCGGCGGATGCGGGCCCGGCGGGAAATGTGGAGGGNGAGCGACGGTGTGGAGACCGTGAACCGTGACTGACCCTCCACGCTTCAGCCGCCTCACGAAGCGCACTTTGTGGGTGGGCGTGTAGGAGCGGGAATCTCTCTCCAGGAGAAGCTCGTCGCGCGGGGGCCGCAGTCGCCCGCAGGCCGAACCCTTCTGAGCGGGACTGGGCCTGCTTCGCGGGACTGGGCCTGGTCGACTCCGATCCGATGTACGGATCCTGCACCATCGGCCTCGGCGACAGGCAGGAACTGCTCATCCGGTTCCGCACCGACGGGCACGTGGCCCGCGCAGCACCATCGGGCGACTCGGAATGGAGCGGCCGGTCTCGATGAAACTGATGCGTCAGGCGGAACTGTCGGCTCGCAACGCCAGTCCGAGCTGACTGATCCGGCGTCGCTCCCGCCACCCTCGCAGCAGTGCGCCGGCACTCACGCCCGGGATCCCCTCACCGCCGGCCCTGGCGATGGCGTCCGTCCTGCGTTCGACCATAGCCAGTCTAGTGATATTACTGTGTGTCAGTAGTTATTTTTTGCCTGTCCGGCGATGTTCCAGGTGTCGCTCGGCCCGGCACGGTTGTTTCCGGCGCGGGTTCCTGCCGGCGGTCGGCCTTCGCCGATGACGACCCGTCCGGGCGGAACGCTCTGGTTCGCGAGCTCCGGAAGCGTTGCCGCAGGACAATCACCCTGAACACTCGACAGCCGGTTGCGTGACGCTTGTGCAGGTCTGCGACAGGATGGCCGGGTGCCTCCCCGTCGGTCGACATCCCCTCGCGCGATCCCGGCCGCCATCACCCCACCTCGGCGTCCACGCGCGGTTTCCGTCACACTCCGTTCCCCAGATGAACAAGCCATCCAGCAGGCGTTGCCGATCCAGGTCTCTCGTCGCCGGCAGCCCGACAAGACAGCGCATATCCCGGTCACGGCCAGTTGTGCCGGCTGCGAAGAGCGGTGGACCGATCCGGCCACGACCCATTGCGGGTCCTGCCACCAGTCCTGGCCGACGGTGCAGGGCTTCGATGAGCATCTGGTTGATTGCCCGGCTCATCCGGTGATCGCGACTCGTCGGGTCAAGCGGGAGCGTGAGCCGTCGGGCGCCAACGTGGCCTAAGTCCGTCCTCCCCCGTGACCGCGGTCTTCCTCCGCATGCGGCCGGTTTCCGCCGGACGTCTTGGTCACGGGCGATCGGCGGCCGGTAGGCGGCCGAGGTGTTTTCGAGCCGCCGTCCCGGCCGAGCCCGGATCATGACGGTGAGGCCCGGCACCGAAGGTCGGAACCACTCGGCGATTCCGTGCAACGGACCGGTGAGGCGGGCGAGAAACTGCTACGTTCCAGCGCTGGAGTACCCGTGAACGCCGCCGCACCGTGTCGATCATCCGGCCGGGAGTCCGTCCGTGCCGTGCGTCATCGGATCGCGGATCGCGGATCGCGGATCGCGGATCGCGGGCTGAGGACGGAGGAACGGATGACGGTCTGCGGATTGGTCCGGCTGGACGGGGCGGAGGTCCGGCGGGCGTCCCTGACCGCCATGCTGGCCTCATCGTCGTTTGGGCTGCCCGCCGCACGCGGTGTCCACCTCGACAGAGCATTCGGGGCGGTGACCGCCGCGGACCTGCGGGCGGACCCGACTCCGCCGATCGCGGTCGACGACGCGGGGCTCGTGGTGATCGCGGATCGTCCACCTCGCCGTCCCGAGGGAAACGAGACGGCCCGGATGCTGGCGGCCGCCTACCGCAGCGGCGGCAAGTGGGCGTTGCTCCGGTCCACCACGCGGACGGTGACGATCGTCTGGGACCCGCGGCGCGCCCAGCTGGTCCTCGTGCGACCCGCCAGTACGGCCGACGAACTGATCACCTGGTCGGACGGGCGCCTGTTTGCCTTCGGTACCGAGGCTGACCAGGTGCTGTCCGCGGAGATACTCGCTCCGCCCTCCCGGTTGGCCCGGCTCCGGCGGCTCACCGCCGGTGAGGTCCTGACGATCGCCGTGCCCGCCCGTCTCCGCCGACCCGCACCGGCGGCGCTCCGCCTGGCCGGAGTCGACTCGGACGTGTCCTGAGGCGACGTCTCCCGGCGCTCTGCGCGTGCTGCGTGGACTGCGCGTGCTACGCGGGCTTCGCGGACTTCGTGGGCCCGGTGGCCGGGCCGACNGGAGCCGNGGNGGCGGACAGCTGGCTCNCCCGCANAAGGAACGTGACCCGCCGCTCGGCGAAGAACGACAGGAACGGGATGGTGCCGGCAAGCATGATCAGGATTGTCCGGGTCGAGGACAGCCGGCAACGGTTCGCCAGATCGAAGGAAGCGGCAAGGTACACCATGTACAGCACACCGTGGATCGGGCCGACGGCCGCGACGATCGTGTCGCTGCCGCCGATGTACTTCACCGGCATACCGATGCACACCAGCACGATTAGCCCTACGCCGACGATGTAGGCGATGGCCCGGTACCGCAGCAGGGACGCGCGAATCGCTGTCGCGGAGGCACGTCCTGTGGTGGCCGTACGGGTGGGGTCGGGCAATGCNGTCATCAGCGGGCTCCGTTGATGTGCTTGAGGGCGTCCCGAAGGGCGTCACGCTCGTACAGTGAGGCGAGATAGCGGTTGTAGGCGTCGAGTTCGTCGTCCTCGGCGGACTGCTCGGCGCCGCCGGTCGTCAGCATTTTGGGGCCCCTGTCGAGATCCGGTCGCCAGGGCGCCTCGGGGGCGATCCGGCCGTGGGCACCCCACCGCGGCCCGGTGGTGTCCTTGGGTGCCAGATCCTCCTTCATCATCTTCACCCACCAGTACACGACGAAGGCGGCGAAGACAGGCCACTCGACCCCGTAGAAGAGGTTTTGCAGCGATCCCTGCGGGGATTCGCCCTTCGTCAGCTGCCAGATGCCCATGCGGATGAAGAATGCGATCAAGAGGAGCGCGAGGAGATGACGCGCGATCCACGAGGGTGACAACAGCAGCCGACGCACGAGGTTGACGCTACCTCTCCCCGGCCGGTCGGCGTAGGGCGCGTGGCACCTTCCCGCGACCGGACTCACACTCGGACCGGACTCACACTCGGACCGGGGCGCCGGGTGGCGTGGGAGAGGTCGCGAGGGGCTGGCCGACCTTGGCCGGGCCGGCCAGCCCGCGTGCCGCCGTCGACGGCCGCTTGGCGACCCGTCCGCCGGGCTGGGGGGGTTAGCCGGGGAGCGAACGGGCCGAAACACCGCCGGACCTCCTGGCGCGGGGGGCCGGTATGGCGTTCATCTGTCAGTCGTCCGACGGAGGTTGATTGGTTGCCGTCGTTGTGAAGATTTTTCTTCCGCATGGTTGCCTGTGGTTCCGCATGGTCAAGTGCAGACCCCCGTAACCGGCGCAGACCCGCGCCGTCAGCGCAGGACTGCGGCCGCCAGCGTCCAACCCGATGTGCCCCCGCTGGAGATGGTGACCGACGTCGTGCCGATTCCGGCAGGCAGCCCGATGCTCACCACTCCATCGGCCGAGCCGTCGGCGATCGGTGAAGGCAGGGTCTGGGTGAAGGTCTGCGTGCCGCCGATGGAGGTGACGATGATCTGCACCCGCCCGGAACCGGATCCGAGGAGGACGTCCAGGGTGAGCGGAGACTGCGAGACGAAGACCGTCAGCCGGGCCGAGCCCTGCAGGGACAGCCGGTCGGTGTCATCCACACCGGTCGCGACCGGTGTGCCCTCCGTCCAGTCGAATCCCGAGGATGACGGCACGGACGTGCCCAGCAGGGTGCCGGTGTCGATCAGCGGCATCACGATGGCGGCCCGGTTCTGCACACCGTCCCACGAGCCCCCGAACAGCACCCAGTCGAGAGTGCCGGGGCCCGGAAGCCGTACCCGTGATCCACTGGGGAAGGGGGCGACGGTGCTGGTGTAGATCCCGCCGCCGAGGCCCGCGAACGTTCCGCCGGGCAGGGAGGATCTGCTGTCACCATGGTTCGCGGACGGTCCTGTGGACGGTCCCGCGGACGGTGACGGTGCGCCGCCGCCACCGCTCGCGGACCCCGGGTCCGCCGGGTCCGGGCCGGCGGACCTCCGTGCGGCGCTCGCATCGCTCGTCGCGTCCGGGACGGCGGCGCTGACCCCGGATGTTCCGGCGGGGCTCGACCTGGCCGGTTCCGGTGGAACCGCCGCAGTGGCCTGGGGCGACGTGACCGGCGTCCGTACGACCGGAGACGTCGTGACCAGCGTGGCGGACGGCCGCGGCTTTGCCGTGACGGTCGTTGTGGGCGGAGCCGGGGAGTTCGATCCCGACGGCCCCAGCAGGGCCAGGGCCGTCAGGGCCGTGATGCTCATGATGGCGAGTAGTGCCCCCGTGATCGTGCCGCGTCGGGCGACCGAGCGCCGCCGGGAACGGGGCCAGTGGTGGGACCGGGGGAGCCGGTCGGGGCTGGTGGACCGGCTGGATCGGCGCCGTCGGCTCGATGNGGTCTTCGCGACGGTACGGCCCAGGCGGTGCTGCCGGGTGATGATCCGCCCATCCCCGGTCCGGGTGCCGGAGCCGATCGAACCAAGCGGTCTGAGTGGTCCGTTAGCGCTGAGTGGACCGCTCGGGCCGACAGGTCCGATCGGGCCGAGGGGGCGGATGATCGTGCTGCTCAGGGGAGCATCGACCGCCGCCGCGACACGTCCGCGGATGCGATCGGAGTCGGGGTGGTGCCGGCCCATCTCGGCGCTCAGCATGCCGCGGAGTCGGTCGGGGAACGGAAGCTCCCCCAGGCCGCCGCCATGACCGTCGCCGCCGCGGAACTCGCCGACGCGATCGGCTGACCCTCGACCATCCGCGCTCGGGCTGCTGGTTTCGCGGTCGCCTGTTCCGTGGTCGCTGATCACGCGGTCACCCGTCTCCGGAGTGGAGGGACGGCAATCGGCCGGAGGCTCGCCGCGCCGCGCTGCCGCGCCACCCTGCGCATCATGATCGAGCTCCTGGAACCCCGGGCGCCTTCTGCGTCATCTATGCCTCGCCGACTCGCTGCTGCCACCAGGGCCATAGCTTGACGCGGCCGAGGCGGGCGAACGCCGACGGGCTCGGACCCGCCGGNTTGCCGGACTGACCACTGCCCCGCCGCCGTCCCAGGCGACCCGAGCCCGACCGGGAGCCATTCATCCGGGAACTGCCCGATCGGGATGTGGCGCCGCGTGATGTGCCCGGCCGACCGGACGATACCTGTGGCCTCGCCACCTCCGCGGCACCGGCCGGCGGCAGCTCGGTGTTCTGGAGAATCCGCTCCAGTTCGGCGACTCCCTTGGCGGTCTGGCTCTTCACCGTGCCGACAGAGATACCCAGCGTGCGAGCCGTCTCGATCTCCGACAGGTCGAAGGCGTAGCGGAGCACGACACAGGCACGTTTGCCTGGCGGCAGTGTCATCAGCGCGGAGCGCAGATCCATGACCGCGGGGAGATCGGGTATCCGCGCCGACTGGTCGGCTCGCTGACCAAGGAAGAGCAGCCCGCGTCGCTCGCGGACGACCTTCCGGACCCGGTCGGCCGCCAGGTTGGCGACGATCCGCCGGACATACGCCAGTGGAAGGTCCGCGGAGCGGACCCGGTCCCAGGCGGANCAGGCGGCCGTCAGGGCGTCCGCGGTGATGTCGTCCGCGACGTCGTGATCGCCGGTCAGGAGATACGCAAACCGGCTCAGCTCGCGGTGATGTCTCTCGAAGAAGGCATGAAACTCCGCCTGGGTATGGGGATGTTCGGGCTCGTCGTCGGCCGCGACCGCTTCCACTGGCACGCTCCCCGGGCCCGTCGAGGCCGGCGCGTCCGCGGCGCCGGCCGGACAGCCGATGCTGTGGTCGTCTGTCACTGGTTGCAGAGAACCATGAGTTCAGGGCGATATGCATATGACGGTAGCGACTCGATCGGGTATGCGTCGTGGTACCTGGATGCCGAGTGGGGCGGTCACTGTTAATACGCTCGAAGCAGTGGCTTTACCCTCGGTCCGATGATGTCGGGCTGGCCACACATGGTGATGGTCCTGGCGCGCGTTGACATCGGCCACGGGGGCAAACCCGTCTCGGACCGGCCGAGGCAGCCACATTATAGGACATAGGGGCATAGGACTTGACGGCATAGGATCGGAGATGCGAGCCGATGAACCGAGATCCGGACGGGACAGCCGCGATGACGGGGCGGCGCACGGATGCGCGACGCCGGTCCAGCGGGGTGACCGGCGACCAGGCCGCGGCGAGGGACGAGCCGCCGACATGGGATGCTAGGACGATGTTTCCGCCGCGACGCCCGCCGGGTACGGCGAAATCTATGTCTGCCCTGTCTGGTCCGGCTGCCCTGTCCGCCCGGTCTGGTCTGTTTACCCGGTCTGGTCTGGTTGCCCCGTCTGTCGTGATGCCCGAGGCCGTCCGTCCCCATCGCCCGAGTCCCCCGCCCCCGCTCGATCCGGACACCCCGATCCCGGATGATCCCGGCCCGCTCCTGCCCGACGCTCCTGACCTGCCGCCGGCTCCGCACGAGCCCTCCCCGTACACCGAGCCGGTTCCCGGCGCACCCCAACCGGAGCCCGAGCCGGTCTGAGGCCCGAGCCGGCGTCCGTCCACCCCACCGGAACATCCGTACGGCCGCGGCATGAACATGCCCGCACGCCGGATGATGCCGCGGCATCGCGTGCCGAGGAGCCGTAGCGTGTGACGGATGCATGCTGTGACGGTGAAAGCGCCCGGTGGGCCCGAGGTCATGACGTGGTCGACGGTGGCGGACCCTCCTGCCCCGGGGCCGGGCGAGGTTACCCTGGAGGTGGTCGCGACGGCGGTGAACCGCGCGGACCTGCTCCAGCGGCAAGGTTTCTACCCGCCGCCGCCCGGTGCCTCTGAGATCATCGGGATGGAGTGCTCCGGGCGGGTGGCGGTTCTCGGCGCCGGCGTGGACCGGGTTGAGGTCGGGGCCGAGGTGTGCGCGCTGCTCAGTGGGGGCGGCTACGCGAGTCGGGTGAACGTGCCGGTCGGCCAGGTGCTGCCGGTCCCGGCCGGGGTCGACCTCATCACGGCGGCCGCTCTGCCCGAGGTCGCCTGCACGGTGTACTCCACGGTGTTCGGCATCGCCGGTCTGCGTGACCGCGAGGTCTTCCTCGTGCACGGCGGGGCGTCCGGCATCGGGACCTTCGCGCTCCAGGCGGTCCGCGCGCTGCGTCCGAACGCGCTGGTCGCGACCACCGCCGGCACCGCGGCCAAACTGGCCAGGGTGCGGGAGCTCGGCGCCCACATCGCGGTCTCCTACCGTGACGACGACTTCGTCGCCAGGATCCGCGAGGCCACCGACGGCCATGGGGCGGACGTCATCCTCGACAACATGGGTGCGGCGTATCTCGCCCGCAACGTCGCCGTGCTGGCCGTGGGAGGCCGTCTGGTCGTCATCGGCCTGCAGGGCGGGGTGAAAGGGGAGCTCAACCTCGGCGCCCTGCTCACCAAGCGGGCGGCGGTCCACGCCGCGTCGCTGCGCGGGCGGCCGGTCGAGGAGAAGGCCGACATCGTGACCGGTGTCCGCGGCGACTTCTGGCCGGCGATCGAGGCGGGGGCGATCCGGCCGGNCATCGATCGGGNGCTGTCGATCACCGAGGTCGCGCGGGCGCACCAGCATGTGGCTGATTTCGGACATGTCGGAAAGGTGGTACTCACGATCCCGGAATGACCCTCGATGGGTGACACCCGGCGTGACCGTGGAGGCGAAGCCAGTGCCGTGGGAGGCGGATCACGGGGCAGGATAGGGGGCATGACGGATCAACCGGAACCCCGCGTCGTGGTCGTCGGGCCTGACGGCGCGCTGCACGAGACCGCGGACTCGGGGGTACCCGACCGGCCGGTGCGGCCGCTGGCCCCGGACGGTGGCCAGGCGCCGCAGGCCGCGGAGGAGCTGGACGGCGGCAACCCCATCGCCGCGCTGGTCTCCCAGCCCGACAAGGTGATGCGCATCGGTACCATGATCAAACAGCTGCTCGAGGAGGTCCGGGCCGCCCCGCTGGACGACGCGAGCCGAGTCCGGCTGCGCGAGATCCACCGCAGTTCCATCCAGGAGCTCTCCGACGGGCTTGCCCCGGACCTGCGCTCGGAACTCGATCGGCTGTCGCTGCCGTTCGACGAGGAGCGCACGCCGTCGGACGCCGAGCTGCGAATCGCCCAGGCACAACTGGTCGGCTGGCTCGAGGGTCTGTTCCACGGCCTGCAGACCGCGCTGTTCGCCCAACAGATGGCCGCCAAGGCTCAACTCGAGGAGATGCGCCGACGGGCCCTGCCGAGCGGGCAGCAGCCCGGCAGCGAGACGTTCGGCCGCGGGGCCTACCTCTGACTGACCCGTTTTTCATTGACCCGTCCCCGAATCGACCCGTCCCCGAATCGACCCGCGATGGTGAACCGGGAGCCATGGCTGCTCGCGGTTCACCATCGATGGTTCGATGCCCCCGGCCCGGCCGGCGGTCAGTTCGCCGGGCTGACCGAGGACATGTTGAAGTCGGGGATCCGTACCGCGGGCATGCGGGTGAGCGTGAACCAGTCCGCCCATTCCCGCGCCATGGTGCGGGTGGTGGCGCCGATCTCGGCCAGGCGGCCGAGCAGGTCGACCGGTGACTCGTTGAAGCGGAAGTTGTTGACGGCCCCGGTGACCTCACCGTTCTCCACCAGGTAGACCCCGTCCCGGGTGAGGCCGGTGAGCAGGAGCACCTCGGGATCGACTTCGCGGATATACCACAGGCTGGTGAGCAGGAGCCCGCGTTTCGTCGAGGCGATCATCTCCTGCAACGACGCGGAGCCTCCGCCGTCCAGGATCAGATTGTCGATCATCGGGGTGGTCGGGACCCCGGTGGCACGGGCGGACGCACGGGTCTCCACGAGGGCGGCGAGGGTGCCATCCGAGATCCAGTCGGTGGGCCTCAGCGCCAGTCCGTTGTCGAAGACGCTGGACATCGACGAGGAGGACTGCGCGGTCACGAAGGTGGTCGTCGCGAGTTCCGGGTCGTGCGGATCGCTGGCCAGCCGCAGTCCCGCCGGTCCGATCGCCTCGCCGAGACGCGTGCCGCCGCCGGCCCGGCTGAAGACCGTCCGGCCCTCGGCCGCGTCCCGACCGGCAGCCGTCCAGTACATGTAGATCATCAAATCCGCCACCGCGGAGGGCGGCAGCAGCGTCTCGTACCGGCCGGCCGGCAGTTCCAGCGACCGTTCGCACCAGGCCAGCCGGTCGCGCAGCGCCGCGTCGGTACCCGCGACGTCGACGTCGGTGAAGTCACGGGTCGACTGGCCGTGCCAGACCGAGCCGCCGGGAACGCCGCTCTTGGCGTTCCACTCCACGCTGCCGGTCGGCTGGCTGTACCGCAGCCGCAGCCCCGTCGACGTCCCGAGCCACGTGGTGGTCAGATTGTGCTCGGCGAAGCCGAACAACCGCCGCCCGCCCGCCCGCGCCGCGGCGAACGCCTCCGCGAGGTCCCGGGCGAAGGAGGCGAACACCGTGGTGCTGGTCCGGGCGGCCGGATCGGTGAAGGCCTCGGCCGCGTCACCCGCCGACCCCGCACCCGCCGACCCCGCACCCGCGCCGACGTCCGTCGTGTCCAGCCCGAGCAGGTCCGTGTAGTCCTCGGCATCCTCGGCGTCCCGGGCCGCGTCCTCGGCGGCGCGGACGAGTTCCGCGAGGCCGTCGGCATCGGTGGGATGCGGCAGGTCGGTGGGACGCGCGGTGGGGTGGCCGCCGGAACCGGGGGAGTCGATGGTGGAGGCCGTCCGCACCCCGAACGAGCGGCCGATGACGCTGATGACGGTGATCGACCGATCCCGGCTGGCGCCGTTGGTCGTCAACGTGTTGTTGGCCCAGCGCAGGTTCACCGCGCTGGACTCGGTGGCGATCACTACGCAGCCGTCCGCCTTCGACAGGCCCAGGGCGCGTTCGACGATCTCATGGGCGGTCTCGCGCACCGTGCTTCCTCCGTCGGCTGAGGCTGGTTGCGGTCCGGCCGGCCGGCTCATCGACCGGCCTCTCGGCGAGCATTGAGAATGTTGGTGGCGCGGAACAGAGCCGACGGGCAGCCGTGGCTGACGGCCGCGACCTGGCCGGGTTGGCCCTTGCCGCAGTTGAACGCACCGCCCAGCACGTAGGTCTCGGGGCCTCCCACGGCCTCCAGGGATCCCCAGAAGTCGGTCGTCGTCGCCTGGTAGGCGACGTCGCGGAGCTGGCCGACGATGCGACCAGCGCGGATCTCGTAAAACCGCTGGCCGGTGAACTGGAAGTTGTACCGCTGCATGTCGATCGACCAGCTCTTGTCCCCGACGACGTAGATGCCGCGGTCGACCCGGCTGATCAGCTCCTCGGTCGACGGGCCGCCGGGCGCCGGGAGCAGGGAGACGTTCGCCATCCGCTGGATCGGCACATGGGCGGGGGAGTCGGCGAACGCGCAGCCATTGGAGCGGTCGCCCCCGAGCACGGCGGCATTGCGGGCCGCCATCGCCCGGTCGAGCTGATAGCCGACGAACTGGCCGTCGCGGACGATGTCGAACCGGCGGGTCTGCACGCCCTCGTCGTCGTAGCCGATGGTCGCGAGCCCGTGCAGGGCGGTGCGGTCCCCGGTGACGGTCATCGCCGGGGAGCCGTACCGCAGCGTGCCCAGCTGGTCGAGGGTGACGAAGGAGGTACCGGCGTAGGCGGCCTCGTAGCCGAGCGCCCGGTCGAGCTCGGTGGCGTGCCCGATCGACTCGTGGATCGTCAGCCACAGGTTCGACGGGTCGATGACCAGGTCGTACGGCCCTGGTTCGACTGAGGAGGCCCTGGACTTCTCGGCGAGCAGACCCGGGATCAGATCGATCTCGCTCTCCCAGTCCCAGCAGCCGGCCGCGGGGCCCGCCACCAGCCACTCCCAGCCTCGACCGACGGGCGGGGCGATCGTGCGCATCGACTCGAAGCCGCCCGCGGGATCGACCCGGGTCGCCTCGATCTGGCAGATCACCCGCACCCGTTGCTGTGTCGTCGTGGTCCCGGTCAGGTCGGCGTAGTACTTGTTCTCCATCACCGCGCTGAACCGGCCGTCGACATGGTCGACATCGTGCGCCGCGAACAGCGTCCGACACAGGCCGCCGACCCGTTCGACCCGGTCCCGGGCGTCGACCGCGAACGGATCGGTCGCGTAGGCCGAGACCCAGACCGCGTCGGTGTGGGTCGGTTCCGCGGCGAGTTCGACTGGTTCGGAGTTGAGCGGGGCGGCGACTCGGGCCATCTCGACGGCTTCGCGGGCCAGCCGCGCCGCCTCGTCCGTCGTCAGGTCGACGCCGGCGGCGAAACCCCAGGTGCCGCCGTGCACCACCCGGACAGCCAAGCCCAGCGTCGCGCCTTCATGGCGACTTTCCAGCGAGGCGTCGCGGAACGACAGCGAGGAGTCCTTGAGCCGTTCGACGCGGATGTCGGCGTGCGTCGCGCCGAGATCACGTGCGGTCTGCAGAGCCGCGTCGGCGAGTGCGGTGCGCGGCAGCGCGAGGAACTCGCCGTCGATCTCGTGAGCCGGCAGCCCGGATGAGGCCGAGTCCTGGACGAGGGGTGCCATGTCCCTATCCTGGCCCGTCTGTGCGACGGGTGTCGGGGCGGCATGCCCGGGTGTCGGGGCGGCATGCGGACGCTGTGCATGCGGACGCTGTGCATGCGGACGCGCTGGGAGCGCGAGACCGGGAGGCGATGCGTGTCCGGATCCGGCCGGGCAGGTATCAACGCGGCGGTCCACCGGGAATCCCCGTCGTCGACCGGGAACCGTCCGGAGGGTATTCGTGGAGAGTATCCGGCCCGGTATGCGGCCCGATCGTGATCGGGACGGACCGGAATGCCCAGGAAGATCATCGTGGTTATGGGAAAAGCCGCTCCAGGACGATCGCGACCCCGTCCTCATCATTCGACACGGTGATCTCGTCGGCGGCGGCCAGTACTTCGGGATGGGCATTCGCGACGGCGACCGCGTATCCGGCCCAGGCGAACATCGGTAGATCGTTCGGCATATCTCCGAACGCGATGACGTCGGCGGCGACCACCCCCCGCCCGGCGGCGAGTTCAGCCAGTGCCACCGCCTTCGACACCCCCGGCCCCGCGATCTCGAGAAGGTCCGCGCTGGAGGTTGTGACGACGGCGTCCACCCCGGCGAGTTCGACGATGGCGTCGTACACTTCCGTGAACGGAGCGCCCCCCCGCCGGACAAGCAGTTTCGTCGCCGGCAGGACGCCCAGCAGCTCCGAGAACTCCGCGACAATCTCCTTGGGATCCGGCCACATCGCCTCGAAGGCGGGTTCCCGGCCGAAGCGCACGCCGCTCTCGACCGCGAACACCGCGTCGGGAACCGCGGCGCGGATCGCCGCCGCCAGCCGCAGGGCCGTGGCCGATTCCAGACAGCGCTGGCTGACCGGCTCGCCGGAGTCGAGATCGAAGACCAGCGCGCCGTTCGCGCAGATCGCGAGCCCGGAGACCTCGGTCTGGGCGACGACGCCGGCCATCACCCGACTGGGTCGTCCCGTCACGAACACCACGGTCGCCCCGGCGCGTTCCACCCGGCGCAACGCCCCGCGGGTGCGTTCGGACACCGNGCCGTCGCTGCGGATCAGCGTCCCGTCCAGGTCGGTGGCGACGATCGCGGGCGGAAGCACAGTCATCAAGTCAACCAGCAACATGGCGGCCGGTGCAGGGACTCCGGTGCAGGGACTCCGTCGCATCGGCTTGCCGGCTGGCCGCGGAGCGCGTGTCTGTGGTCGTCGTGTGCCGCTCCGCACCGCGGGCCCGCGGCGCGGAGGTTGTCCGCCCGGTGACGGGTAGCATGCCGAGCATGCTCCCTGCCGATCGGTCCGCCGTGCCATCCGTCGGCGCATCCGATTCGTCGAATGTATCCAACCTGAAAACATTCGACGAACTCTTCGTCGAGCTTGCCGAGAAATGGCGGCGTCGGACACCCGGCTCGGGAACTGTCGCCGCGCTCGATCAGGGCGTCCACCATCTGGGCAAGAAACTGGTCGAGGAGGCCGCTGAAGCGTGGATGGCGGCCGAGCACGAAGGCCGGGGAAGGGCCGCCGAGGAGATCTCCCAGTTGCTCTACTGGAGTCAGCTGCTGATGATTTCTCTAGGCCTTTCGCTGGACGACGTATACTCCCATCTGTGATCGATGTCCTGCCCTTTCTCGTAGACGCTGAGTAGTGATGATGCTTCGTATCGCGGTTCCGAACAAGGGGGCGTTGTCGGCCGCCTCCGGTCAGTTGCTCTCCGATGCCGGCTACCTCGCGCGGCGCGAGGGGAGCGAGCTGGTGATCGCCGACGTCGAGAACGACATCGAGTTCTTCTTCCTGCGCCCTCGGGATATCGCTGTCTACGTCGGGTCGGGTCGTCTCGATCTTGGCATCACCGGGCGTGATCTCCTCCTCGATAGCAGTGCCGCCGCCGAGGAGCTCGTTCCGCTTGGATACGGGTTCGCCACGTTTCGTTACGCCTCTCCGGAGGGGACGCTCGCGGACATCACGGAGCTCGCCGGCAAGCGGATCGCGACGTCGTTCCCCGCGCTGGTCCGAGCCGACCTTGCCGGCCGGGGGGTCACCCCGGGTGACATCGTGACTCTGGATGGTGCGGTCGAGACGGCGGTGCGGCTCGGTGTCGCGGACGCGGTCGCCGACGTGGTCGAGACCGGCCGTACGCTCAAGGCCGCGGGTCTGGAGCTGCTCGGCGAGCCGGTCCTGCGCTCGGAGGCCATCGTGATCGCCAAGAGAGGCGCGGACCTGTCCCCTTCGCATGAGCGTCTGCTGCGCCGGATCCAGGGGGTTCTGGTCGCCCGGCGGTACGTGATGATGGACTACGACGTTCCGACGGCCGTGCTCGACAAGGCATGCGAGATCACGCCGGGCTACGAGTCCCCGACGATCTCTCCGTTGCAGCGCGAGGACTGGGTCGCGGTGCGGGCGATGGTGCTGCGCGCCGAGGTCAACCGCATGATGGACGACCTCTGGGAGCTGGGTGCCCGGGGCATCCTCGTCTCCGGGATTCAGGCCTGCCGCCTGTAATCCCTGCCACCCGGAGCTACCTGTGCAGGATGAGCGACATGCCCTCGTTGCGGGTAGCGGTGCTGAGGAACTGGCCACGCACCGCGGATGTCACCGTGGTGGCCCCGGGCTTGCGCACACCGCGCATCGACATGCACAGGTGCTCCGCCTCGATGACGACCATCACTCCGCGCGGGTCGAGCACCTCGACGAGGGCGTCCGCGATCTGCGAGGTCAGCCGTTCCTGGACCTGCGGACGACGGGAGTAGAGGTCGACCAGCCGGGCAAGCTTCGACAGGCCCGTGATCTGGCCCTTGCTGTTGGGGATGTAGGCGACGTGCGCCTTGCCGGAGAACACGACCAGATGATGTTCGCACAGCGATGAGAAATCGATGTCGCGGACCAGCACCATCTCGTCGTGACCCTCATCGAAGACGGTGGTCAGGACCTCGGAGGGATCCCGGCCAAGACCCTCGACGGCTTCCCGGTACGCCCGCGCGACCCGGTCCGGGGTCTTGCGAAGACCCTCGCGGTCCGGGTCCTCGCCGATCCCGATCAGTAGCTCACGAACCGCGCGTGCGACTCGGTCGTGGTCGAAGGGACGGACCTGCCGCGGCCTGCCATTGCCCGGCGCCAGGGTTGACGCAGCCGGTCCGTCGCCGTCGGGGTCCGGGATGCCGAAACCGTCCATTCCTGGGGCCTCCGCCGCGGGAGATGATTCACTTCGTCGTTCGCCCGCGGCAGTGGACGCCTCGTCGGAATAAGACGTCAACGGCGTCTCCTCTCGTCGTCGCTCGGCCAGCTTGGCGGGGCCCACGGGTTGGCGATCCTCGGCCCGTCATGGGCCGGACCCTCGCCTCCGGGGGGCGCCGGCGTGCCCTGGCCCTGGGGATAACCGTGCCCCCCGGGGCTGCCATTCCCACCCGGACCACCGACATCCGTGCCGTGCGGTACGCCCCCGCCCGGACCGGACGGGTCGACCCCGGGGCCCGAGCCCGCTGGTGCCCCCGGCACGCCGGCGGGCTGACCGTGACCGCCGGCCCTGTTGCCCCCGGTTCCGTTGCCGCCCGGTCCGCGTCCGGCGGCACCATTACCGTGGCCCGGGTCGTTCACCAGGTCGGCGACATCCGCCGTCAGCAGGCCGAGCTCGGCCGGGGTCTGCACCGGTGGCCGGTCGGAGGGGACGCGACGCCCCACCCCGGTGTAGATGCCACGCACGGGGCGTTTCTGGACCGTCGCGAAGACCTCGGCGACCTCGTCCTTGCTCAGCGTCTCGGTGTCCATCAGCCGCAACACGAGGTTGTCCAGTACGTCCCGGTAGGTCACCAGGATCTCCCAGGCCTCGTCGTGTGCGGCCTCGATCAGCCGGCGCACCTCGATGTCGATCTCACTGGCGACCTCTTCGGAGTAGTCGCGTTGGTGGCCGACCTCCTTGCCGAGGAAGACCTCGCTGTTCTCGGTGCCGAACTTGATCGCGCCGAGCTTGTCGCTCATCCCGTACTGGGTGATCATTGCTCGCGAGATCTGGGTGGCCTTCTCGATGTCGTCGCTCGCCCCCGTGGTCGGGTCGTGGAACACCAGCTCCTCGGCGGTGCGCCCGCCGAGCAGGACGGCGAGGCGGTCGAGCATCTCCGAGCGGGTCGAGAGGTACTTGTCCTCCAGGGGAAGCTGCATCGTGTACCCGAGCGCGCGCCCCCGGGGCAGGATGGTCACCTTGTGCACCGGGTCGGAGTTGGGCAGCGCGTGCGCCACGAGGGCGTGGCCGCCCTCGTGGTAAGCGATGCGCTTCTTCTCCTTGTCGCTCATCGCGCGGGTCTTGCGCTCCGGTCCCGCCATCACGCGGTCGATGGACTCCTCGAGCAGCGCCGACGAGATGAATTTCAGGTTGGAGCGGGCGGCCAGCAGGGCTGCCTCGTTCAGTACGTTGGCCAGATCGGCACCGGTGAACCCGGGGGTCCGCCGGGCGATGACCATCATGTCGGCGTCCGGGCCGATCGGCTTGCCCTTGGCGTGCACCCGCAGGATGGCCTCGCGGCCGAGCAGGTCCGGCCGATCCACGACGATCTGCCGGTCGAAGCGGCCGGGCCGCAGCAGGGCCGGGTCGAGGATGTCGGGCCGGTTCGTCGCGGCGATGAGGATGACCCCGCCCTTGACGTCGAACCCGTCCATCTCGACCAGGAGCTGGTTGAGCGTCTGCTCCCGCTCGTCGTGGCCACCGCCGAGTCCCGCTCCGCGGTGGCGGCCCACGGCGTCGATCTCGTCAACGAAGATGATGGCGGGCGCGTTGGCCTTGGCCTGTTCGAACAGGTCGCGAACCCGGCTGGCGCCGACACCGACGAACATCTCGACGAAGTCGGAACCCGAGATGGAGTAGAAGGGCACCCCGGCCTCACCCGCGACGGCCCGGGCCAGCAGCGTCTTGCCGGTTCCCGGCGGGCCGTAGAGCAGGACCCCCTTGGGAATCTTGGCTCCGATCGCCTGGAACTTGCCCGGGTTTTCGAGGAACTCCTTGATCTCCTCGAGCTCCTCGATGGCCTCGTCCGCACCGGCCACGTCGGCGAACGTCGTCTTCGGCGTGTCCTTGCTCACCAGCTTCGCCTTGGACTTGCCGAAGTTCATGACCCGGTTACCGCCGCCCTGCATCTGGTTCATGAAAAAGAACAGCAGAAGGACGACCAGCAGTACGGGCAGCAGGTTCAGCAGGAGCGAGACCAGGATGTTTCCACGGTCGACCGAGACGTCGTAGGCGACCCGCTTGTTGCGGAGCTCGTTCGCCAGGACGACACCCTGTTCGGTGACATAGGACGACTCGAACTTCTGGCCGTCCTTCGTCTGGATCTGGATGAGCTGCTTCGAATCCTGGATCTTGGCCTTCGCCACCTGGCCTTCGTCGATCTGCTGCTGGACGAAGTTCAGGTCTCGCTTGCCGTACTCACTGGGACCCGAGAGGACGCCCGTCGTGAGAATGATCACGAACAGGACCAGGAGCAGCAGTGGCACCCAGCCGCGGAAGATTCTTCTTGGAGTCATCTGTCTGGAGCACCGGACACGAGCGCTCCACCCTCCTGACGTGTGTGCTGCCCTCGATCGGGATTCCCTTGTGCCGAGGGTACCGCCGGTGCGCGCATCTCACCGCGCGTACATCCGACCAACGGATCGGCGGCCCGCGCTGTTCCGATCGTGGCGGTCTGATGGTGTTCGGTGTTTCGCTCGTGGCGGATGCGGNGACCGAGGGCGNATCCGAGCGGGCGGAAGGCCAGCGGGCTCAGGCCGGGGCGCCCCTCTCGATCGCCGCGGGCGTGAGGGTCCCGACAAACGGCAGGGTTCGATAGTACTCCGAGTAGTCAAGGCCGTACCCGACGACGAACGCGCCGGGAAGATCGAAGCCGACATATCGGACATCCACATCCACGGTGACAGCCTCGGGCTTACGGAAGAGCNCCAGGACCTCAAGCGAGGCGGGGCCGCGTGAGCGCAGGTTCTTCAGCAGCCAGGACAGGGTCAGCCCGGAGTCGATGATGTCCTCGACCACCAGGACGTCCCGGCCCTCGATCGACCGGTCCAGATCCTTGAGGATGCGCACCACCCCAGACGAGGAGGTTGACGACCCGTACGAGGAGACCGCCATGAACTCCATGGTCAGCGGGACCGTCAGCGCGCGGGACAGGTCCGCCATGACCATGACGGCGCCCTTGAGCACGCCCACGAGCAGGATCTCCCGGCCGGCGTAGTCGGCGTCCACCCTGGCCGCGAGCTCAACGATCTTCGCGGCGATCTCGTCCGAGCTGACCAGGACCTCGGCGATGTCGGGATGCGGGCTGTGCCGGGGGCCGTCATGGGCGCCTCCGGTGTCGGGGGTCGTCGTCGCGGTCTGACTCACCTGGTCGTCCTCCTTGATGTGTGGCGCGGTGACGGCATCCGACCGTCGGGCGGCATCCGACCGTCGGGCGGCGGGGCCGGCTGGCGGCGGTGGAGGAACCACCGGCCCGGTCAGCGTGACCCTGTTCTCCCATCGCCGGGCAAGCACGCCGGTGGGAAGCGGTACCGGCTTCTGCCCGCGCCACCGCGTCACCAGCTCCTCCACCGCCCAGATGTGCTCCGCGCGCAGCGCGGAGGCCGACGCTCCGACGTCGATGGCCGCCCGGCGCAGCAGCCGACCGCGGACCGCCGCGGTGAGCCCGGCCAGCGCGGCGACGTCGAAGGCGACCTCGCCGGTGCACGGCCGGCCACGAGCCCTGACGACCTTGCCGTAGACCTCGGCGGCCATGGCGTCCAAGGCGTCCGCGTCGGCCCGCAGCAGATCGGCACTGCGCGCCAGCGACTCGGCGATGCCCGGGCCGAGCTCCGTCTCCATCACTGGCAGGACCGTGTGACGCACCCGGGACCGGGTGAACGCTGGGTCCCGGTTCGTCGGGTCATCCCACACCTCGAGCCCCTCGGCGAGGCAAGCGGCCCTGGTGTCCGCGCGGCGGATCCCGAGCAGTGGCCGGCTAAGCAGGCCGTCGTCAGCCGACATCCCCCCGAGGGAGCGGGCGCCCGCGCCCCGCGCGAGCCTCAGCAGCACCGTCTCGGCCTGGTCGTCCAGCGTGTGGCCGAGAAGCACCGCCNGGGCGCCGAGCCGGTCGGCGGCCGCCGCGATCGCGGCCCGCCGTGCCTGTCGGGCGATCCCCTCGGAGCGAGCGGTGTGCTCGGTCAGGACCTCCACCGGATCCAGGCCGAGGGCCCGACCCTGGCGGGCGACGCGCTCCGCCCGTTCGGTCGAGCCGGTGTCCCAGCCATGATCGACCGTGACCATGCCGGCCCGCAGGGCGCGGCGGGGGGCGACGAACGCGAGGGCCGCGGCGAGCGCCAGGGAGTCCGGGCCGCCGGAGCAGGCGACCAGCACTAGTCCGCCGGGTGGCAGGTCGGTGACCGCGCGGCGAACCGCCAGCCTGACTGCCGCGACCGCGGGAGTGGGAGATCTCGACGAGAGAACCGTGCGCGGAGCCGGATCGCCCGGTCGGACGTCGCCGGCATGGCCGGTGTGGTCCTCACCGGCGATCGGTGGGGTCACAGCGTCGGCCGGAAGGCGGATGTGGAACAGCCCGGGGAGTCGGCGGCCCCGACGACCCCCGCGGCCCCGACGACCATGGTGCTCACGCCGAGATCGGCGGGCGGCTGCCCAGGACCCGTTGCATCCAGGCGGTGGGATCGACCAGCTCGGCGCGGGTCGGCAGCGCCGCCGGTGACTCCCAGACGGTGTTGAAACCCGTCACCCCGGCCTGCGCGACCACCGCACGCACGAACGCCCCGCCCTGGCGGTACTGCTGCAGCTTGAGATCGAGACCGAGGAGCCGGCGGACGAACCGGTCGATCGGCGATCCCCCGCCGCGGCGACCCTCGAACTTCGTCCGGATGTCGGCGACGGTGGGTACGATCTTCGGCCCCACCGCGTCCATCACCTGGTCGGCGTGGCCCTCCAACAACGTCATGATGGCCTGGAGGCGGTCGAGAACCGCTCGCTGGGCCGGGGTCTGCAGCGCCTCCACGACGCTCGGGCTGTCGGCCTCCCGGTCGAACACCGCCCCGCGCAGCGCGCTCATCGCCGAGCGGACGCGGTCCGCGAGGACGTCCGGATCGAGGTCCGTGGCCTCAATGAACGCGGTGATCTCGGACTCCAGGTGGGTCCGCAGCCACGGCACGGCGGTGAACTGACTGCGATGGGTCTGCTCGTGCAGGCATACCCACATCCGGAAGTCTCGCGGCACGACCCCCATGGCCGCCTCGGCGTGCGCGATGTTCGGCGCGACCAGGCTGAGGCGCCCGACCGACCCCGGCACGTCGGGCGGACCCGGATCGTCCCTCCCGGCCTGGTACTCCTCCGGCGGGAGGAAGACCTCGTACTGGCCCAGCACCTTGCCGGCCAGATAGGCCAAGGCTGTGCCGATCTGGACCCCGGTGACCCGCCGACCGACCGCCGCGGCGAGGTTGCCGCGCTGCTGTTCGGACAGTTTGCCCAGCAACGGGGAGGTCAGCACCCGCAGACCGGCGACGTTGGAGCGGACCCACTCCAGCCGGTCCACCACGGTGATGGGGGTGGCCGGCCCGGCGGGAGTGAGCCGGGTGTAGTCCTCGACGTGCCGCTCGGCCTCGACGGCCAGTCGCCGCAGCTCCGAGACGACCTCGCCGGCCTGCTCCCGCGAGATCTGCGGGCCGGGGCGAACCAGTTTCCTCGCCGTCGTCACGGCGAGTTCCCAGTCGACCAGCTCGGCGTCCACGAATCCGAGCGTACCGGGCTCGCCCGTCGTCTGGGTCCGATCATGAACCGTGCCGAGAACGGGATGGGACGCGCCGGGGCGCCGACGGTCCTGCTCAGGTCGGTGGGCGCGATGCTGCCGGTGGGCGCGATGCTGCCGGTGGGATCGCCACGGTCGTCGACCGGGCCGGGGTGCATCCGCAGCCGGTGAGCGCCGCGGCTGCCCGGTCGAGGGCGGCCTTGGTGCTGCCCGCCTCCTCGGCGGGCGAGAGGAACGCGAAGAGGAGCAGCCTGCCGTCCGCGTCGACGAGCTGGCCCGCGAGGCTGCTGACGTTGTGCAGAGTGCCGGTCTTCGCCCGGACGTCACCCGCTCCGATGGCGGTGTCGCCAGTGGTGTAGCGGTCACCTAGCGTACCGGAGAACCCGGCTACCGGCAGCCCCGTGAGAATGGTGCGCAGCGCCGGCCGACCGGGGAGGACGGCGGCGCGCAGGATGGCNACAAGGGTCATGGGCATGATCAGGTTTGCGATGGACAGGCCGCTCACGTCGGCCAGTGCCATCCCTGCGACGGGGAGGCCCGCCTCGGCGAGGACGTCCCTCACCGCGCGGGTGGCGCCGGTGAACGAGGCGGGCAGGCCCCTCCGATGGGCGACGAGCCGTCCCAGGCTCTCGGCGAGATCGTTGTCTGACTGGGTGAGCATGCGTTCGACCAAGACCCGCACCGGCGGGCTGTAGACCGCCGCGACCCGTTGTGCGGCCGGGTCCGCCGGGCCGGTGGCCACCGATCCGACGGATACTCCGGCGGTCATGAGCGCCGCGGCGAAGGCCGTGGTCGCGGCGGCGGCCGGGGTGGGGCTGCGCGGTCCGACGGCTTCCGGTGCCGACCGTCCGGCGTCGACCTCCAGCGCCGAGACCGGGGCGACGTCCCCGTCGGTCACGTAGTTGTCGCGCCATCCCGGTGCCCGGTCCGGACCGACGAACAGCCCTCCATCGCCGATCACCCGAGCCGCCGAGGTGATACCCGCGGCCCGGACCTGAGCGGCGAGATCGCTCAGCCGGGCCAGAGCCGGATAGCCGCCGGGCGCGGTGGAGGCGGTCAGGGTCGGATCTCCGCCGCCGACGAGCCACAGTGTTCCGCCTGATGTGCGGGCGTTCCCGCCCGCGGGCGGGCTGTAGACCACGGTGGTCCGCAGCCGGTCGTCGGGGAAGGTGGTCAACGCGGCCGTGGCGACCGCGGTTTTCAACGTGGAGGCCGGTGCCACGGGGATGCGGGACCGGACGTCGAGGAGCACCCGACCCGACTGTGCGTCTATGACGAAGGCCGCGGGCCGCGCCAGAACGGGATCACCCAGCGGGCCGGCGAGGCGGGCCGCCACCGCCGCGGGCTGCGGGATCGGCGCGGCCGAATCGAGACCGCCGAGCACCGCAGCGCCCGCGCGGTCGGACCCGCTGCCGGCGAGTTCCGCGGCTGATCCGGTGGTGGGACCGACGGACAGGGACCCGGCGAGCAGCGCGCCGGCCAGGGCGGTGAGCCCCCCTACCCGGGCGACCGGTGCGGCTGACGTCACTCACCGACACTACGCAACCAGCGGGCGGTCGGCGACGGCGCGGCGGGTGAACCCGGATCCGTCGCCGCCGGCCTGCCCGGCGGTGTCCCGCCGCGACGGGACACCGGGGGTGCGACGGGACACCGGAGGTGTCGTGTCGGCGGGCGGCACTGGTACGAAGAAGGCCCCACCGGGCGTGTCGCCGGTGCCCAGCATGGTTTCGGTGCCCGGGAGATCCGGCGGTGGAAACGTGGTGGTGCCGGTGCGGTTCGGGTGGGAGTGGTTCGGGTGGGAGGCGGCGTCCGCGACACTAGGTGCGCCGTCGTGGGTGTGACGCCTCGTTGTGGTCACTGGGGTGGGTGGCCCGCGCCCCGGGCGGAGCACGTCCACCGCCTGGCAGAGCACGACGTACGGCACGAGCACGACGTACTGCGCCACGAGCACGACGTACGGCACGAGCACGACGTACTGCGCCACGAGCACGGTACGGCTCGAACGAGCACCATGTGACAAACGGCGATCGCTCCGGTGCGGACCGGGCGAAGACGAAGGAGACAGGGAGCGGAGTGGACCTTGAGTTCGATGTGACCATCGAGATCCCCAAGGGGCAGCGCAACAAGTACGAGATGGATCACCACACCGGCCGTATCCGGCTTGACCGGATGCTGTTCACCTCCACCCACTACCCGTCGGACTACGGGTTCATCGAGGGAACCCTCGGGCGCGACGGTGATCCGCTGGACGCCCTCGTCCTGCTGGAGGAGCCGACGTTCCCGGGCTGCCTGGTGCGGNGCCGGACGATCGGCATGTTCGAGATGACCGACGAGAAGGGGCCGGACGACAAGGTTCTCTGCGTGCCGGTGGCCGACGTCCGGCAGGAGCACCTGCGGGATCTGCGGCACCTGCCGGAGTTCGACCGGTTGGAGATCCAGCACTTCTTCGAGGTCTACAAGGACCTCGAGCCCGGTAAGTCGGTGGAGGGCGCATCCTGGGTGGACCGCAAGGAGGCTGAGCGGGAGATCCTGGCGTCCATCAAGCGGCTGCGCGAGGCGGAGGCCGCGGAGGCGGACGGGCACGACCAGGAGGCCGAACCCAGGTCGGCCTGATCCCTCCGTCCGGCTTGTGGTATCCGTGACGACCTGTCCCACGTCCCAAGCGGGGTGGGACAGGTTCAGGAACCCACGGGATGGGCCCGGGGCGGGAGCCGGCCCGCCGCCGGGCCGGACGTGCCGGCTATGACGGTTACCTGGCGCGTAATGATCGTGCGAGCGGAATCGGGGAGTGAGCCGGAGGCGGGGATTGAACCCGCGACCTATCGCTTACGAGGCGATTGCTCTGCCACTGAGCTACTCCGGCGAACGGCCAGGACCGCACTGGCCCGGGTCGAGTATGCCAGATGCGTGGGCGGGCTCGACCCGGCGGTGGTTCGGTGGCTGTTCGCGGGCCGAGATGCCCGCCGTCGCCCCGGATCCCAGCCGTCCACGGTGATGCCACCAGTGGCGGGCACGGTCTGGAATGCCTCCGTCTCAGGCTGTCATGGCGAGGGATGTGCTATGTCGTCAAAATGGCCCTGAGTCGGCAAATTATCTTCTTTATGTCACATTTAGTTAGTTTTGGGTGCTGCAACACCGTAAATCGCCACCCCCGGTCGCAGTGGTTCCGATGAGGATGCGTAGGGTTTCGCACCATGACCGGGGCCGGAGACGCTGCACCAGCAGCGACGACGCGAGGAGCCTCGCTCCTCGTCGCTGAGGACGATGAGGCATCTCGCATAGCACTTGCGCGCAGCCTGGAGAGATTCGGTTATCGGGTGCTGGAGGCCGCGGACNGCGAGGCCGCTCTTCGGCTCTTCCAGACCACCGAGATCGATCTGGTGGTGCTGGATGTCGCGATGCCCAGGATGGACGGCTTCGCCGTCCTGAGCCGCCTCCGCCAGACCAGCGAGGTTCCNGTGATCATGCTCACCGGGCGGGCCGAGGAGGTCGACCGGGTGGTCGGCCTCNAGTTGGGCGCGGACGACTACGTCGTGAAGCCCTACTCGCTGCGAGAACTGGTGGCCAGGGTGCGCGCCCGGCTTCGCCGACGGCCGGCGGAACCGCCGCCGCAGCGCACCGGGGACGGCAGCGACCCGCTCGTCTACGGAGACGTCTCCATCGACCTGCGGGCCCGCGAGGTCGCCGTCGCCGGGGAGCGCATCGATCTGACCGCGCGCGAGTACGAGCTGCTGGCCTTCCTCGCCCGGCATCCTCGGCGGGTCTTCAGCCGGGAGGAACTCCTCGAGCAGGTGTGGGGCACGCGGTTCCAGGACCCCGCCACCGTCACCGAGCACGTCCGGCGGGTACGAACCAAGGTCGAGGGTCGTCCACCGCAGCGCCGGCTGGTCACGACCCTGCGCGGGATGGGCTACCGCTTCGACCCGTGACGTCCTTCCCGCAGGGCCGTCGTTTCCCCTCCTGTCGTCGTTTCCCCTCCTGTCGTCGTTTCCCCGCCGGCTGTAGAGGTGCTGCCCGGGGGGGAGCATCCCGCCAAGCCACCGGGGTGGGCGGTGTCGTGGACCCGCCGGGAGGCGCAGACATCCGCGCGGTCGCACGAGGTCCGGCCCCCGCCGTCGAGAACCACGACCACCTGCTGACGCGGAACATCGTGCCGCACGACCCGGCCCGCACCGTGTGGGGTCGTCGCCCGGTCTCCGACCGCGGGCACGGCTTCGGCGAACTCCTCGTAGAGGGGATGTTCGTAACGCAGGCAGNACATCAGCCGGCCGCATGCCCCGCTGATGCGCATCGGATTGAGGGCGAGGTTCTGCTCCTTGGCCATCCGCAGGCTCACCGGCTCAAAGTCGTTGAGAAAAGTGGCGCAGCACAGGTCGCGGCCGCAGGAACCGATCCCGCCCTGGACCCGGGCGCTGTCGCGGGCGGACAGTTGCCGCAGCTGGACCCGCGCCACCAGCGTCCGGTTGAGATCCCGCACCAGTTCACGGAAGTCGACGCGGCCTTCCGCGCTGAAGTAGACCGTGTAGCCGCCGGTGGCCATCACGTGGTCAACACCGACGATCTTCATCGGCAGGTCATGCTCACGGGCCAGGCGGCGGGCCGCGACACGCGCCCGGGCGCGTCGGCGCCGGGAGACCTGCTCGCGCTGGATGTCGGACGCGTCGGCCATCCCGACGAGCACCGGCAGGTCGCCGATGTCGTCGCTGACCCACTGGGGCGCCCACATGCAGGTGGCGACCTCGGGGCCCTCCTCGGTGGGGACGAGCACCCGGTCGCCGACCCGGGGGCTGCAGGAACCAGGATCGGCATAGTAGAGCTTGCCCCGTGGGGAGAACGCCACCGCGCACATCATCGGCATCCGACCGGTCACCTCCCTGCGCCCGCCGGGTCCCGCCCGGGCGGACCTGGTCGAAGGGCATGTCCGCGTCGCGATCAGGATATGCCCGGCCTTCCGCCCAGACAGGCCATTACGCCGGTTCGTCCCCACCGCCGGTCGCCGGTCGCCGGTTGTCAGGTGTCGCGCAGCGCGAGGGTGAGCGACTCCACCGCGAGCAGTGGGACGAGGCCGGGATTTCTGGCCAGTGACGCCCGGGTCGCGAGGACAGCCTCCAGCCGGCGCAGTGTCTGTTCCGGAGTGCAGGCCGCGGCGTATCCGGCGGCCTCGACGCAGTGATCAGGATGAATCGCGTCGACACCGGCGCCGAGCTGTTGGACCAGGACATCCCGGTACAGCCCCGCGAGGTCCACCAGGGCCCGATCCAGCGCATCGAGGACGGTGCGGCGACCTCGGCTCTTCTGGGTCCGCTCCAGCTCCTTGAGCGCCCCCGCGGCACCCCGCACCACCATCGTCCGGCCCTTGGCCCCCGCCTTCGGGGCCCGCGCGGACCTGGACTTCCCGCCGACCGCCGTGGCACCGACGCCGAGCGCGGTTTTCAGCGCCTCGGTCTCCACCTCGTCGCGTTCCGCATTCGCGGCCTCCGCGTCGGCGTTCGCCGCGCTCACCAGATCGGCCGCCGCGGCCAGGCAGTCACCGACCCGGCCGAGCCGGGCCGGGATACGCAACACCGCCGCCCGGTTGGCCCGGACCCGCTCATCCGAGGCGAGCCGGCGCGCCAGGGCCAGATGACCCTGGGAAGCCCGCGCCGCCGTCTCGGCGACCTGCTCGTTGACTCCCTCGCGAACCAGCGCGTCGCGGACGTCCGTGGCCGAGGGCAGCCGTAGCGCGACCGTCCGGCAGCGGGAACGGATGGTGGGCAGCACGTCCTCCACGGAGGGGGCGCAGAGCAGGAACACCGCCCGATCCGCCGGCTCCTCGAGGGCCTTCAGCAGGGCGTTCGCCGCGGCCTCGGTGAGCCGGTCCGCATCGGTGATCAGCAGGATGCGCCAGCGGCCGGCCGTCGGGGCGCTGGCGGCGTCGCGTACCAGCGCGCGCACGTCCTTCACACCGAGCGAGAGCCCCTCCGGTTGCACGGTTCGCAGATCGGTGGCCGTGTCGGTGAGCACGGTGTGGCAGCCGGTGCACTCGCCGCAGCCCGGCGGCTCGTTCTCGCAGGTGAGGCTTGCGGCGAAGGCGCGCGCCGCGTCCTGGTGACCTGCCCCGGCGGGTCCGGTGAACAGCCACGAGTGCGTCATCCCGGCACGGGCGGCAGCCGGCGCGCCGCCTCCACTCGCGAGCCCGGCACTCGCGGCGGACGCCGCGGCGCTCAGCGCCGCGACCACCGCGTCCTGCCCGACAAGCGTCTCCCAGACCGTCACCGGGCCATCATCCCCGAGCCACGCCGGTCCGGAGCGCGTCGGTCAGAGCACACCGAGCAGGACGGCTGGCCGATCGATGCGGCTGGCCATGAACGAGCGGATCTCGGCGTGGATCTCCTCCGGTGACCGCGTCGCGTCTAGCGGAAGGTAACGATCGGGCTCCTTCTGCGCCAGCCGACGGAACGTGTCGCGTACCCGGCCCTGGAAGGTCAACTTCCCGGCGTCGTCCGCCTCGGCCGGGCCGTCCGGCGGCCCCGGCGGCCCCGGCGGCCCCGGCGGCGGATCAGGATACGCGGTCATCCGCGCGCGGCGCAGGACGATCTCGGCCGGCAGATCCAACAGGACCGTGACGTCGGGAAGCAGCGCGTGCGTCGCCCACTGGGTGAGGACGGACAGCTCGTCGGTGCTGAGGGCCTGGCTCACGCTCTGGAAGGCGATGAACGAGTCGACGTAACGATCGGTGATGACGATCGCTCCCCGGGCCAGCGCGGGTTCGATCACCTGCGCGACGTGTTCGGCGCGGTCCGCCGCGGTCAGCAGCGCCTCGGTCCGGGGGTGCAGCCGTACCGTCGGGTCGAGGAGCAGTTCTCGCAGGCCCGTTCCCAGTGCGGTGCCGCCGGATTCGGAGGTCACCACCACCTCCCGGCCGGAGGAGGCGAGCCACGTTCGTAGCAGCTCCACCTGTGTGCTCTTGCCGGCGCCATCGATGCCCTCGATCGCGATGAACAGGCCGGTGCGGCGGGGACGTGTGGCCGCCGGCCGCCGGCCGCGCAGCGCGTTCCACAGCTCGGGCCAGACCGCGGCTCCGGTCGGGTCGTCCATCTGCCGATAGGAGAACAGGCCGACCGCGACGGCGAGCAGACCGCCGGCGAGCAGGACCGCGGTGACGCCGTCCGCGCGGACGTTGATGTCGCCCCACAGATGGATCCTGTGCGAGCCGATGAGGCCAACCAGGCCGGGCGCGGCGGCGAGCACGAGCAGCAGGTCGATGCGGACCAGCGACTGCACCAGGGCGAAGGTGCGCCCCCGCAGCTCGTCGGAGACCTCGGCCTGGAGCAGGGTGTATCCGGTCACCCAGGCCACGCCGGCGAACGCCCCCACCGCGACCACGAGGATGCAGGCGATGACCAGGTTCGGGATGATCGCGACGATCACCAGGGTGATACCCGCCCCGGTCACGCAGACGCCGAACAGGCGGGTCCGACTGTAGTCGCCGAGCAGCTTGGGACCGGCGGCCATGCCGGCGGCGAGGCCGACGAACACCGCGCCGAAGAGCACCCCGTACGCGGAGTCGCCGCCGCCCAGGATCTCGACGTAGAGCCGGCCGAGGGCGATGACGCAGCCGGCGCCGGCGAACCCGCCCAGGATGCCCACGACGAGTCCGCGGACCAGTTTGTCCTGGCCGACGTAGCGCCATCCCTCGGTGATGGAGGCCAAGAACCCGGGCTCGGGGCCGGTCTCCGGCCGCGCGGCCCGTCCGATGCCCTTCAGTCCCCAGATCACGATTGCCGAGCCGAGGAACGTCGCCGCGTTGAAGTACAACGCGAGGTCGACCGAGGAGTCATGGAAGAACGACACGCTGGAGCCGAGCGTCCGTGAGATCGTCGCAAGCATCGTGAAGATCGTCGCGGCGATCGGGGCCGTGCCGTAGGTCATGATCAGACTGAGGGTGTTGGCGGCCGCGAGCCGCTCCTTGGGCACCAGGTGCGGGACGCTCGCGTCCTTCGCCGGCGCCCACACCAGGGTGACCGCCTCCACCAGGAACGATGCGATGAGCAGCCACTTGAGCGTCCCGATGATCGGGATCGACATGAACAGCCCGAACCGCATGACGTCCGTCACGACCATGGTCAGCCGGCGGTCCAGCCTGTCGGCGAGGGCACCGGCGAGTGGGCCCAGGATCAGGGCCGGCATCAACCGGACGATCAGCAGCGAGCCGATGGCGTACGCCTGCCCGGAGAAGCTCTCCTGGAGCTGGGTCACCAGTGCGGTGGTTGCCAGCAGACCCATCCAGTCACCCAGGCTGGACAGGCTGAGCTGAATCCACATCCGGCGGAACGCGGGGATCCGCAGGACGGCCCGGATGTCGCTGTCGCCTCCGGCGGCGATGGTGGACGGCATTGGCGGCGAGGGAACCGTCGTCACCGGATGCCTGCTCGGCGAGCGGCGGACCCGCGGTCGCCGGACGGGCCAGGGTGGGCGCCGCCCGGCGTCCCGAGATCCGGCTGCATGGTCGGTGGCCACAGGGTCTCCTCCGGACGTCTCGACCGGGGTGGTGGACCTGCCGGTCACATTGGACGACTCTGCGTTACCAGATGTGGTCTCCGTGTCGCCGATGGTGAACGCCGTAACCTCGGAAACCACCCGGGGCGCGTCCGCTTCTCCAGGTTCTCCAGGGCTCCTACCGATCGGCAGCGCCATCAGTCCGTCCGGCGGGTGCCACTGGACGACGAGCTACCGGAGTCATCGGAGCCATCGGAGCCGCCGCCGTCGTCCGTCACCGTCCGGGCGGTCTTGGACCTGGTGGTGCCGGTCTTCGCGGTGCCGGTCTTCGCGGTGCCGGTCTTCGCGGTGCCGGACTTCGCGGTGCCGGACTTCGCGGTGCCGGACTTCGCGGTGCCGGACTTCGCCGTACCCGGCTTGGCCTTGGTGGTTTTCGGGCCGGTCTTGGCGGTGCCGGCTTTCGCGGTGCCCCGGGCAGGACGCTTCGCGGTGGCCGGTCCGCGGGCCCGACGGTCTGCCAGCAGCTCCGCGGCACGCTCATCGGTGATCGTTTCGACCGTGTCGCCCTTGCGCAGACTGGCGTTGGTCTCACCGTCGGTGACGTAGGGGCCGAACCGGCCCTCCCGCACCACCATCGGTTTGCCGCTGGCCGGGTCGGTCCCGAGCTCGCGCAGCGGCGGGCTCTGCGCGGCCTGGCGCCGACCGCGGGCCTTGGGCTGGGAGAGCAGCGCCAAGGCCTCGTCCAGGGTCACGGTGAACAACTGATCCTCAGATTCCAACGACCGACTTTCGGCACCCTTCTTCACGTATGGGCCATAGCGGCCATTCTGGGCGGTGACCTCCTCCCCGTCATCCCCCGCACCCAGAATGCGCGGAAGGGTGAGCAACCGCACGGCGTCGTCGAGGGTCAGCGTCTCCAACGACATGCCACGCAGCAGACTGGACGTGCGCGGCGGGTCAGTGTCGGTGGTGACGTAGGGGCCGAAGCGACCCGCCTTCGCCGTGATGGTCGCCCCCGACGCCGGGTCGATTCCCAGCATCCGGTCGCCACTGGGCGCGGCCAGCAGCCCCAGCGCTTTGTCGACGGTGAGTTCGTCCGGTGCGAGATCGTCCGGCACGCTGGCACGGCGCTCCCCGTGCTGGACGTAGGGGCCGTAGCGGCCCACCCGGACGACCAGCAGGGTGCCGTCGTCGGTCTCGCCGAGGGGGATCGAGTTCACCTCGCGGGCGTCGATCTCTCCGAGCCGCTCATTGACCAGGTGCTTCAGTCCGTCGGCGGCCGGGTCGGTGCCGTCGCCGGTTCCGAAGTAGAAGCGGGTCAGCCAGTCGGTCGAGGCGGCCGTGCCGGCGGCGATGTCGTCGAGGTCGTCCTCCATCGTCGCGGTGAACCGGTAGTCGACCAGCCGGGTGAAGTGGTCCTCCAACAGGCCGACGACGGCGAACGCGACGAAGCTCGGCACCAGGGCCGAGCCCTTCTTCCACACGTAGCCGCGGTCCTGGATGGTGCCGATGATCGAGGCGTAGGTGGACGGCCGACCGATCCCGAGCTCCTCGAGCGTCTTGACCAGGCTGGCCTCGGTGAAGCGCGCCGGCGGACTGGTGGTGTGCCCGCGGGGGGTCAGCGAGCGGGTGGTCAGTGGGTCGCCCTGCCGTACGTCCGGCAGCCGCCGCTCCCGGTCCTCCAGTTCCGCGTCTGGATCGTCGGCGCCCTCGACGTAGGCGCGCAGGAAACCGGGAAAGGTGATGACCTTCCCCGATGCCGAGAACTCGGCGTCCTCCCCAGCGGACGAGGTCGCGCCGAGCCGGATCGTGGCGCTCGTGCCGCGGGCGTCCGCCATCTGGCTGGCCACCGTCCGCTGCCAGATCAGCTCGTAGAGCCGGTAGGAGTCGACGTCGAGCTCGCCACGAACCTCACCCGGGGTCCGGAAGTGGTCCCCGGCGGGTCGGATGGCCTCGTGGGCCTCCTGCGCGTTCTTGACCTTCTTGGCGTACGTGCGGGGGCGTGCCGGCACGTACTCCGGCCCGTACAGGCTCGCCGCCTGCGCGCGGGCCGCGGTCAGGGCGGTCTTGGACAGGTTCGTCGAGTCCGTCCGCATGTAGGTGATGTAGCCGTTCTCGTACAGCCGCTGCGCCACCTGCATCGTGCGCTGGCTGGAGAAGCGCAGTTTGCGGCCGGCCTCCTGCTGCAACGTCGAGGTCATGAACGGTGGGTACGGCGAACGGCGGTAGGGCTTGGTCTCCACCGAGCGCACCGTGAATGCGGCGTCGGCGAGCCGCTCGGCCAGCGACCGGGCGGTGGCCTCGTCCAGCCGCGTCACCCCGGAGGAGACGAGCTGCCCCGTCGGGGAGAAGTCACGACCCGTCGCGATCCGGTTGCCGTTCAGGGCGATCAGGGTTGCCGGGAGCGGGGTCTTCTCGACCCCGTCGCCGCGGATGGACCCGGCGCCGGGTCCATCCGGCCCGGATCCCGGTGTGCCGTCCGCGCCCGACCACGCCTGGCGGGCGACGGTCGCCCCGAACAGGCCCTCGATGTTCCAGTACTCCGCCGAGTGGAACCGCATCCGGGCACGTTCCCGCTCCACCAGGATGCGGGTCGCCACGCTCTGGACCCGGCCCGCCGACAGCCTCGGCATGACCTTCTTCCACAGCACGGGAGAGACCTCGTAGCCGTAGAGACGGTCCAGGATGCGACGCGTTTCCTGAGCGTTGACCAGGTTCTTGTCGATATCGCGCGGATTGTCGACGGCCCGCTGGATCGCCTGGGGGGTGATCTCGTGGAACACCATCCGCTTGACCGGCACCGTCGGCTTCAGTGTCTGGAGCAGATGCCAGGCGATGGCCTCGCCCTCGCGGTCCTCGTCCGTCGCGAGGTAGAGCTCGCTGGCGTCTTTCACGAGCGCCTTGAGCTTGCTGACCTGCGGTTTCTTGTCCGGCGTCACGATGTAGAGCGGTTCGAAGTCGTTGTCGACGTCGACGCCGAGCCGAGCCCACGGCTTGCCCTTGTGCGCGGCCGGGACATCGGCGGCACTGCGCGGGAGGTCACGGATGTGCCCGATACTGGATTCGACCTGCCACCCCGGACCGAGATAGCCGGCGATCGTCTTCGCCTTCGCCGGCGATTCCACGATCACCAGGCGGTTGCCCGGGCCGGAGCCGGTGGCGCGGCTGCCGTGGGCGCCGGTGGCTCCGCCTGAGCCGTTCGCCGAATGGCCAGCCTCCGTTCGCCCGTTCGCCGTCCGGCTGGTGGCGCCGGCGGGTACGTCGGCCGATGCCTCGCTCGAGCCGGTCTCCGGCGGGAGCCCGGCCTCGGTGGGCTCGGCGACCGGTGCGGATGACCGCGCGGTCGCCCGTGTCGTCGTCTTCGTGCGCGCTGGCACTTCTCTCCTCGGTGCGACGTGCTCGTTTTAGTGCTCTGTGGGGCGAAAGCGTAGGTTGCTTCTACGGAGCGTAGGTCTCGAACATGGCGGATGTTGCGGAGGCGGAGCGCGTTACTGGATCTGGCGGGGGCGGCGCGGGTGTCCGGCGGNCGGTGGTCGTGCGGGCGGCGGCCGTCGGAGTGAGAGCGGTGCCTCGCAGCACCGTACGCCGCCATTCCGTCTCGCGGATCCTCCCGTCCGGGTATGGCGACCGTAGCCCGACGCTCACCCACTGCTTCCCCGATCCGACGTGGGTGGCACGGATGGTCCGCTGGCGCATCACCCGGCCCACGGGCGGTACCCGATCCCGATTCCGAGGTTCCATCGGTTCTCGAGGTTCCATCGGTGTGAAACAGCGCCGCCGACCCGCGTGGCCTCGTGCGAGCCGCGGGGGTCGGCGGTGGCGGAGCGATGTGGGTCAGGCGTTGATCTTCTCGCTGGGAGCCGGTGTCGGTTGTGTCATATCGGGCACATCGTTGATCATTGAGCTCCGTCGTCTGGAGATGATGATCACGGCTGCGATGGCGGCGAGGGCGGCGAGGGCGACACCGATGCGCAGCCCCGTGTTCTCGTCCGCGCCCACCGAGTACTTTACGACCGTCGGAGCGATCAGCAGGCTGACCAGATTCATCACCTTGAGCAGCGGGTTGATCGAAGGGCCGGCGGTGTCCTTGAATGGATCTCCCACGGTATCGCCGATCACCGTGGCCGCGTGGACCTCCGAGCCTTTTCCGCCGTGGTGGCCGTCCTCGACCATCTTCTTCGCGTTATCCCAGGCCCCGCCGGAGTTCGCGAGGAACACGGCCATCAGCACGCCGCCGGCGATGGCGCCGCCGAGGAACGCACCGAGTGGCGGGTATCCCAGGCCGAAACCGACCGCGATTGGGGCGAGAACCGCCAGCGTTCCCGGTGTAATCAGTTCGCGGAGCGAATCGCGGGTGCAGATGTCGACGACCGCACTGTAATCCGGCTTCTCGTCGCCGGTCATGATTCCAGGCCTGGACCGGAACTGGTTGCGTACCTCCAGGACGACCCGCCCGGCCGCGCGGCCCACCGCATTGATCGCGAGCCCGGAGAACAGGAAGACCACGGACGCACCTATGGTGAGCCCGACCAGCGCGTCGGGGTAGGCGATGTTCAGGCCGCCAACGATGCCCCGACCCGCCTCGGGCAGCGCTCCGGCGTCGCGGAGAGCCGTCGTGACGGTGTCGGTGAACGAGCCGAACAGCGCCGAGGCGGCGAGCACCGCGGTGGCGATCGCGATGCCCTTCGTGATCGCCTTGGTGGTGTTGCCGACGGCGTCGAGCGAGGTGAGGATGGCCGCACCCGCCTCGTCCATGTCGCCGGACATCTCGGCGATGCCCTGTGCGTTATCGCTCACCGGCCCGAAGGTGTCCATCGAGACGATGACACCCACCGTCGTCAGCAGACCGGTCCCCGCCAGCGCCACCGCGAACAGCGCGATCGTGACGCTGCCGGAGCCGAGCAGGTAGGCGCCAAAGATCGCGGCACCGATGAGCAGCGAAGAATAGACCGCCGACTCCAGACCCACCCCGATTCCGGCGAGGATGTTGGTGGCTGGTCCGGTGAGCGACGCCTTTGCGATGTCCCGCACCGGCCGGCGGCCGGTCTCGGTGAAATACCCGGTTAGCAGCTGAATGGCGGCGGCGAGCACGATCCCGATCAGGACCGCGCCGATCGCGATCACTCGTGGATTACCGGACTGGGTGCTTCCCTGCATCCCGGGGAAATCGGCGAAGCTCGTCGGGAGGTAGAGCAGTGAGACGGCGACGACGCCGATCGCGGACACCACCGCGGAGATGAAGAAACCCCGGTTGATGGCGGACATTCCGGTGCGGTCACCGGCCCGCGGCGACACCGCGAAGATTCCGATGACCGCGGTCACAACCCCGACCGCCGGGATGAGCAGGGGGAACACCAGGCCGCGTTCGCCGAACGCCTCGACCCCGAGAATCAGCGCCGCGACGAGCGTCACCGCATAGGATTCGAACAGGTCGGCGGCCATGCCGGCGCAGTCGCCGACGTTGTCGCCGACGTTGTCGGCGATCGTCGCGGCGTTGCGGGGATCATCCTCGGGAATCCCCTGTTCCACCTTGCCGACCAGGTCCGCCCCGACATCGGCGGCCTTGGTGAAGATCCCTCCGCCTACTCGCATGAACATCGCGAGCAGAGCGGCGCCGAATCCGAATCCCTCCAGGACCTGGGGGGCGGTGTCCCGGAAGACGAGGACCACGGCCGCCGCCCCCAGGAGTCCGAGACCGACGGTGAACATCCCCACCACCCCCCCGGTGCGGAAGGCGATGCGGACGGCGGCTCGTTCCCCTCGGGTCATGGCGGCGGCGGCAGTGCGGGTGTTGGCCCGGGTCGCCAGCGACATCCCGACGAATCCGACCAACGCGGAGAAGATCGCACCGACCACGAAGAAGATCGACCGACCGATCTTCGCTCCAGTGTTCTCGGCTGGCAGGAGCAGCAGTACGAAGGGGATGACGACGACGAATCCCGCGAGTGTGGTGAACTGCCGTCTGAGATAGGCGGCGGCGCCCTCCTGGACCGCCCGGCCGACCTCCACCATCCTCGGGGTGCCTGGACTCGCCGCCAATACCTCACGAACCAGATAACCGGCAACAAGCAATGCGAGGGCTGCGACTATCGCCACACCGGCGACCAGGCCGAGGGCTCTGCCGCTAAGGTCAATTCCAGAGCCCTCGGCCTGTAGGGCTTGGATCGAGGACATGGCTCCTCCCGGTCTGCTCTGTGCGCCCTCCGTGAGGGTGCCGGTGCTCTCGGGCGCCCTTTCGGCGGTCGCCACGGCATCGAGACGGTCACGGCCACGCGCCGCATCCGGCGGCGCTTTGGGCGAGATCGGTCGGTTCTTCCCATTTCCAAGCATCTGACCGGTCTCACGGGGAGCACCAAGGGAATCACGGATGGTTGGATCAGCCGTCCATGAGATGCGGCGGAGTCTATCCACACGTCTGTGACGTGCGCTCGTTTTTCAGCAGCGGCGGCCCGGGTCGCGTGCTCTCGGGTACCTCTCACCGCCCCGGCGATAATCCGGAAACGGATCGATTCAGGAATATTCGGCATAAAAAGATCGCTCGTGCTGTTACTGACATGGCAGACTGGCGCCGTGGCTCCACCTCCATGTCAGGTTCCATGTGCCCCACCTTCGGAACCTGGCGCGGGGCACATGGCGGCACGGTCGGAGGCTGGAACAGTCGCCGGGCCCAGGCAGGGAGACCGGAGAGGTCCTACACCGCGGATTCGCAGGGGTCCGATGTGGCGCCGGTGTGCCAGGTCATCGCGACAACCGTACCCACGCCGTCGGGGCCACGCCTGATCTCGATCTCGTCGACGAGTCCCTCGATGAGGGCGAGTCCGAGCCCCGGTGGGAAACCAGAGTTGTCCGCCGAGGGATCGTCGTCCGCCGGTTCCGCCCAACCCGGCGGCTGAGTCGACTCGGATCCGAGTTCGAGCAGGGTGGTCGCGGTGACGAGGCCACCGTCCGGACCGGGGGCGACCTCGTCTCCGGTCCGGCCGCAGTCGGCCACCGTGATGGTGAAGGAATCGGCGCCATCGGTGAGCGCGACATGCACCGGGGCCTGCGGCGCATGCCTGCGGTTGACGCGCACCGCTCGGGTGCATGCCTCCGTCACCGCAAGTTTGATCTCGTCGGCCGCGCTGACCGGAACTCCCGCGCGCCGGCTGACCGCCGTCGCGATCATCCTGGCGGTACGAACGTGCCCGTTCAGTGCAGCGAACCGCAGCTCAACGGTGGGCATACGGCGGGCCTGCCTTTCGCGAAAGAGTGATGTCCGGCTCAGTCGCTGGCGGCAAGGGCTTCCTCGATGGAGGAGTGGATGGGGAAGACCTTGGTCAGGCCGGTGATCCGGAAAATCTTCAGGATGCGCTCCTGAGTGCAGACCAGACGCAGCGAACCCTCGTGCGCACGCACCCGCTTGAGCCCGCCGACGAGGACCCCGAGGCCCGTCGAATCGAGGAACTCGACGCCTTCCATGTCGACGACGAGGTGGTATGACCCCCCGGACACGAGATCGATGAGCTGCTCGCGAAGCTTCGGCGCGGTGTAGACGTCGATCTCGCCGCCCACCACCACGACCGTGTGGTTGCCTTCCTGGCGTGTCGTGAGGGACAGGTCCACGGATCCTCCTTGTGTGCCTCCGGCCGTCCCGTGCTTCGGGCGACCGACATCACGGCGCCATTACCCTCCCACGAGGAGGATCAATCCGGTGTGCCGCGACACAGATCGCGGGTCCGGTGTTGCGGCATCGCCGGCTGATGACGTCTGATGAAATGTATCCCCGATCTTGGCGCTCGTGTGGGGGTCGACCGACTGCATCGGCGGTTTNNGCGCNGCTGGNCCCNCGGGGNCACTCCGTGGTCCGCCTGTCGTCTTGTCATCGGCCTCGCTGTCCGTAGCCACGCCGAGATGATCCCCGGCCCGGGGGCCCGGGGGCCCGAGAGGGCGATGTTCGGGGGGTTCGTCCGGCTGAGGGGCGCCGTGACCGCGTCGAGACGCATATCCTCGATCGTCGTGGGCTCGCCGGTGGATGTCGACGGCGCGGACACGGTCCTTGCCGGGCTGCGCCGCGACGTGCGACGAGCGCGGTGCATGACGCACATCGAGCGTGTCCCGGCTCGGGACGGCTGCCCGGCGCCATGGCCGGACTGGATCGATCCGGTCCTGCGGGGACGGTGGACGGCCGCCGGGATCGCGAGCCCCTGGAGCCACCAGGCGGCTGCCGCCGAGGCCGCATACGCCGGGCGCAGCGTGGTGCTGGCGACCGGCACGGCCTCGGGTAAGTCGCTTGGCTATCTGATGCCGGTGCTGTCNCGGCTGCTCGCCGAGCCCGGTGCCCGGGCACTCTACCTGGCGCCCACGAAGGCGCTGGCCCACGACCAGCTCAGAGCCGTGCGGTCGCTGCGGCTCACCGGTATCCGGGCCGCCGCGTTCGACGGGGACACGCCGGCGGCCGAACGGGACTGGGTCCGGGCGCATGCCGGCCTGGTCCTGACCAACCCCGACATGCTCCACCGTGGCATCCTGCCCTTCCACCGGCGGTGGACCCAGTTCCTGCGCGGCCTGCGTTACGTCGTCGTCGACGAGTGCCACGGCTACCGAGGGGTGTTCGGCGCACACGTGGCCGCGGTGATCCGCCGGCTGCGGCGGATCTGCGCGCGCTACGGGACCGATCCGGTGTTCCTGCTCGCGTCCGCGACCGTCGCCGATCCCGGGGTCTCGGCCGCACGGCTCACCGGCGTGGAGGTCGAGGTGGTCGACGTTGACGGATCTCCGCGGGGGCCACTGGACTTCGTGCTCTACGAACCTCCGCTGCTCACGACCGGGCAGAGCTCGCCGGACCGGGAGGACCCGACCTCCGCGCCCGGCCCGGGCGAGAACGGCGCCCCCGTCCGCCGGTCGGTGACCGCCGAGTCCGCGGACCTGCTGACGGACCTCGTCGCGGACGGTGTGCGCACCCTGGTCTTTGTCCGCTCGCGACGGGCCGCCGAGGTGGTGGCGGTGACCGCCCGCCGCGAACTCGGTCGGATCGCCGCAGACCTCGCCGACCGGGTGGCGGCGTATCGGGCCGGCTACCTGCCGGAGGAGCGACGGGCCCTGGAGGAGGATCTCCGCTCGGGCGCCCTGCTCGGGGCGGCCGCGACGTCGGCACTCGAGCTCGGGGTGGACATCAGCGGGCTGGACGCCACCGTCACCGCCGGTTTTCCCGGCACGCTCGCCTCGCTCTGGCAGCAGGCCGGACGCGCCGGGCGGGATGGCCGGCGATCGCTGGCCGTGCTGGTCGCCCGGGACGATCCGCTTGACACCTACCTGGTGCATCATCCCGAAGCCGTCTTCGGACGGCCGGTGGAGGCCAGCGTCTTCGACCCCGACAATCCCTACGTGCTCGCTCCGCACCTGGAGTGCGCCGCGGCCGAGCTGGCGCTGACCGAGGCGGATCTGGCGTTGTTCGGACCGACCGCTGCGTTCGCCGTCAACGACCTGGTCCGCCGAGGCCGGCTGCGCCGCCGGCCCACGGGCTGGTTCTGGACGCAACGGGCCCGGCCGGATGTGGACATCCGAGGGGCGGGAGGACCACCGGTTCGCATCGTCGAAGCGCGGACCGGTCGGCTTCTGGGCACCGTGGACGCCGCGACCTCGCACACGACGGTGCACGCTGGCGCGGTCTATCTCCACCAGGGATCGAGCTTCGTGGTCGAGGACCTCGACCTCGAGGAATCCGTCGCGTTCGTATGCGAGTCGGCGCCGGAATGGACGACCACCGCGCGTGACCACACCGACATCAGGGTGGTGGAGTCGTCGCGATCCCGGGTGCTGCCCGACGTGGAGGTGCACCTCGGCGTGGTCGAGGTCACCAGCCAGGTCGTCGGATACCAGCGGCGGCTGATCGCGACGGGCGAGGTACTCGGGCAGGAGCCTCTCGATCTGCCGCCGCGTCAGCTGCGGACCCGGGCCGTCTGGTACACGCTGTCCGACGACCTGCTTGCCCGAGCCGCGATCGAGCCTGCGGATGTCCCCGGTGCCGTCCACGCCGCCGAACACGCGGCGATCGGTCTGCTCCCGCTGTTCGCGACCTGTGACCGTTGGGATATCGGCGGTGTCTCGACCGCGCTCCATCCGGACACCGAACGCACCAGCGTCTTCGTCTACGACGGACACGCCGGCGGGGCGGGNTTNGCTGAACGGGGNTTCCTCCGAATCGGTGCCTGGCTGGCTGCGACCCGGGACGCGATCGAAGCGTGTGAGTGCCCGGCGGGGTGCCCGTCGTGCGTCCAGTCGCCCAAATGCGGAAATGGCAATGAGCCGCTCGACAAGGCGGCTGCCTGGCGGCTCCTCGCCGCGGTGACCGCCATGATCGGCTAGCCCCGTGACCACTTCGCCGCGGCGTGGTTCCCCCGCGACCGGACCCGGGTATGTCGACCAGATCGGCTTTTCTCCGTCGTTTATACCAACGTCCATGGTTCTGGAGGTCTCGGTGGTAACCGTCGGTGTCGTGCTGTTGCTGGTGGCTGGAGTTCTCACCGCGGATCTCGTGTTGGAGAACAGCGGTCACACCGAAGTCCTGATCATGGGACAGATACTCTCGTTCGACACCTGGGGCCTGTTCGTCCTCGGCCTGGCCACGGGAGTGCTGGTAGCGGCCGGCGTGCAGCTCTTCCTGCAGGGCCTCGCGCGGGATCGCCGCCGCCACCGGATGGAACGCCAGCGCGCCCGGGAGATGGAGGCGCTGGTGCGTTCCGCGCCGGCCGCGCCGGCCGCGCCGGCCGCTCCGCCCGCGCCCGCCACCGGCGGCCCCCGGTCCGTCGAAGCCGCCACCGGCGGGGCGCGAACCCGGACGGCCCCGCCCGAGGCGCGCCCGGCGGCCGCTCCGATGCCCGCGGCCGTCCCCACCGCGGCGTCCTCGGGCCAGATCATCACCCATCCCCACCGGGGCGACCGGATCGTCGCCCGCGTCGCTGATCTGCGGCGCCGTGACAGTGGCGGTGATGCGGCGAGCGGCGCCGCCCAACCTCGCGAGGGCGTCCGTTCCGGAACCGGGTCGTCCACGCCGACCGGGAAGTAGACACCCTCCGCTCCTCCCCACGGCCCGGCACGGGCGCGGGCGGACAGCTCCGGGAGCGGGCCGAGTACCGCCGGTAGGCGCGCGAGGACCGTCACCTCGACGGCGTTGCCGTCGACCCGGCAGGCTGCCAGCCGCGCCCCGTTGGCTGCGCTGACCTCGTCGGCCCGCGCGCACACCGTCCGCTGGTCGGCGGGCGGCATCGCAGCGGCCGCGAGGGCGGCGAGATCCGCCGCTCCAGCGGCCCGCTGCCGGACCGCGCTGATCACCGTCACGGTGAACGCGACGCTCACCAGCGAGAGCAGCGCGAACAGGACGGCCAGCAGCCATACCGTCGCGGACCCCGCATCGGGGGCCGCGACGGACGGCGCTACCCCCGGCTTGACGGTCGGCAGCGTCCTCAGCCGGCGCGCCCCGCTCACGGCACCATCCGGGCCGGGCATCCGGTGGGGGCATCGGACGGAAGATCGACCGTCGCCTCGACGGGGGTGACGGCCCGCGCCGCCACCTCGATGCCGGGAACCAGCCGGCTGACGCCGATGCCACCGACGTGCACCGACACCTGTACCTCGAGCCGACCCGCGCCGCGGTGCAGCGTCACGGTGGAGCCGACGGGTGCCGCCTGGATCACCATGGTGTGCACGGCCGAATCCGGCTCCCCCCTGGCGGCCAGGCGGGCGCCGATGCGTGCCGCGTCGGCGCATCGGGTCTGGGCCGCGACGGCACCGAGCATCCAGGCAGCCAGGAAGAAGACGACGAACAGTGAGGGCAGGCCAATCGCGAGCTCGGCGGTGGCCTGGCCGCGGTCCGACCCGCGGACGGATCTCCCACGTCGGTGGGTCACCGGCCGCGGCGGCCGCTGGGAGGAGCGCACAGGCATCACGGCCGCGCTCAGAACGCCACGGTCAGCGCGCGCTGCACCACCGAGGAGACCAGCGACCGGGTCGCGGAGCTCGATACCACCGCGTAGAGGACGCCGGCGAACGCCACGGCCGCAAGCGTGCCGACCGCGTACTCGGCGGTGGACATGCCGTGGTCGCGGGCCTGGACGGCCGGGCGCCACACGCTGAGAAGNCGCCGGGACACCGGCCATCGCGACAGGCGTCGGCACGAGGAGCGGGCTGCCAGGAACATGAGAACTACCTCCGGGACGGGGGAGGATCGGGATCGAGCGATGGGTCAGACCTGGGCGCTTGGCGCCGCGGTGGCAGCTGGATGATCGGGACTTCAGGCCGGCAACAGCGCGGGGACGGATCCGAGGACCATGGGGACCACTCCGAGCAGGAGAAAGGCGGGAAGGAAGCACAGGCCCAGGGGCGCGACCGCCAGGACACCTGCCCGACGAGCCGCGGCGATGCTCTCCGCGTGGGCTTCGTCCCTGGCACGATCGGCCAGTCGGGTGAGAGTGGCGGCGAGCTTCGCCCCGGACATCTCCGCGCGATCGAGCGCCATGATCGCTGCCCGCACCATCCTGGCCCGCCGGGACGGCGGCGTCACGCGGCCGCGGCGAGCCCATCCGGGCAACCGGTCGGTGAGTCGGGGAGCATGACTCGCGGCCACCAGTCGCTCGCATGCGGCGCCCACCGTGGCGCCCGCCGCGAGTGCATCGCCCACGGAGCACAGTTCCGCGCCCAACACGCCACCGGTGGCGGCGCCGACGGCCCGCGCCGCCGACATAATGGTTTCCCCGCTGCGTAGACACGCCGCGATCAGGTCCAGGGCCAGGGGAAAGTCGGCGAGGAACCGGTTGTGCCCCGCCACGGCGGAGGTCGGGGGCGCGAGGCCCGTTGCATCCACGGCCACCGGCTCTCCCCGTCGCTCCACGCCGTCCGCCAAGCGGCGAAGCCAGCGGACTCCGACCAGGTCGGCGAGCCCGCCCACGAGCAGGCATCCGATCCCCGCCGGCGTGCCCAGCAGCACCGCAATCGGCGCTGCTCCCGCGAGCGACCCCAGGACGATTCCGGCCAGCGGAAGCGAGGCCACCAGCCGTCCGGATGACCGGGGCCCGGCCAGTGCCGAGGTCAGCTCGCCCGCCCGCACCGCGTCGGCGCGGGCGACCGCCGCGAGCATCGTCGCGACGGGCGCCAGCCTTGCGCCGACGGCCGCGCAGACCTGGTAGGCGACTCCGAGCTGCCGCAGTGATGACGCCTCACTGCGGCACAACAACGCACCGGGCTCCTCCGTCCGGTCGAGCGCGGCACCGAGCTGGTCGATGGGCAGCCACGCCGATCGTCCCGCCGGTGCCGCAACGAGTTCGTCGATGCCGCCCGCCGCCCGGCGTAGGGCCTCGAGCTGGGGTGCGCNGGCGTCGAGCTCGGCCGCGAACGCGGCGAGGAGGTCTTCCGCGGACTGGCGGACCGCCACCTGCCTGCGCCGCTCCAGTGACCGCCGTCGCGCCCGGGCGAGACAGCAGAGCAGCACGGCCATGACGCCCGCAGCCACCGGTCCGGAGGTCAGCGTGAGCAGGACGGCACCGAGGACCAGGCCGATTCCTGAACCGATCATGGTTCCGGTCCTCGGCCGGGTGACTGCGATGGTTGCCGGGACGGTCCCCACGCGCTCGAGTACGGTCATGCTCGCCTCCGCACCTGCGACCCGGCGTCAACCAGGGCTGGAAGCGAGACACCGCGCACGTCCAGCAGGTCACGCAGGATCGGCAGGCCCTCCGCCNGCGTCGGGNCGCAGGCGCGCAGGGCTGGCCCGTTCCGGGAAGGNGCGGCAGGNACGACCAGGGCCGGCACGACCTGAACCAGTCCGCTGTCCGTCTGGCGGAACACCCCGATCGCGCAGACCCGACGGCGGCCGTCGGCCTCCCGGCAAANATGAACGGCGGTGTGGAGCGCTGCCGCGATATGGCTGTGGACCGCGGGGCGGGACAGCCCGGCAAGGGCGGCGAGAGCCTCCAGGCGGGTGGGCAGCGCACTGGTGTCGTTGGCGTGCACGGTGCTCAGCCCGCCCTCGTGACCGGTGTTGAGGGCGACGAGGAGATCGAGCACCTCGGGGCCGCGGACCTCGCCGAGCACCAGCCGATCCGGGCGCATGCGCAGCGCCTGGCGGACCAGATCGCGCTGGGTCACCTCGCCAGCGCCCTCGATGTTCGGCGGGCGGGCCTCGAGCCGCACCATCCCCGGACGGTCCATGACGAGCTCGGCGGTGTCCTCCACCAGCACGATCCGTTCGTCGGGGCGCACCGCTCCCAGTAGTGCGGCAAGCAGTGTGCTCTTGCCCGAGCCGGTGCCCCCGGTCACCACGATCGCAAGTCGGGCGCTCAGGACCGCGTGCAGCACGCCCGCCACCGCCGGGCTCATTGTTCCGGCGAGCACGAGTTCGTCGAAGGTGAAGGGGCGACGCCGGGTCCGTCGCAGCGACAGGCACGTACCCTGCACCGCGATCGGTGCCAGAACCGCGTGCAACCGGGTTCCGTCGCGCAGTTGCACGTCAGCGAAGGGCATCGCGGCGTCCAGGCGCCGCCCGGCCGTCGCGGCGAGACGAACGGCCAGGCGCCGCACCGCTTCCTCGTCCGCGAACGCGACCGAGGTACGGATGAGCCGGCCCCGGCGTTCCACCCAGACCTCACCGGGCCCGTTGACCAGGACATCGGTGACGTGCGGATCAGCGAGGAGGGGATCCAGCGGGCCGGCTCCGGGCGGCTCCGCGGGTGCGGTCACCGGTTCTGACGGTTCGAGCGGTTCTGACGGTTCGAGCGGTTCCGATGGAATTGCGGACGGCGGTGAAGATCGTGTGGAGACCGCGGGCCTCGCGGCCGCTCGGGCAGCCGGTGAGGCCGTGTGACCTGTGGCGGGGNATGGGGNCCTGCGTCGCTCGCCGAGCCCGGTCATGACCAGGCCTCCGGATCGGGCCACACCCGTGGCCCGAGAACGCAGAGGCGGGTCAGCAGCTCCTCGCTGAGGCGATCGATGGTGTTCCTGTCGGCTGAGCCGCCGTAGCGGTCGCGAGTGGGAACCGAACGGTGCCGTCGGCTGCTGATCACCCCGGCCAGTGGCACGCCGAGCATCGTGGCGATTGCCTCCGGGGTGAGGCGGTCGGACGGGTGCAGCCGGACGACGGCGCGCACATCGGCGGACCGGCGGATGGCGGCCGAGCAGACACGTTCGGCCGCCACGATCGACGGCAGGTCCGCGGGCGTGACGATCAGCACCGTCTGGCAGGTCCGCAGGGCCACGGTGGTGCCCGCGTCGACTGCGGTGGCCGCCGGATTCCCTCGGCCGGGGAGATCCAGGATCACCAGGTCGGACGTGCAACGAGCGGTCGCGAGCAGGGTGGCCATCGTCGCCGGGGGAACGGCTGGGCTGACGGCGGGATCCCAGGACACCACGGAGAGGTCACCCCGGCGGGGCAGCCGGTCGGACCAGGCGATCGGTCCGACCGGGCCGCTCCCGTCCATCTGGTCATGCTGGTCGTGGCGCGTGGGAAACAGCGGCGCCAGACTGGAGGTCTCCCCGCCAGGGAAGGCACCGGACATGGACGGCACGAGGCGGGTGAAGGCGGGGGCGAGCCCGCCACCGTGCGGATCCGCGTCGATCAGCATCGTGCGCAGGTCGTGCCTCAGCCCGGCCAGGGCCAGCGAGACGGCCAAGGTGGAGGCTCCCGTCCCGCCGCGGCCGCCGATGATGCCCAGCGTCACCGAACGATGCCGATCGAGGCCGTCGAGATCGCTGAGGAGGTCGACCAGCCAGGGCTCGGCTTCGGGAAGGAAGACCACGTGATCGGCGCCGATGCGCACGGAGGCGTCCCACACCCGGCCGTCGTCGACGTGTCCCCCGACCAGGACTACATGCCGTCGATCGGGCAGCGTGGCCGCGATGCACGGCTCGACCTCGTCCATTCCGACGATGACCAGGGGAGCCGACGTCCAGTTGCGGCGCACCGCGCTCATCTCGGCGGCGACCGTCATCGACNCNCCGGCGNCCGCCGCAAGCCGCAACAGATCGTCGAGCAGGTCGGGAATGGCGGTGACGATGAGCGGGCGTACGACCGGACCGTGGTTCTCCGCGGCGGTCAGCAGGGGCGGAGCAGGGGACATGGCGGCCTCGTTCCCATCGGGGTCGGGGAAGACGTGGTCTCACCATGCGCCGGGACAGGCCCTGTGGATGACCGCCCTCCACAGGGCCTGAAGATGTTCTGATGGAGGTTTCGACCTGCCGAGACCTGCCGAGGCCGCAGGCCGGGAACGCGTGGCTGCCGCCCACGTGGCAGGAGGGGGCGGCAGCCCACGCAGGGGTCCGCACCGAGTGGTTCATACGGGCAGGTTCGTTGTGGTCCATCCCTGCAGCGGATCCGTCAGGTGCGTCAATCGCTCCGTAAGTGTGGATCAGGTTCGGGCGAGCGCCTCGCAGACGGCGAGGGACTCCCGCGCGGCGAGTTCCAGGGCCTTCGCGCAGTGCCGTACCCAGATGGCCACGCCGTCGGCGCCGCCACCGACATAGGCCGCGGCGGCCTCGCGGTACCCGGCGTAGGCGTCCCCGGCGTAGGCCTCTCCGGCGTAGGCCTCTCCGGCGTGGGCGTCCCCCGCGCGGTCCACCCGCAGGATGCTCGCCGGGTTCTGTCCCATCTCGAGATGTCCGACGTCGGTCGCCGTGAGTGCCTTGGGATCGAGGCCCCGGCCGATCAGGACCAGACGGGCGGCGGCCCGGGCGATGACCCCGTCGAGGGCGCCGAACGGTCGTAGGGCCAGCAGCTCCCCGTGCACCACGGCGGCCACCACGATCGCCGGCGCGCTCGTGGGCGCGACGAGGAGTCCGGTCAGGCCATCCAGCCGAACCGAGGTCTCCACCGAGTGGGGAGGCGGGCCCAACCGCAACGGGTCGAGGATCGCCCGGGTGCCGGCATCGGCCCGCGGACGACCGAGCTCGTCGTCCGGGACGAAACCCCGGCCCAGCAGCACGTGCATGCGGGCCAGGGCCTGTCGCGGTGCCCGCTCCCAGGCCGGAACCAGGATGCCCAGTTCGGCGTAGAGCCGAACCGTGCCGAGGACGACAGGTAACGGATGGCCGGATCCGGTCATGGCGGCGTCGTTCCGTGTACCGCGGTCGGTGACCGCTCCGGCCTTCGACGCGTCCGTTTCCTCCGGGCCGGGGAGCACGCCTTCGGGCCCGGACCGGGCCAGGTGCGCCCGCAACTCGTCCAGGCTGATCTCGTATCCCTCGAGGGCGGCGCAGGCGCGGGCGGCCCGCAACGATGCCTCCGCGGTCACCTCGGCGCTCTGGCGGCGCAGAACGCGGTGGCGCAGAAGCGTGTCCACCGCGGATCGGGCGCTGTCCGCGGCTTCACGCACCCCGGGCAGAGCGGCAACACGGGCGAGTGGATCGGCGGCGAGGATTGTTCCAGACGGGCGGAGACTCACAGCTCGCACGCTACCCGTCCGCGCCATGCGGGCTGGGCCATGCGGGCTGGGCCGTGCGGGGTCGGACCGTCCAGGCCAGGCGGGCCGGGCCAAGCGGGAAGACGGTGAGACCCGTAGGAGGAGTCACAGGTCTGAGCCGCGTCGTTGGGCCCCCAGGCGGCTCCGCGCGGGGGAGACTGCGTAGCGGGACCGGGGCGGCGGACCGCGTCATGATGGGGGGACGGTCGGCCGGGAGGGTATTGACGGTATGGACCGGAGGGGGCCGGGGCGGATGGCCTCCGGTGGGGCCTCCCGGTCCGCCGCCGGTTCGGACCCTGTCGGATCAGGGTGCATGTCGGATCAGGGTGCATGTCGGATCAGGGCGGTAGCGCGAACTGTCCCGCCGTCCAGCACGGGCGGGTCGCCGCCAGAGGGAGGACCAGAAGTGTCGATCGCAGCCGGGAAGGCTCGGGACGGCCGTGAGCCGACGCTGGGTGAGCTGGTGGCTCTGGCCACTCGCGATGTCTCGTTGTTGGTTCGTCAGGAGATCAACCTGGCCAAGGCCGAGCTTGCCCAGCAGGCGGTGTCGGCTGCGCTCGGAATCGGTTTTCTGGCGGTGGCGGCCGGCCTCGGGTTCTGCGCTCTGATCGCCGTCACGATCTTTCTGGGAGAGCTGTTCACCTGGGCCGGCATCGAGCGTTTCTGGTCCTATCTGCTGACGGCCGGTCTCTACCTCGTCGTCGCGGGGCTGCTGGCCCTGTTCGCGATGGCGCGGTTGCGCAAGCTCTCCCCGCCCGAGCGGACCATCCAGACCGTGCGCGACGACATCACCTGGCTACGTAATCCGACGACCGCCCCAGCCAGGTCAGCGGGTCCGGTCGGACCGGGAGACGCGGTCGAGTCGGCGGGTGCGGCCGCCCACCCGGGCCAGCGCGGGCACTGACGTCCTGTTCGGTGTTCGCCGGTACCCAAGCTGCAGGCGCGGTCGGCACAGGGTCTGGCGAGGGAGCCGGCGGCGGACGTTCGAGGGCCGGCGGCGGACCCCACGACCGGCTCGTCACGAGCACCGCCGGTCCGGGGCCGGGGGCTGGTCTGCCATCCTGGCAGGCGATGGAGGACACCGTTCCCGAGCCCGCCACCGTCCTGGTCGACGGGCCGTGGCGGCACCGTGACGTGTCTGCCAACGGTACCCGGCTGCACGTGGCGGAGTTGGGGAGCGGCCCGCTCGTCCTGCTGCTGCATGGCTTCCCGCAGTTCTGGTGGGCCTGGCGTCACCAACTCACCGCGCTGGCGGCGGCGGGCTACCGCGTCGTCGCGCCGGACCTGCGCGGCTACGGAGCGAGTGACAAGCCGCCTCGGGGCTATGACGCCTTCACCCTCTCCGATGACGTGGCCGGTCTGGTCAGAGCATTAGGGGAACCGGACGCCGCGGTCGTGGGCCACGACTGGGGTGGGCTGCTTGGCTGGACCACTGCGGTCCGTCATCCGATGGTGGTGCGTCGACTCGCGATCCTGGCCATGCCCCATCCGTTGCGGCTGCGGCACCAGATCGCGGCGGATCCTCGTGGTCAGGGTGTCGCCAGCCGGTACATGCTCGGTTTTCAGCTGCCGTGGCGGCCCGAACGGGTCCTGGTGGCCGAGGACGCCGCCCACGTCGCAACGCTGCTACGCGGCTGGGGAGGACCTGGGTATCCGGATGCCGAGGCCGAGCGGCGATATCGATCGGCGATGCGCGTTCCCGGGGTGGCGCACAGCTCCCTGGAGTACCACCGGTGGATCTTCCGGTCGTTATTCCGGCCCGATGGGGCGCGTTTCGGTAGTGTCCTCCGTCGGTCGCTGCGGATGGAGACCCTGCAGATACACGGGGAAATGGACCGTTGTTTCCTGCCGTCCACCGCCCAGGGCTCCGGGCGTTACGTCAGCGGCCCCTACACCTGGCGTCTGCTCGGTGAGATCGGGCACTTCCCGCATGAGGAGGCCCCCGACCTCGTCAACGCCGAACTGCTCGGCTGGCTTCGTCCCTGAGCGTCGCCCGGCCACCGGTGCGGGAGTACGGGAGGTCAGTCGCACCCCTGAGTGCTCACCTCCGCCGTGGCGATCACCCCGGCGGCGGCAGGCCTGGCCACTTCGGCGGCGCTCAGGGCGTAACCGGTGTCGCTGTCGTTGACGGCCGCNGCGAACACGACGCCCAGGACGTCTCCGCTTTCGGACAACAGGGGTCCACCGGAGTTTCCCGGCAACACCCGTCCACGGACCGCGTAGATGTCGCGCAGGACGAGGCCGTGCGAGTAGATGTCCGGGGCCTGGGCGGTCTGATGGTTGCGGACGCGCGCCGCCACAGTGGTGTATGGCCCGTCCTGGGGATAACCGGCGATCACTGCGGCGTCTTCGGCCGCGGCCGGTGGGTTTGTCCGGAACCGCAGCGGCGGCCGTTGCAGGTCCGGCACGCGGAGCACGGCGACGTCCCGGTCGGGGTCGAACAGGACGACCTCGGCAGGCAGGGTGCGCGAGGCCAGCACGACCACCGGACGGTGCACTCCGGCTACGACGTGCGCGTTGGTCATCACGCGCTGCGGGGCGATGACGAACCCGGATCCCTCGACCCGTTTGTCGCAGGAGCTGGCGACGCCACGGATCTTCACGATGCTCGCCGCCGCGTTGCGGACCCCGGCAGTCCGGGTGGAAGCGGGATCGGGCGGATCGGCAGCGACGATGCGCCCGCCGCCGAGCCCGGCGAAGACCTCGGGGAAGCCGTTGTCGTCAGCCAGTTGGCGCAGGTCGGCGAATGCACTGCGGACCTCGTTGGGCATCCCGGCGTCCACGGTGGCGAGGATCCGCGATTCCCGGACCGAGTGGGCGAGGGACTCGAAGGGCGATCGATCGACGGCCGTCGCCAGCAGCCAGGCGACAAGAAGCACCGATAAGCCGGAGAGCACCGCACCCGCGGCGGCATCGACGGCCCTGCCGGGGCGCCAGGTCACCCGGTCCCGGCTGGCGACCCCGATCGCGGTGCCCGCGACCTGCCCGACCAGGGCGAGACCGAGCACGGCCAGGAGACCGACCATGGCGCCGTGGCTCTCCTGGCCGATCAGTTCGGCGAAGGGCTTCGCAACCTTGGCACCGAGCACACCACCGCCGAGGAAGCCGACGAACGACAGCGCGCCCACCAGGAAGCCCTGCCGGTACCCGGAGATCGCGAAGAGTACGACGAGCAGGAGAAGAACGATGTCCAGGACGTTGAGCACGGCGGGCGTCGGTTCGACTCAGAGGATCTTCAGTGTGGCTGTCATGTTGGGATGCAGAGTGCAGACCACCGGGTAGCTACCCGGTTCCGTCACGGAGAAGGTGATGCTCTGTGACTCTCCCGCGGAGACGATGCGCGTGTGTGCCTCGGGAATCCGCGGAATGACGAAGTTGTGCGGCGGGGACTGCGGCGCGACCGAGAAGTCGACGCGGATCCGCCCCGGCCTGGCCACCAGTTCCATCGCGGAGAAGTGCAGGTTCGGCAGGCCCGTGACGGCGAAGATCTGCAGGCCGCCCGCTCCCTCGGTGGGAGTGAGGGAGGGCCCCGTCGACGTGCCGTCCTTGCCCGAGCCTCCGCAACCCGCGGCGCCCAGGAACAGACCGAGTGCCAGCCCGAGGGCTACCGTGAGCCGGCCCAGCCGGGTTGTCCGCCTGGTCCAGCCCGTCCGGTCCATCCAGGCCACCCGAGCGGGCGGGTGCTGGATACCATCCGGCCGTCGTGACCGCCCCTGCCGGGAGGAGTGGATGGACGGTCGCGGTCCCGCATGGTCACGGTCCGCGGTGCTGGTCATCAGCNGTGCCTCTCGTCGCAGGGCGATGCCGGTGCCGCCGGCGGGCTGGACTTGTCCAGTGGACCGGACTGTAGCGGTGGGTGGGACGGTGCCGGTGGGTGGGACGGTGCCGGTGGGTGGGACGGTGCCGGTGGGCTGGTCGTCTGTGCGGGCACGACCGGGGTCCCGCTGGTCGTGGCCCGCGCGACCGGGTAGTCGATGAGCTCGGTGTCGTTCCACGGCCGTTCCCACTCGCCGAGACGGAGAAGAACATCGAGGATGCCCGCGGTGAAGCCCCACACCAGCATGCCGCGGACCCGGAAGGCGGGTCCGGCGAGGCCGGTGCGGTGGCGCAGCATGACCCGGTTGGCCGGGTCGGCCAGCTCCGCGAGTGGCACCCGGGCGACCGACGACGTCTCGGCGGGATCGACGGGTACGACCGCGCACGGAGTATGCCACCAGCCGATCACCGGGGTCACGAGATAACGACTGGCGTGCAGGTAGAGCGGGGATGCGACGGCGAGCACCTCGACCCCCGCGGGGTCGAGCCCTACCTCCTCCTCGGCTTCGCGTAGCGCCGTGTGCACCCGCGACTCGTCTGTCGCGTCGGTGGCGCCACCGGGGAACGCGGGCTGGCTGGCATGGCTGCGCAGCTCGGCCGCCCGTTCGAGCAGGAGGATGTCCGGCCCCTCCGGGCCATCATCGCCGAACAGGATGAGTACGGCGGCCGGTCGAGCATCCGCGCCTGCATGACCCGGATGGGTCCGGCTGGTCACGAGGGCCTGCCCGGCCTTCTCCGCCAGAGCGCGCAGCCAGGCCGGGGGCGGGGGGACGGTAGTCCCGTCGGTGTCGAAGGCGCCGTCGGCGTTGGCTGGCAGCTCGGTCATCGCAGGGTTTCGACGTCGCTGCGTGTTCCCCGGACCAGCCGGGCCGCCTCGGCAGGCTCGGTGGGGCCGAGCCCGAAGGACGGGCACAGCCGGGCCAGCCCGCAGGCGCCGCAGGCCGGGCGGCGCGAGTGACAGATCCGTCGCCCATGAAAGATCATGCGATCGGAGGCGATGGTCCAGTCCCGCTGTTCGATGAGCGCCGCCAGGTCCGACTCGACCTTGACGGGGTCGGTCTGAGTGGTCAGCCCAAAGCGGCGGGACAGCCGCCCGACGTGGGTGTCGACGGTGATTCCGGGCATGTCGAACGCATGCCCGAGCACGACGTTCGCCGTCTTGCGACCGACGCCCGGCAAGGTCACCAGGGCCGCCAGCGACCGTGGAACCTCACCGTCGAAGCGTTCGGTCAGGGCCGCGCCGATGCCGATCAGCGAGTTCGCCTTGGCACGGAAGAACCCGGTCGGCCGCAGCATGTCCTCGAGTTCGGCGCGGTCCGCGCCCGCATAGCCAGCTGCGGTCCGATAACGGGCGAACACTCCGGGAGTGACCTCGTTGACCTTCTTGTCGGTGCACTGGGCCGACAAGACGGTGGCAACCAGCAGTTCGAGAGCGTTGTCGAAGTGCAACGCGATGCNGGCGTCGGGATGGATATCGCCCAGCAGACGCACTATCCGGCGAGCCCGCCGGGTCTTCGCGAGCGGGGTCTCGGCCGCGGCGTCGACGGTTGCGGGCATGTCTGGCAGCGTATCTGCCGGTCGATCCGCCCGTCCGGCGCCGCGGCCGGGTGGTCCGAACGGGCCCCGGCCAGGTGGCCAATGCGCGACACACCCACCCCCGGTCGCATGCGATGGTCGCCGGTCGGCCACCATGGAGAGGTCATGTTTGTCATTGCCGCGGTCACCTTTCCCCTGCTGCTTCTCGGCCTTCTGCTGGCGATGGAACGGGTGGAACGTCCGTTGAATGCCGCCGACACCGGTAAGGGCCTCGAGGGCTTCCTCGACAACGCCCGGCCGGACGAGGTCAGCACCTTCGTCAATCAGGGCCTCCCCGCCGCGTTGGAGCGCTACCGGCGGCGCCTGCGCCGACCGCCGCCGGGCAAGCATCGAGCCGCCTGACCGCGCGGGGCTAGGCCGTGTCGATCGGCCCGTCGGGTCCGGGTCGGGCCGTGTCGATCGGCCCGTCGGAGCCCTGTCGATCGGCCTGTCGGGGCCATCTGGGGGTCCCTGGCCGTGCTCTCTGCCGATAGTCCTGGCATGCTCAGGACCGTGGAGGATCTGCTTGCCCGTGTACCACTGTTCGTAGGGCTGTCCGAGCAGGACCGAATGGCCCTCTCCGACCATCTTGATCGGCAGGATGTCACCCGTGGGGACGTGCTGTTCCGTGAAGGAGATGTCGGGGACCGGGTCTTCATCGTCCTGTCCGGAAAGGTGAAGATAGGACGTCAGTCGGCCGACGGCCGGGAGAACCTGCTGTCCGTGATGGGTCCCGGAGACTTGTTCGGGGAGCTGTCGTTGTTCGACCCCGGCCCACGCACGGCTACCGCTACGGCAGTCACGGATGCATCGTTGCTGTTGCTGGAACATACCGCGTTGCGTCCCTGGCTGCGATCACGCCCGGAGGCGGGCGCGATGCTCCTGCGGGAGCTGGCCCGCCGGTTGCGGCGTACCAACGACAACGTTGCCGACATGGTGTTCACGGATGTGCCGGGGCGAGTGGCGAAAGCCCTCCTCGACTTGGCGGAACGCTTCGGCGAGCCGGCACAGCCCGGCAACGAGGCCGCCGGTGTCCGTGTCGAGCACGGACTCACGCAGGAGGAACTGGCCCAGCTGGTGGGCGCGTCCCGGGAGACGGTGAACAAGGCGCTCGCCGACTTCGCCACCCGGGGCTGGCTGCGCCTGGACTCCCGCGCGGTCGTGCTGCTCGATCGCGAACGCCTCTCCCGCCGCGCACGCTGAGACCGGCGACCGGCGACCGGCGACCGGCTCGAGGTCCCGCCGGGGCCTCGAGCGCCGGTTGACGCGCGCAAGGCCCGGCCACGGGAGGTGACCGCTCCAGCGGTTCATCCGGCCGTCCCGGCCAGGCCCGCGGGAGTGATGGTCGCGCCGTCGGCGGCCCCGCTGACCGGCAGTCTCGCCAGCAGCCTGCGGGTCTGCGGCGCCTCGCTGACAGCCCCCGTGGCGGTCGCGGCCGCCAGCGCCCGCAGATAGGCGGCACGACCGCCTTCCAGATCGCCGTTGGCCACCAGCGCGGTGCCGAGCGCGCGGTAACCGAGCACCTGGGCGCGTACGTCCTCGGCATCCACGTTGACCGCGCGCCGGGCCACGGTGAGAGCCTGGGTGGGCTGCCCGGCATCCAACAGGATGCCGGCGAGATGGGCGTACGCCTGCCGGCGGGGGAACATCAGGGTTGCCGGTTCGCTTGCCGACAACGCCTCCCGCAACAGCTCGGTCGCCTCATCGAGCCGCCCGCGGGCCCGGGCGATCTGCGCGACCAGTACCTTTGCCCCGAGCTGGGCATGCGGGCGCAGCTCCAGCTGCGCGAGGTCCGCCTGCGCGATCTCGGCGGCCTGCCCAGCCTTGTCCACTTCGCCGGCGTCGAGCCAGGTCAGCCCGAGCAGCACCCGGGCCAGCGCGCCGACGACGACGTGCCCGCGGGCGGCCGCCTCGGCACACGCCTGTTCCAGGTACTCCGCCCCGCGGGCCGATTCGCCGGTGCCACGGGCCGCCAGCCCACGGGCGACCAGGGTCAGCATTGTTCCCCACGCGTCGCCGATGCTGGTGAACAGCTCAGCGGCCCGCTCCGCGTGGGTCTCGGCGGTGGCGATGTCGCCCAGCTCGGCGGCCGCTATCGCGTCGATGGTGAGGCAGACGGCCATCCCCCACTGCTCGCCCACGGAACTGGCTAGCTCGATCAGTTCGCGGGNGAGTTTGCGGGCCCGGGTGAGCTGCCCGGACAGCAGCAGCACCAGCGCCTCCGTGCCCCGGCACCAGCCGAGGCCGCCGGTGTCCTCGAGCCGGTCGAACACCGCGGACGCCTCGCGCAGCGTCCGCTCGGCGCGGGGATAGTCCCCCCGGGTGGTGGCGCTCCAGGCCAGGTGCTGCAACGCCCAACCGACCCCGCGGGGATCGTCGACCTGGCGGGCGATCGCGAGGGCCTCGCGGTAGCGCTCCTCCGCCGCGTCGATACGGCCAGCGTTGTATTCGAGCATGCCCAGCCGGCGCAACGCGGCGGCCTCCGCACGGTCGTCACCGGCCTGTTGGGCCGATTCCAGGGCGGTGAGCAGGCACTGCGCCGCCTCCTCGGCGCGTCCCTGCTTCTGGCGCAGCTCGCCGAGCACGGAGAAGGCGGCGGCCCGCCGGACGGGTGCGTCGGCGCGTAGCGCGGGGCGTAGCGTGCGTTCGGCCTCATCGAGCTGGCGCAGCGCGACCAGGGCCTCGGCGTGCAGCACCCGCACGACGTTGTCCTCGTTCGTGTCGATGATGCCGCGGCCCAGACGGCGCGCGTTGGCCAGCAGGTCGGCGGCAGCTCGATGATCGTCTCGGGCTAGCGCCTCGCGCGCCAGCCGGACATGTGCGTGGAACCCGGACATCCGGGATGACCAGGCTGGATCGGTGATGGGAAGGTTCATCGATGCGGCCAGGTCATAGGCCCGCAGGGCGTGGTTCGCAACGAAGGTGGAGACGGCCCGCGAGCTGCCGACCATCGCTGTCACCCCCCAGCGCGCCGCCGTGGCATGCCGACGGGCCCGCTCGACCTTGGGTAGCCCGGCGTAGGCGGCGTCGCGGGCCATGGGATGGACGAACCGCCACCTCGTCTCCGTCGCCCGGGGCGGCCGGACGAGCTGGCGCTCGGTCAGTACCCGCAGCGCGCGGGTGACCTCCTCGGCGGGCCGTTCGTCGACCACCGGCAGCGCCTCGGCGGGAAACCGCGGGCCGAGCACCGCCGCCGCGCGCAGTACCGCCTTGGCCACCGGGTCGAGATCGTCGATGCGGGCGGCCAACACCGACTGCACCCCGGCGGGAAGAGTCGCCTCCGTCAGGGAGCCCTCGAGGACCCAGCCCGGCCACTCCCCATTGGTCGTCTCGGCCGACTGGTGCAGCATTCCGCGGTCGATCAGCAGGTTGAGCAGCTCCACCAGGAAGAAGGGGTTGCCATGCACCCGGGAGAGCAGATCGGCCCGGCCGCGGGGCTCCAGCTGCACCCCGCCGAGATGATCCTGCAACAGGCGGCTGGAGGCCTCGAGGCTCAGCGGTCGCAGGGCGATGCGATGGATGTGGGGCAGTCCGGCGAGCCGTGGACCCGTCCGGTCCAGCAGCACAAGCAGAATCGGCCCGGACAACGCCGAGGCCAGCCGGCTCATCGCGTCGCTGAGCTGGCTGGTCGCCCATTCCAGATCGTCGATCATGACCAGGATGGGCCCGGAGGACGCGAGCGCGCCGAGGAGCAGGGCGACCGCGTCCACCGTCGCGTCGACGGACCGCTGTTCGGCCTCCGCGATGTGCGAGGCCCGGGCTGCCGGATCCCCCGGAGCCGCCGCGGTGGCGACGGCGGGCCGCCGGTCGAGCGGAACGCCGAGCAGCAGCAGCAGCCGGTCGGCGATGCCGGGTGGCAGCCGGGCACCGCTGTGNGGATGCGCCAGCCCCGCCACAGTTCGCCGGACGCGGTTGGCCACCCGGTCGAGAGAGTCACCGTCGGTCACCCCGCACGCGTTGCGAACGACGTCGACCAGGGGCGCCAGCCCGCGGCCGTCACCGTGCCGGACCGTCCGTCCCCAGAGCACCGTCGTGCCGGGGGTCCGCTCCGCCCGACAGGCGAGCTCGATGGCCAAGCGGGTCTTGCCGATCCCGGCCTCCCCGGTGATCAGTGCCACCTCGGGTGACTGGTTGGCGACGACCAGGTCGAACAGATCGGTCAGCGAGGCGAGCTCGGCGTCCCGGCCGAGGAACATGGCGTCGTCGGCGAGTCCGGGGCGGGCGACGTTCGACGGGCGCAGGCTCACCAGCTCATAGGCTGGGACGGGCTCCCGCTTGCCCTTGAGGACCAGGTCGGGCAGCTCTCGCCAGGTGGCCACGGACCGGGTGGCGAGCGCGGTCTCCCGACCGGCGTAGACGGTGCCGATCGTGGCCGCGGCCGACAATCGGGCGGCGGTGTTCACGGTATCGCCGATCACGGTGTAGGAGAGCGCGGCCTGCACCCCCGCGAGGACCTCGCCGGTGTTGACGCCCACCCGCAGGCCGAGCCGGCCGTCATCGTCACCCCCCGTGGAGGTGAGCACCAGCCGACGAACGGTCTCCTGCATCGCGGCGGCGGCCCGAACGGCACGTTCAGGGTCGTCCTCATGGGCGGTGGGAGCCCCGAAGACNGCCATGATGCCGTCACCGGTAAGGTTGTCGACGCGGCCGCCGACCTCGTCGATCTCGTGGGCGAGGGCGGCGAGGACCCGATCGGTCATCTCCCCGACGCGTTCCGGATCGCGATCCTCCGCCCAGGCGGTGAAGTCGGACAGATCACCGAACAGAACGGTGACGACCCGGCGCTCGGAAGCATCCACCGCGGGACTCTCGACCGAGGTGAACTCCAAGCCGCAGTGGTAGCAGAATCGTCCGCCCGGAACGGCCGCCGAGCTGCACCGGGGGCACCGTAGCGGGCCCGTGTGCGGAGCTGTGATCACCATGGCTGGGGCCTCCCGTCCGGGTGGCCGGTGGGTAGGGGGCCGGACCGGTCGCCCGGTTTTCGGCTGGTCGAANTCGTCATCCTGCGCACGGGCGGTTCCCTCCGTGCCAGAGTTTAGTGGCCTGGGTCTCCTTCCTCGAATCCCGTCTTGTCGGATGACCGACCGCAGCCGCGTCGATGCTGCTGCGATACCGCTGCGTGATATCGGCCCGGTATCTCTTAGTGGCCTCCCGGAACCTCTCGGTGGCGTGAGGCGGCCGTCCGGCTACCGCTGCCACGGACGTGCCGCTCGCCATCGGCTGGTCGACTGGGCTGATCAGGCGCCGTCGGGATGCTCCCGCAGATAGGTCAGCTGGGCGCGGACCGACAGTTCCGCCGCGAACCACAGGGCGCGGTCGACGTCCGCGTAGACCCGGCGGACCACGTCGGCCGCGTCCGCCTCCGCGGCGTCGACCCCGGCGTCCACCAGAGCACGCCGCACCTGGTCGAGCCGGTTGTGGCGGTGAGCCAGATAGCGCTCGGCCGCGCGGCCAGCCGCGGGCAGTTCGGGGCCGTGGCCGGGCAGCACGGTGGTCTCGCCGAGTTCCCGCAGCAGCCGCAGGCTGTCCAGGTAGTCACCGAGACGGCCGTCCGGGTGAGCGACCACGGTACTGCCACGCCCGAGAATCGTGTCTCCGGTCAGCACCGCCGGACCGGGCGGGAGGTCGCCGGAGGTCGGGCCCGACTCCGCCCGGTCCCGGCAATCCGCGGAGTGCTTGTCTTCCCCGAGCGGCTTGTCTTCCCCGAGTAGAAGGAACGACAACGAGTCGGCGGTGTGCCCCGGGGTGGGGAGGACCCGGAGCTCGACGCCGGCCGTGGCGATCACATCGCCGGCCGTGAGCCCCTCCGATCCCAGCCGGAAGACGGGGTCGAGCGCCCGGACCGGGGCGCCGGTGAGATCGTGCAACGTGGCCGCGCCGGCACTGTGGTCGACATGGCCGTGGGTCAGCAGAATCAGATCGACGCGGCCGGCCGCCGCGACCGTCGCCAGATGTCCGGCGTGGTCCGGGCCGGGGTCCACGACCACACACCCCTCCTCGCCGGCGGCGCGCAGGATCCAGGTGTTGGTGCCGTCGAGCGTCATCGGGCCCGGATTCGGAGCGAGAAGCACGGCGGCCAGGGGAGTGATCTGTCGGGGCACGGCCATGGCTATTGCCACGCCGGGTCGGCGGGGCCCGCATCCCGCAGGTCGTCATGGTTTCCCGGGTCGTCGTACGCCTCGTCATGCGGCAGCAGGAGGCGTGCTTCGCCGCCGCTGACCAGAATCCTCGGCATGATCGGCGACAGGTCGCGGGCGTGGGCGGCGGCCAGCACCGCCGCGACGTCGGCGTATTCGGATAGTTCGGCGAGGGTGAACGCGGTGGGTGGCAGCATGTCCATGGTCCCGGCCCTATGGCGTTCGAGGGCGTCCGCAGGGCGTATCCACTGCATCCGGTCCGCCTCGCTGGAGGGTTGGCCGGGATGCTGGCCGGTGGGAAGTGCCGCGACGAAGAACCTGGTGTCGTACCGTTGCGGCTCGATCTCGGGCGTCACCCATCTGGCCCAGGGCGCGAGGAGATCGGCCCGCAGCACGAGGGAGTATTTGCGGAGCAGGGCGCTCAGGCCGAGCTCGTGCCGTTCCAGTGCGAGGCGCTCGGCGGCCCGGACCTGATCGCTGAGCGCCTCCGGGCCGCCGCCGAGCCTGCCGTCCTCGCCCGCCACCGCGCCGGCCAGCAGGATCCCGCACTCCTCGAAGGTCTCCCGTACGGCCGCACAGACGAGCGCGCGGGCGAGTGCGGGATCGGCGTCGAGCGCGTGCATGACCTCGGCGACCGATGGGCCCGCCCAGGGCACGTCTGGCCCCATATCGGCCGGATCTACTCGTCCACCTGGGAATGCGTACATCCCACCGGCGAATGCCATGGTCGCCGCCCGGCGCAGCAGGTAGGCCTCGATCCCCTGGTTACCCGGCGCGTCGCGCAGCAGCACGACCGTCGAGGCGTCGCGCACCGCTGCGGGCGGCGCGGACGGATGGCGCGCCGTCACCCCGTCGCGGCGGCCTCCGTCGGCCGGGGACCAGCGCAGCCGAGCGATCAGGGCAGCCTTGTGGTCGACCATTGCCCAGATGCTAGAGCCGTTGGTGGCGAGGCGGGGTTTGTTTGTCCTGTTGGCCGCGGCGCGCCGCCGCAACCCCGAGGCCGGCACCGGCGGGACTGGCCTACCCCCCNAGCACCAGTTCGATCTCGACCGGTGCGCCCAGCGGCAGCGCCGAGACGCCGACGGCCGAGCGGGCATGCTGACCGGCCTCGCCGAAGACCGCTGCGAGCAGCTCACTCGCCCCGTTGACGACCGTTGGCTGGCCAGTGAAGCCGGGGGCGCTCGCGACGAATCCAACCACCTTGATGATCCGGGTGATCCCGTCGAGTCCGCCGGCCACCGACGACGCCGCCGCCAGCGCGTTGAGCGCGGCCGTCCGGGCGAGCTCCGCGGCCTGCTCGACGGTTACCTCGGCGCCCGCGCCCACCAGGCCGGTTCGGGCCAGCCGGCCGTCCACCAGCGGAAGCTGACCGGCCGTCCAGATCAGGCTGCCCGCCCGGACCGCGGGGAGGTAGGCGCCGGCCGGGGTCGGGACCGGCGGCAGCGTCAGGCCCAGCGCCGCCAGGCGTTCGCTCGGTGCGGCCATGTCAGGACTGACTCCTGGGACGCTTGAAGTAGGCGACGAGGCTCTCGGGGTTGGGACCGGGAACGATCTGGACCAGCTCCCAGCCGTCCTCACCCCAGTTGTCGAGAATCTGCTTGGTGGCGTGGATCAGTACCGGCGCCGTCACGTACTCCCACTTCGTCTGCATGACACCGGACCTTAGAGCATCGCGCCGACGGTTCCGGACACCCGTGTCACCGGGCCCGAGCCTTCGCCGCCGCATCGTTCCGGTCACCTCTCCCCACATCCCCTACCTTGGCTCGCCCCGCGGTGCGCCGCGGGTTTTCTCCCGGCTCACCACCGTGGTGGGGACCGTGCACGCGGGTACGGTCAAGCTTGTGAACGGCGAGAACACCGTGACCGACAGCGAGAACGCTGTGATCGACAGCGAGAACACCGTGATCAAGGAAGCGAGCGGCGAGGTGGCCGGTCCGTGGGACCGGCGGTTGCACATCGTCACCGGCAAGGGCGGGACCGGCAAGACGACCGTGGCCGGCGCGCTGGCCGTGGCGCTTGCGAGCGGTGGTCGTCGAGTCCTGCTCACCGAGGTCGAGGGTCGGCAGCAGATCGCGCAGCTGTTCGACACCCCTCCGTTGCCCTACCGGGAGCGCAAGGTGGCCAGCGCCCCCGGCGGCGGGGAGGTGTTCGCGTTGGCGATCGACGCGGATGAGGCCCTGCTGGAGTATCTGGAGATGTTCTACAACCTGCGGCGGGCCGGGAGGGCCCTGGACAGGATCGGCGCGGTGGACTTCGCCACGACCATCGCTCCCGGGGTTCGCGACGTGCTGCTCACCGGCAAGGTCAAGGAGGCGGTCAACCGGCCCGACGCCACCCGCCCGGGAGGGCTGGCCTACGACGCGGTGGTGCTCGACGCGCCGCCCACCGGCCGGATCACCCGGTTTCTCAATGTCACCGCGGAGGTGGCGGGGCTGGCCAAGGTCGGGCCGATCCGGGCCCAGGCCGACAGCGTGATGGCCGTGCTGGCGCCCGATCGGGCCGCCGTGCATCTGGTCACCCTCCTCGAGGAGATGCCGGTGCAGGAGACGGTGGACGGCGTGGCCGAGCTGACCCGCGCCGGCCTGCCGCTCGGCGGTGTGGTGGTCAACATGACCCGCCCACCCCTGCTGCGCGCGAAGGAGTCCCGTCTGGCCCGGCGCGGGGAGCTGGACCGGGAGGAGATTGCCGCCGGGATCAAGGAGGCTGGGATGGAGCCCACCCCTGAGCTGGTCGAGGCGCTGGCCTGGGAGGCGGCCCAGCACGCCGATCGCGTCGCGCTGGAGGCGGCTGAGCGTGCGGAGATTGCCGGGCTGGGTCGTCCCGTGTATGAGGTGCCGCTGGTCGCGGATGGCGTCGACCTCGGCACCGTCTACCGGTTCGCGGAGATGCTGCGGGCGCAGCAGATGGTGGCATGAGCCCCGCGCGCCCGTCACCCGGTGCACCACGGCGGGAACCCGGGGCACCGTCCGCCGGGCGGCGAAGGCCGGCAGCGGGGAGCGTCCGGCAGTCGGCGGCGCGTCGCGGCGGGCCGGGAGCGCGCCGGACGCGTCCGCATCCGGCCGGCGTGCCACTGCTCGACGTCGACGCGATGCTCGACACGGAACGGATCGTGGTCTGCTGTGGCTCGGGTGGGGTCGGCAAGACGACCATGGCCGCGGCGCTCGCGCTGCGGGCGGCCGAGCGCGGGCGCAACGTCGTCGTCCTGACGATCGACCCGGCGCGGCGACTCGCCCAGGCCCTGGGCCTGACCGCGCTCGACAACACCCCACGCGAGGTGGCCGGGGTCGACGGTGCCGCCGGTGGTCGTCTCGACGCGATGATGCTGGACATGAAGCGGACGTTCGACGAGATCGTCCTGGCGCACAGCACCTCCGAGCGGGCCGAGGCCCTCCTTGCCAACCCCTTCTACCAGTCGCTGTCGTCCTCCTTCGCCGGCACCCAGGAGTACATGGCGATGGAGAAGCTCGGCCAGCTCGACGCCACCGGCACGTGGGATCTGATCGTGGTCGATACGCCCCCGACCCGGTCGGCGCTGGACTTCCTCGATGCTCCGACGAGGCTCGGGGCCTTCCTCGATGGAAGGCTGCTACGACTGTTGCTCGCGCCGGCGAAGGCCGGCGGGCGGGCGTACGTGAAGGTGCTCGGCGCCGGCCTCGGCGTGTTCACCCGAGTCCTCACCAAGGTGCTCGGCGCCCAGCTGCTGACCGACGTCAGCCAGTTCGTGGCGGCGCTGGAGACGATGTTCGGTGGCTTCCGGGCGCGGGCGGAGGAGACCTACCGCCTGCTCGGCGATCCCGGCACCTCGTTCATCGTGGTCGCCGCACCCGAGGCCGCGGCGCTACGGGAGGCGTCCTACTTCGTCGATCGGCTCGATGCGGAGGGGATGCCCCTCGCCGGACTGGTCGTGAACCGGATGCACCACAGCGATGCCGAGGCGCTCAACATCGAGCGCAGCCTTGCCGCCGCCGAGAACCTCGAGGAGCACGGGGAGCATCCGCTTGCCGCCGCGGTGCTGCGCATCCACGCCGATCGGGTCCGGTTGGCGAGCCGGGAGGCGCGGCTGCGGGAGCGGTTCACCAGCGCCCACCCCGACACCCCGATAGTGGAGGTGGAGGCGTTGTCGGAAGACGTGCACGATCTCGTCGGACTGCGGGAGATCGGCGATGCGCTCGCGCGTGACGAACGGCTGGATCGGACCGCTTGATCAGCTTGATCGGCGAGCCCGGTTCATCCGGGTGAGAGAACGCGGTCGACAGCGGATGTGCGTGATCCCGGACCGGGACGACGTTGTCCTCGGGCGGGGGATAGCCGGCGAAGGATCCGATCGGCCTTGGGGACNGGTCGGACCACCGCTGAATCAGCCGGCGGAGGCCGATCTGTGGTCGGCCTGGGCGTCCGTGAGCAGCTTCCGCCAGGACGTGACGTCTGGGCGGCGACGTAGCAGCGCGCGACGTTCCCGTTCGGTCATGCCCCCCCAGACGCCGAACTCGACGTGGTTGTCGAGAGCGTCCGCGAGGCACTCGGTGCGGACAGCGCAGCCGAAGCACCGGGTCTTCACCCGGTTCTGGGCGGCGCCCTGGACGAACAGCTCATCCGGGTCGAGGTCGCGACAGGCGGCGTGAGCCGTCCAGTCGCCGTCGACGGCGGAACCCACGAGATGGGTCGTGTTGGCACGGCGTGGCGTGCTGACGGTGGAGGTCAGGCTTCTGGTCATGCCACCTGCCTTTCTTCTCGAGTCCGGGTCAGGGGGCCCGTGCGGGTGGTGACGTGGCGTTGACCCGAAACCGTACGGAGTGGCGTGGCCACGGCACAGACCCCACACGGGTGGTTGTCCAAATGACTAGTCCGGGCCATTGATCCGGATCGCCATGGTAGTGCGGTCTGTGACCTCCGTATGTCTGTTGCGTGACAATGAGGTATCGACTCAGAGATAATGTAGGTTTTTCATCGCTTCGTTTCCGTTTTGACGAGATTGCCCTAATGTGGGGCCGGAATTGAGATGACGCCCGAAAGTGGAGGTATGGAGCGTGGGCGGCGGGGCAGCGGGTGTGGAGGTTGTCACGGTCGTCNGGGGCGCGCCCGGGACCGGCAGGGTCGCCGGCCGGGGCTGGAACTGCGGCGTCCCAGCTCACGGCATTATCGGCTGCGATGGGCCGCCGCCTTGTGGCGTTCGTGGAAATCGGGGCGGCGGGGGTGGCGCTTGTTGATCAAATGTTGGCCCGTATGCTCCGACGGGTGTCCCAGCCTGGCTGGACGGAGGTCCCTGGATGACCACGCCCCCTGGGCACCCCACGCCCGGTCGTGGGCGGTTCGAGGATTCCGCCCGCGACCGTGTACCGGGGCGCCCGTACGGGCCTGACGAACTCCGCTTCGGCGACGTCGACCGGCCTGAGCCTCGTCCCATCGCATCATCGGCCCGCCGGCTGGGGTTCGTGGCCACGCGGCTGCTCGGCGCCGGCGTGATCAGCGTGGTGGCGGGGGTGCTCGTCGGCATGCTGGCCCTGCCGGTGGTGGGAGCGGCCGGACTGACCGTCAAGGGCGGCGCGGACGACTTCCTCGACCTGCCGGCCAACCTGACGGTCCCCCCGCTGGCCCAGGCGTCGCGCGTCCTCGACGCGCGGGGGAACGTCCTCGCCGTGCTGCGCGGGGAGCAGGACCGTGAGGTCGTGTCCTTGGGCCGGGTTCCGCCGGTGATGCGTCAGGCGATCATCGACATCGAGGATTCCCGGTTCTACGAGCACGACGGGCTGGATTACAAGGGTCTCGTCCGGGCGTATCTCACCAACCGGGAGAACGGCGAGGTCACCCAGGGCGGCTCGACCCTGACCCAGCAGTACGTCAAGAACGTTCTTCTGATGTCCGCGACGACGGCTGAGGCGAAGAAGGCCGCGACCGAGCAGACCGTCCAGCGCAAGCTTCGGGAGGCGCGTTATGCGCTGTACCTCGAAGCCCATCTGAGCAAGGACGAGATTCTCGAGCGTTATCTCAACATCGCCTACTTCGGCGATGGTGCGTACGGGGTCCAGGTAGCCGCGCGGCACTACTTCAACGTCGACGTCGACAAGCTCACCCTGCCGCAGGCCGCGCTGCTGGCCGGCCTGGTGAAAAACCCGAACGCCTTCAACCCGGCGATACATCCGCAGGCGGCACGGGAACGGCGCAACGTAGTCCTCGACCGCATGTTCGAACTTCATCACATCGACGCGGCGGCCTTTCATCAGGCGCACGATGGCGAGGTGGTGCTCAACCGGCAGCCCCACTCGGCCGATCCCTGCGCCGACTCGACCGCGCCGTTCTTCTGCGCCCTCGTGCGCCAGCGGCTGCTGAACGACAGATCCTTCGCCCCGACGGAGGAGGACGCGCGCAGACTACTGTTCGAGGGCGGCCTCACGATCAGAACGACGCTGGACCCGGTGGCGCAACAGGCGGCGCAGTCGGCCGCGACCGAGGTCATCCCGATCGGGAACCGGGTGGCGGCGAGCGTCGCGATGGTGCAGCCGAACACCGGCCAGGTGCTCGCCCTGGCGATCAACCGGGTCTACGGACCGACGGCGGACGGACAGCCCGCCGCCCTGTCCACGGACTTCGTCCACACCAAGGAGATTTATCCCGTCGACGAGGACTCGTTCTCCCCGGGATCGACCTACAAGGTGTTCACTCTGATCTCCGCGCTCGAATCGGGACTACCGCTTTCCACGACGCTGCACGCCCCCCTCTGCTACCACTCGAACGTCTTCCCGAACCCGGATCCCCAGGGCAAGAACTGCTACGGAAACGCCGATCCCAGCGAGGACGGTTTCTACTCGTTGACGACCGCAACCTGGTCATCGGTCAACACCTACTACATCCAGCTCGCCGAGAAGCTGGGCGTGCTGAAGACGGCCGAGGTGGCCCGCCGTATGGGCGTCACCTCGTGCCGGATCCGGCAGCACAACAACAACGATCCCGAATGCAGGGGGGTGGACGGGATCACCCGGGTCGACGGCTCCTCCATCCTCGGATCCAACGAGATCAGCACCCTCGATCTGGCGACCGCCTACGCGACGTTGGCCGCGCGGGGCAGGAAGTGCGACGCGCGGGCCGTGCTCGCGATCACCCAGCGGGTGGGCGGGACGGACCGGCCGCTTCCCTTCGACACCGGCGCTCCCTGCCAGCAGGCGCTCGACCCGAAGATTGCGGACAAGGTCAGCGCCGTGCTGCAGGGGGTTATCAACCACGGGACGGCCAGCGGGAACGGGCAGATCGGCCGGCCGGCCGCCGGCAAGACCGGCACCGCGGAGGGGTTCAGCACCGCCTCCTTCGCGGGTTACATCCCCCAGCTCGCCGCGGCGGTGACCCTCGCGGACCCGCGCGGACCGACGTCGCATCCCCTGATTAATGTGAAGGGTCGCAACGTCTTCGGTGGCGGATATCCCGCCCAGGTGTGGTCCCGCACGATGATCCGGACGATCGCCGGTCTCGGACTACCGGTCGAACCGCTGCCGACCCCGGACGACACCCAACCCGAGGTGCCGACGAAGGCACTGCCGGACGTGGTCGGGCAGCCGCAGCAGGTCGCCGAGCAGACGCTCGTCCAGCTGGGCTTCCATGTCAGGTCGCAGCCGGTCCCGCATCCGGCGCCCCCCGGCACCGTCGTGGCGATGTCGCCCGCCCCGGGCAGCGAGGTCTCGCTCAACACCGAGGTCACCCTGCAGATCTCCGGGGGGCTGACCGGCACGGCCGTCCTGCCGGGTGGATCGACGCTACCCGGCTTCGGAGCGCTCGCCCAGCCGAATGACGGCCAACCGGCCGGGGGCGGCCAGCCGGGCACGGATCTGCGTCGGCAGCTGAACGCTTCAGGCGGCTCGGGGCCGTTGGACGGGACGGATGGCCGGGGCCAGGGCGGGCGCCGGCGGCGCTGACCGGCCCACGCGGGCCACGCGGCTCGTTCAGCCGCCCGCCAACCGGGCCTTCACGAGTGCGGCGACCCGGCCGCCGTCGGCCCGGCCGCCGACCGCGGCCTGCACGGACTTCATGGCGGGACCGATCGCTCGTGGACCGCTGACATCCAGACCCGCGAGTACCTGGTCGATGATCGTGGCCAGTTCGTCGTCGCCGAGCTGCTTCGGCAGGTACTCCTCGAGCACCTCGCCCTCGGCCCGCTCTCGGTCCGCCTGGTCGCCGCGACCGGCCGCGGCGTAGGCGTCGGCCGCTTCCCGGCGCTTCTTCACCTCGCGGGTCAGGACCTTCGAGACCTCCGGGTCGTCGAGGACCCGCGCGGAGCTGCCGGCCACCTCCGCATCCTTCACCGCGGCCAGGGCCAGCCGCAGAGTGGACGTCCGCAGCTCGTCACGGGACTTCATCGCGACGGTCAAATCGGCGCGCAGACGTTCCTTGAGGGTGCTCATAACCACCGGAGCCTATGGTCTGCGGGCAGGGTGGTCACGCCGGTTCCGTCGGCGGGGCGCCCGGTGGTGCGCGGCGCCCGGTGGTGCGCGGCGCGGCGCGCGGAACCGGGCCGGGTGGCGGCAGGTCCCCGCCCGCGGTGGGTGAGACTGGGACGATGAACGCACGTCACACAGCGGCGAGGACTCTCGTGGGTGTCGCGGCGGTGGGGGCGCTCGTGTCGGCCTACGGCGGGTTGTACGAGCGCACGGCGTACACCCTGCGGNGGGTGNNNNTCCCGGTGCTGTTGGCCGGCGCGCGCCCCCTGCGCGTGCTGCACATCTCCGACCTGCACGTCACCCCCCGTCAGTACGGCAAGCTCGCCTGGTTGGGGGACCTGGCCCGGCTCGTCCCCGACCTGGTCGCCCTGACCGGTGACGTGCTGTCTGCGGCCGATGCCCGGGATCCCCTGCTCGCCGCGCTGGAGCCGCTCTACTCGTTTCCCGGGGTCTTCGTACCGGGGAACAACGACTACTTCGTCCCGACCCTGAAGAGCCCGCACCGCTACCTCCGGCGGGGCGACGAGGCCCATCCCAGGGGCGCTCCGCTGGACTGGGCGGCTTTCGCCGGTGGTCTCGCCGCCGCCAGCGGGTGGACCGAGCTGACCAACGTGCNGGCGGTCATCGAGGTCGGCGGTCGCCGGATCGACCTNCGTGGCGTGGACGACGCCCGGCTGCGCCGCGACCAGCTCGCGGTCGTGACCGGCCCCCCGGAGCCCGGCGTTGAGCTCGCGTTGGGACTGTCGCACACCCCGGAACCGCGGGTCCTCGACGCGTTCACAGCGGACGGGGTGGGGCTCACCCTTTCGGGGCACACGCACGGGGGTCAGATCCGGCTGCCCCGGGTCGGGGCGCTCGTGACCAACTGCGGGCTGGACCGGGCCCGGGTTCGCGGGCTGTCCCGTCACGAGGTCGACGGGCGGTCGTCCTGGCTGCACGTGTCGTCCGGGCTGGGCACGTCCCCGTTCGCGCCGCTGCGCCTCGGCTGCCGGCCGGAGGCGACCCTGCTCACCCTGGTGCCGGCCGGCGACCCCACCCCGTCGGACCACTGAGCCGTCGGGTATGCTTCATCTCGGTCGCGGGGTGTGGCGCAGCTTGGTAGCGCGCTTCGTTCGGGACGAAGAGGTCGTGGGTTCGAATCCCGCCACCCCGACCAGATGACGCGTTGCAGCCCCGTCTCCCCAGCAGGGAGGCGGGGTTTTTGCCGCCCAGGGGGTCGGCCGTTCCTGAACGTCCTACCCGGTTGCCCGTCCACCCCACGGCCGCTCTCCCTTACCCGCGTATCTTCCTCGGCCGCGGGCACCGAGCCGGCAGCCGGGCGCTGGCAGGGCACCGATCGGCCTGCCGTCTTCGGTCGATCGCCGCCCTGCCGCGTTGCGCGGCTAGGATTCGGCGGTCTGATCGAGGCGAAGGCCGAAAGGCTCCCCACGGAAGGCGCATTGTTCAGTTGATCAAATTACCGCAACGGGCCGTGGACTGCAGCGGTACGAAATGACTGCCGTCGCCGCTGATGCGCATGAAATAATAGCAGTTGCCGAGTTGGCCGCGGTTTTTCGCGAGATCAACCGGCTTGGGGAGCAGGCCAGTGCCGTCGTAGTCGTGCACGGAGTGCAGACCCTGTAGGAACGACTGGTGGGTCGGGCAGGCGCCGGCGGCTTGCAGGCCGTGCAGGAACAGATCGGCGGACAACCAACCGAAGACCGCGCTTTCCTGCTCCGGCGGCTGGGTCTGCGGAGAGTAGCGGGTCATCGCGGCGAGCAGCCGCTGATGCGCGGGGGTGTTCAGCTCGAACGGGACGAAGCTGATGTAGATGTTGGTGCCGGCCAGGGCCGGGCCGAGATCGGTCAGCAGGGCCCGATCGTAGCCGAGCGAGAGGAGCACCGTCTTGAGGTTCACGCCGGCGGCACGGGCCGCGGGGAGGATCTGAGTGAGGACGTCCGGGGTGATGACGCCGGTAAGGGTGTCGATGTTAGCCGCCTTCATTTGCCTGGCCAACGCCTCGAAGCTGGTCGTCTCCGCGGTCACCTCGAAGTTTATGTCCACGCTGACACCGGCCGCTTGCAGGCTGTCAACGAGCTGCCGATGATAGTCGTGCACGGCAGCGTTCAACGCTACGTCGACCATGGCGCTCCGGGTTCCCCCCTCACCGCGAATGAAATCCCCCCAGACGGTGGACGACCCGGCCGGGACTGTATAGTGATGCCACGAGACCATGTTCTCGTGCGCGGCCCAGACGGGTTCGGCTCCCAGTCCGACGATCGGCACGTTCAGATCCGCGAGGTACTGGGCTGAGCCGGAGACCGCACCCAGTCCTNCTATGATGCCGAAGACCTCTTCCTTCTGGACGAGCTCGCGGGCCGCGGCGAGGTTCAACTGGGGGTCGGAGACATCATCCCGCCAGCTGTAGACAATCTTCCGCCCGTTGACGCCGCCTGCGGCGTTGGCTTCGCCGAAACGTGCATCGATTCCGGCCCGGAACGCGCGCATACTGTGCGCGAACGGCCCGGTGTCAGGGAAAAGAACGCCGGCCTTGATCTCGGTCTCAGTTATGCCCGGTGTGGCGCAGGCAGCTGTTCCGGTGCGTCCGGTGGAATCCTCCGAAGCGGTGCACGCAACCAGTCCGATCAGGCTAATCAGGATAGAGATCAGTGCAGTCGACCGTAATAACGACGGCCTTCCGGGTAAGAACATCGCAACAGTGCTCCTCTGCGGTATCGGATCCGTCGCGCCACTCACCGTCGACGGCCTCGGCTCGAGCATATCCAGTATTCTCCTGCCGGGCTCCGGCAAAGTTGTCTGTCGGTAATCCAGATTCGTGATCGCGTGGAGCGGTCGTTCGGGTCGGCGGGAGTGGCGGCGTAGTCCTTGGGCGATGTTGATGGTGCCGGCCGGGCGCGGGATGCTGATCCATCGCCGCCGCCTCGTCCCCGCCGCCTGGTCCCCGCCGCCGGCGTCCACGCACCGCCGGGCCCGACCTCCGGCTGCCCGGAGTCGGATAACGGTGGATCGCGACGGCGGTCGTCGGTGCCCGGCCGGCGAAAGGTGCTGCGGGTACGGTCCGCCGTCGGCGGAATCTCTCGGGCGCGCCCGTCGTGCGACGTGCCCGGGAGCCGGGTGCTCTACCGTGTACCCGAGGGGTCATGGGCTCATGATCGATCATTGCCCGCCTACGTTAAGATCGCACCATGGAAAAGGGGAAGCGGGAGACAGTGACGAGATACCGCCGAGTGGTCGTCAAACTGAGCGGTCGCGCGATCGCCGGTTCCGCCGAATTCGGCTTCGATTCCAACGCGCTGGAGCACCTCGCCCGAGAAATCATCGCGGTCCGCCAGTCCGGCGTGGAGGTGGCGATCGTCGTCGGCGGCGGGAACCTCTTCCGTGGTAACCAGTCGGACCGGTGGGGTATTGACCGGGTCGAAGCCGACAATATCGGCATGCTGAGTACGGTCATCAACAGTCTGCTGCTCCGGGGGAAGCTCACCGCGCTGGGTGAGGACAATCTGCGGGTGATGACGGCGGTGCCCGTTCCAGCGGTGGCCGAGCCCTACATCCGGCTGCGGGCGGTGCACCTGCTGGAGAAGGGGGCGACGGTCATCCTCGCCTGCGGCAATGGCCAGCCCTTCCTCACCACCGACTACCCGGCGGTGCAGCGGGCGCTGGAGCTCAATGCCGACGCGGTGCTGGCCGCCAAGGACGGCGTGGACGGCGTCTACGACAGCGATCCGAAGATCAATCCAGGGGCCAGGCTCTTCTCGCACCTCAGTTATGACGAGGTGATCAGCCGCGGGCTCCGGGTGATGGATCAGTCGGCCTTCATCCTGGCCCGTGACTTCGGTATGCCGCTGCATATCTTCGATATCGAACAGCGGGGCGCGATGACGGCGATCTGCCGTGGTGAGCACCGGGGGACGGTTATCTCCTCCTCGCCGGAGAAGTCCGAAGAGTTCGGGAACGAGGTGCTGGCCAGCCCCGCCGAATCGACGGCCTGATCCCGAGGCGCCGGCCATACAATCGATCTCGACGTCGGTCCCGATCTGCCTCTGAGGGGCACGTCGAGGGAGATCGAACCCGCTTCTCGAAGGACGGGCGCGGTTTGTCCGCGCGGCGGCGGACTCACCGCGGTACGCATTACGCCACGTTTCGTGGACGAAGACGACGACCCCTAACCCGGTCCCATCATTCAAGCTTCGTGAAGATACGTTCGTGAAGATACGACCGACCTGGGTTTCCACGGTCGCCGCCGACCGGTCCCCGTCTGCGCGGCTGATCGTCTCTGCCCCGGACGGCTACCACGCCAGGGATCTTGGACGTCAGTAGGAGCGGGCGATCAGGCAGACGAGGTCGTCGGCGTCGCTGCCGGCCTCGGGGATCCCGCCGTCCGGTGTCTGGATGCACCGCACGGTGAGCGCCTCCTCGGCGAGCTCGGCCTCGCCCTCCTCGCCGACAAGGCGCCAGGGGATCCGGGCGAAGCCGGCCTGGGCGGCCCGGGCGGCCTCGGCAACGGTGGCGACGTCCGTCGTCCGGCTCTCGCGTAGGGCCAGCGCCTCGGCGTACAGGTCGGCCTGCACCTCGCCCAGCAGCACCGGCACCCGCGTGGCGACCTCGGCCAGCGGCACCGGCACCTTCTCGGAGGTGTCCCGGCGCACCAGGGTGACGTTGCCCGCGGCCAGGTCCCGCGGACCCACCTCAACCCGTACCGGGATGCCCTTGATCTCCGCGTCGGTGACCCGCCGGCCGAAGGACAACCCGGGACGGGCGTCGACCTGCACCCGAAGACCGGCGTCGGTCAGGGCGGCGGCGATCTGGCGGGCCTTCGCGACGACGGTCTCCTCGTCGCGCACCGGCAGGACCACGACCTGCGTCGGCGCCAACCGGGGCGGGACACGCAGGCCGTTGTCGTCGCCATGTGCCATGATCAGCCCGCCGACCATCCGGGTCGAGCAGCCCCACGACGTCGTCCACGCCAGATGCCGGGCTCCGTCGGCGCCGAGGAAGTCGATGTCGAAGGCACGGGCGAAGTTCTGGCCGAGCTCGTGACTGGTCGCCATCTGCAGAGCCTTGCCGTCGCCCATCATGCCCTCGCAGGTCATGGTGTTGGTCGCGCCGGCGAACCGTTCCCGGCGCGTCTTCACTCCGACGAACACCGGGACCGCCAGCACCTGCGTCATAAAGTCGCGGTAGACCTCGAGCGCGATCCGACGGGCGTAGGCCGCGGCATCGGCCTCGTCGGCGTGCGCGGTGTGGCCCTCCTGCCAGAGGAACTCGCTGCTGCGCAGGAACAGCCGGGGACGCAGCTCCCACCGGACCACGTTCGCCCACTGGTTGAGCAGCAGGGGCAGGTCACGGTAGCTCTGGGTCCACTTCGCCAGGTATTCGCCGATCACGGTCTCGCTGGTGGGCCGGACGACTACGGGCTCCTCCAGCTCCTTGCCGCCACCGATGGTGACCACCGCCAGCTCCGGGCTGAAGCCCTCGACGTGCTCGGCCTCCCGGCGCAGGTAGCTTTCGGGGATGAACAGGGGGAAGTAGGCATTGACGGCCCCGGCGGCCTTGATTCGGGAGTCCACCTCGGCCTGCATGCGTTCCCAGATCGCGTAGCCGTACGGTCGGATGACCATCGTCCCGCGGACGGGGCCGTTGTCGGCCAGCTCGGCCTTGGCGAGCACGTCCTGATACCAGCGCGGAAAGTCGGTCGAGCGGGAGGTGAGTACAGCCNCCCCGCCACGATATTGCCTCGACCACGGCTCGTGGCCCCGGGGACCGGCACCTGTTGGGTCCGCCGCCCCGGCGGGCGCCTCGCGCCGGTCGCGGTCGTCTCGGCTGACGGCCCGTCGCCAGAGTGGACGGTCGCTGAGGGGACGGTCGCCAGAGTGGACGGTTCAGGTCCGGCCCGGATCGCCGCCGCGTCCGACTGGCTGCCCGTCGACCCCGCGCCGAGCATCCCGCGAAACCTCCTGGAATACCAGTGAGACGTCCACGTCGCCGTGATGGCTGACCAGCGCGGCCGTGGGGGGGACGAGGATCATCGCGGTGGTCAGGTCGGCAGCGGTGGCTCCCGGGGCGAGGAGCAGCTCGTGTTGGACGAGTAAGCCATCGTTGACGGTGACCACCTCGGCCAGTGACCGTGGCCGTCCCCCGATGACCGGACGGGGTTCTGGTAGAAGATCGTCGTTATCGACGGTGTTCATGTTCTGGTCGTCCTCCGTTGTCGTGTCGCATGTCGTGCCGCGTCTGGTTGGTGCCGCCGGCACGGGGTGCGCAGCGCCGGCCCCGGGTCGTCCGGCCAACCGGACGCGGCGGTACCCGCGGGCCCCGCGCCATGCGGTCTGCGGCTTGCCGGACCCCGCCGATCCGCCGCGTGACGGGACATCGTCGTCCCGCNACGCGGCGGTGGCTGGCCGTGGCGCGCTTCATCGCCGGGCGGGACGGCTCCCGGTGGGCGGGCGCAGGCGGATGCGCTGGTCGGGTGGACTGGTCGGGTGGAACGGACGGGTCGTGGTGCTCTTCGGCTACGCCGTTGCTTCGGCTACGCCGTTGCTTCGGCTACGCCGTTGATGCTGTCAGCCACATCGATGTTGCTTTACAGCAAAGCACGAGAACGCGGGGTTGGCTACCGGCGATCTGTGCTCAGAGTGGACGTCTGGTAACAGAGGACGAAGGTCCTGATCAGCTGCGTAGCGCGGCGCGCGGGTTGGCCGCTTCGCCGGCTCCGTCCCACTGCGTCGCAGGGCGCGGCCCCCCGGGCCGGACATGACGCGCGTCGGTGAACTTTCGATGCTTGCTGCGTCGGAAGGTTGACAGCGACGATGCCGCTCGATGACCGTGAATGATCAAGTTCCGGGCGGCTCGGCGTTCTTCCTGTCGGACTCTCGCCTGTTCCTGTCCGTTCTCATTAGGCTCCCGTCCGTTCTTGTCCGCTTCCATCCGTTCTCGTAACGCTCCCGTCCGTGACCGAGGGTCACTTGTCCACGGTGTTCCGGGCGTGGCGTGATGTTCGGGACGATGGGCGAGAGTGACTATCTGCCGATCATTTGATGCGCACAGTCATGATCGGATTGGCCATTGGCTGGCTAACCAACCGCGAAGCCGGTGATATGGATGTGTTCCGGTTGGTGATGGGTCCGCGTTCGCGGACGTTCACCTTGCGTTCATTCGAGGTGGCTTCGATTCTCGTCGGCGCCCCAGTCCAGGGGGCGGACGATTCGGCGCCGTAGCGCGCGAGAACGAAGGGCTGCTCGTGAACCGAGGCAAGCGTCAGGCCGCCATCGGGGCTGCAATGGTGGCACTGCTCACTGTGGCGGCGTGTGGCACCGACGACAACAGTGACTCCGGCGGCACCGCGGCGAAGCCGTCGAACGGGGCGAGCGCGATCGCCTGCGAGAAGGGCTCCATTACCGGATCGGGTTCCTCCGCGCAGAAGAACGCGATGGACGAATGGGTCAAGGCGTACCAGAACGCCTGCGACGGAGCAAAGATCAACTATCAGTCGACGGGGTCCTCGACCGGTCGGCAGCAGTTCGTCGCCAAGCAGGTTTCCTTCGCCGGTTCCGACTCGGCGCTGAAGGACCAGCAGAAGACCGACGCGGACAAGCGCTGTACCCCCGGTACGGCTGTCGACCTGCCGATGGTGGTCGGCCCGGTGGCGCTTATATACCACCTCTCGGGTGTCGACAAGCTCCAGCTGTCTGCCCCGACGATAGCGAAGATCTTCTCCGGCGCCATCACCAAGTGGAACGACCCGGCGATCACCGCGGAGAACAGCGGGGTTACTCTGCCTGACGCGCCGATTGCCTCGGTGCACCGGTCCGACGGTTCCGGCACCACCGACAACTTCACCAAGTTCCTGAAGGGCGCGGCCGGCGCCGCTTGGACCTTCGACTCCGGCTCGGACTGGAAGGCCCCGGGCGGCCAGGGTGCCAAGGGCAGCGACGGGGTGACTGCGACCGTGAAGTCCACCGAGAACTCGATCGGTTATACGGAGCTCTCCTACGCGGAGAACGCCGGGCTGTCCACGGTCGCGGTCAAGAACGGTGCCGGAGAGTACGTCAAGGCGAGCACGGATGGTGCCTCCCTCGGCCTGAGCACCGCGAAGGTTGCCAGCGGTGACGATCTGAAGCTCACCTTCGACTACACCGCGGCGACCAAGGGGGCCTACCCGATCTACTTGGTCACCTACGAGATCGCCTGCACCACGGGTCTCCCGGCCGACCAGGCCAAGCTGGTCAAGTCCTTCCTGACTTACACCGCGTCGGACGCGGGCCAGTCCTCGATCGCCGACCTTGGTTACGCGCCGCTGCCGGACTCGGTAGCGACTCGGGTCCGCGCGGTGGTTGACAAGCTGTCCTGACGTCGATCTGACGCAGCTCCGATCGGACTAGCCGGTGCCCGCGGTGGGGTGAACAGCCCCATCGCGGGCCCGTCGTTCGTTGACGACGACGGTGAGAGCAGCCGGGAACGGCCAGCGCATTCAGACCAGACCAGCAGCACCAGACCAGCAGCACCAGACCAGCCAAGACGGTGACGGCCAGGGCATTTCACGAGCGGGAAGTCGAGTTCGGAGCACCAGGGGAAGAGGACCCATGACGACGGAGCCGGACAGCTCGGCGGACGCCGAGTCTCGGGGTGCCGCTTCGGCGACGGCCCCATCGGGAGGTGATCGGCCGGCCGGCGGGCTGGCGGACACCTCGACAGGCAAGGCCAAGGTCGGCGTCGCTGACCTGATCTTCAAGAATGCCACCCGCACGGCCGGGGTCGGGCTGCTGGTACTGATCGCCGCGATCGCGGCCTTCCTGGTATTGCGCGCCACCGATGCCCTCGGCGCCAATACCGGGAACTTCTTCACCACGGAGGAGTGGTTCCCCAACGCCACGCCGCCGGTTTTCGGCATCGCCGCACTGCTGTTCGGCACGATGATCACCGCTGCCATCGCAATGATTATCGCTGTTCCGGTCGCGGTGGGTATCGCTCTGTTCATCACGGTGNACGCGCCGCGCCGGATGGCCTCCGCCCTCGGCTACATCGTCGATCTGCTGGCGGCCGTGCCGAGCGTCGTCTACGGCCTGTGGGGACTGCTCGTGCTCGCGCCGCACATGAAGGGCATCCAGAGCTGGCTGACCGACTACTTCGGGTGGATTCCGCTGTTCGAGACCGATCGCGGGGTCGGTCGGTCGATCTTCGTTGCCAGTGTCGTCCTCGCGATCATGATTCTGCCGATCGTCGCCGCGCTGTCCCGCGAGGTGTTCCTGCAGGTGCCCAGTGCGCATCGGGAGGCGGCGATGGCGCTGGGCGCGACCCGCTGGGAGATGATCAGAACCGCCGTCCTGCCCTACGGCAAGCCGGGCGTCATCAGCGCCTCGATGCTGGGCCTCGGGCGGGCGATGGGCGAGACCATCGCGGTTGCCCTGGTCCTGCCGGCGTCGTTCAACATCTCCTGGCAGATCCTCGCGCCGGCCGGTAACACCATCGCCGCGAACGTGGCGAACGGATGGGGCGAGGCCAACGACATCGGCCGCGGTGCGCTTATCGCGTCCGGTCTCGTGCTCTTCATCGTCACCATGCTGGTCAACATCATCGCTCGCGCCATCATCGCGCGGCGGCGTGAGTTCTTGGGGAGTGCCGCATGAAAACCGCGACCGTTCCCGGCAGCGCCGTCGCGGGCGGTGAGGACCGGCTGCAGCTGCGGGGCCGGGTCCTGCCCCGCTGGGTACCGCTCGCCGCCGCTGCCGGTGCCGTCGTCCTGACGGTCCTGATCTATCTGGTGACCTCGATCTCCAGCAGGATCCAGTTCCTCCTGCTGGTCGCCGTCTTCTTCATCCTCGCGATGACCGTGCCCTCGACGCTGGTCGNGGGCGCCCGCCGGGCCCGGGACCGGTTCGCGACGAACCTGGTCTACGCCGCCTTCCTGCTAGCGGTCATCCCCCTGCTCGCGGTGCTCGTGAATGTGATCGAGAAGGGTGCGAGGCGGCTGCGCCCCGGATTCTTCACTCACTCGATGAACGGCATCGGTGCCCGTGACGTCGGCGGTGGCATCTACCACGCGATCATCGGCACAGTGGAGCAGGTCGCGTTGGCGAGCCTGCTGGCCGTGCCGTTCGGTCTGCTGGTGGCCATCTACCTGGTGGAATATGGCCGCGGCCGGGTCAGCCGGGTGATCAGTTTCTTTGTCGACGTGCTCACCGGTCTTCCCTCGATCATCGCGGGTCTGTTCATCCTGGCGTTCTGGATCCTCGCCCTTCACCAGGGCTTCTCCGGATTCGCGGGTGCCCTGGCCCTCACGGTGCTCATGATTCCGATCGTGGTGCGCTCCGCCGAGGAAATGCTGAAGCTCGTTCCGGACGAGCTGCGGGAGGCCAGCTACGCCCTCGGGGTGGCGCGTTGGCGGACCATCCTCAAGGTGGTCGTCCCCACCGCGTTGCCCGGGATCGTGACCGGCGTCATGCTCGCGGTCGCCCGCGTTGCCGGCGAGACCGCGCCGCTGCTGCTGACCGTCTTCGGCACGAACCTCATCAACGCCAACCCGTTCTCCGGGGAGCAGTCCGCACTGCCGCTGTACATCTACTCGCAGGCCGGCCAGCCGCAGCAGGCGGCGGTGGACCGGGCCTGGGCCGCCGCCCTGGTACTCATCGTCATCATCATGCTGCTCAACTTCATCGCTCGTCTGATCGCCGGACGCTCGCGGCTGTGATGACCCTGGCTCGGGACGGCGGCATGGCACAGATCACGCCCTATTCCATTCTCACGTCCTATCCCATCCCATCCCATCTGATCCGATCATCTGAAACAGCATCCAGGAAGATCGTGAGTCGAGGTAGCCATGGCCACCCGCATCGACGTTTCCGGGCTGACGGCGTACTATGGGAAGTTCAAAGCCGTAGCCGACGTGAACCTGACCATCGAGCCGANGAACGTCACCGCATTCATCGGGCCGTCCGGATGCGGAAAGTCGACGGTGCTGCGCACGCTCAACCGGATGCACGAGGTGCTTCCGGGGGCCCGGGTCGAGGGGCAGGTACTCCTCGACGGTGAGGATCTGTACGGGCCCGGGATGGACCCGGTGGCCGTCCGCCGCACCGTCGGGATGGTCTTCCAGCGACCGAACCCGTTCCCGACCATGTCCATCTACGAGAACGTCATCGCCGGGCTCAAGCTGAACGGGGTCCGCAAGAAGGCGCTCCTCGACGAGCGGGTCGAGGAGTCACTGCGGGGCGCGAACCTCTGGGAGGAGGTCAAGGACCGGCTGGGCCGGCCGGGCGCGGGCCTGTCCGGCGGGCAGCAGCAGCGGCTCTGCATTGCCCGGGCGATCGCGGTGGAGCCGCAGGTCCTGCTGATGGACGAGCCGTGCTCCGCGCTCGACCCGATCTCCACTCTTGCGATCGAGGATCTGATCGCGAAGTTGAAGTCGAGCTTCACCATCGTCATCGTCACCCACAACATGCAGCAGGCGTCGCGGGTCAGCGACTCGACCGCCTTCTTCTCGTTGGAGAAGACCGGCGACCCCGGCCGCCTCGTCGAGTACGACAAGACCTCGCAGATCTTCAGCAACCCCAAGGAAAAGCGGACCGAGGACTACATCTCCGGACGGTTCGGCTGACGGCCGGCGGGATTGGCGGACAGGACGCGCGGATGCTCCCGGTACCGCGTGGGGCCGGTCAACCGGGGGGGCAAGACCGTGGCTCGGCAGACGAGGACCCGGCGGTTTCGGTAGGCCCGGCGGTCGCGGCGGTAGACCCGTCAGCCGACGGACGTCGGTACCGCGGCCCGTCCGGTGGGCCGCGGAGACGGACGACGGGCACCGGGCCGGGGAGCTGCCCGGCGCTGTTGATCGCGGACGAGGACGTCGACGACGGCATGCTCGACGCCTTCGTCGAGAACGGTGTCGAGGTCAGCGTGGTGGCCGACGGGGCGCTGGCCCTGTTGGAGATCGGTCTGCGACATCCGGCCGCGCTGCTGATCAGTGCCCGGCTGCCCGTGGTGGACGGGGTGACCGTCGTGCGGACGGTGCGTAGCGTGCCCGGTCACGACGACGTGCCGATTCTCCTCGCGGTCGGCCCCGATGACCGGCCGCGAGCCGCCGCCGGACTCGACGCGGGGGCCAGCGCCTGCGTCGGCAAGCCGTACCGGGTTCCCGAGGTCCTCGCGATGGTGGGGTTCATCGGAATCGGACGGGCCGGAACGTATCCGCCTCGGATGCGCGAGCCGGAGGTGCTGCGCGGCGGACGGGTGCAGCTGGACCGCGCGGCACACGAGGTCCGCCTCGACGGGGCCGTGGTCCCGGTCCCGCCGCGGGAGTTTCGGCTGCTCGCGCTGCTCCTGGAACAGGCGGGCCGGGTCGTCCCGCGCGAGACGCTGCTGCGGGAGGTCTGGGGTTCGGCGCAGACGGAGACGAACACGCTCGCCGTGCACGTGCGGCGGCTGCGGCGGCGGCTGGGCGAGACGGCCGGCCAGCCGACGGTCATCGAGAGCATCCGCGGGGTCGGCTACCGCTTCCGCGCCGTTCCCGATCCGGGTTGAGCCCTTCCGCAGGGACGTCAGCTGGGCAGCGCGTAGACGCCCGGCGCCACCCGTACCACGAGACCGTCGTCGATCAGCCCGGCGAGGGCGCGGGTCCGCTGCACCGGATCGTCCCAGACCTGGTCAAGGATCTCCTGACCCACCGCCGGACTGGCGTCACGCAGGACGGCGAGCAGCCGGCCGCGGACCTGGCGGTCGGTGCCGGCGTACCCCTGGGGCCGGCGTGCGGGTCCCGCGCTCGGCGGGCTGCCCGCGGACACCCACGCACACCGTCCCAGCAGGGGGCAGGCGGCGCAGCGAGGCGCCCGGGCAACGCAGACCAGCGCGCCGAGCTCCATGAACGCGGCGCTGGCCCGGGCGGCCGTCTCGGTGTCCGGCGGCAGCAGCTCCGCGATCTCGACCAGGTCGCGGCGGCTGACCGTGGCCGGCGGGTCGGCTCTTCCCTCGACGGCCCGGGCGAACAGCCGGCGCACGTTGACGTCTACGACCGGATGACGCTGGCGGAAGGCGAAGGCGGCAACCGCCCGCGCGGTGTACGTCCCGATGCCGGGCAGCGCGAGGAGATCGTCGAGGTGTTGGGGGATCTCGCCATCGTGCCGTTCGACGACGACGGTCGCCGCCTGGTGCAGCCGCAGGGCGCGCCGGGGGTAGCCCAACCGGCCCCACGCCCGGACGGCCTCCCCGGCCGGCTCGGCGGCGAGCGCGGCGGGCGTCGGCCACCGGTCCAGCCACGCCTCCCAGACCGGCAGCACCCGGCTGACCGGGGTCTGCTGCAGCATCACCTCGCTGACCATGATTGCCCAGGGGCTCGTCAGGGGACGGCGCCACGGTAGGTCTCGGCCACAGACGGCGAACCAGTCCAGGACGAGATCGGCCAGTGGTCCGGACGCGCTGCTGATTCCGGCTGGGCTGGCTGGGCCGGCTGTGCTGGCTGTGCTGGCTGGGCTGGTCATTCCCGCCATCGTGCCAGGCGACCAGGCCGGCCGGAGGCGGCAGGCGGCCTCCCGTCGCCTTCGGCTACCACACGTAGCATTACCGTGTGTAGCGTTACTATACGTAGCGTTCGAGAATGCTTGACTCGGCGAGCCGGGAGAGGCCCTCGCGGACCGCTCGGGCGCGGGTCTCCCCGACGCCGTCAACGGCCTGCAGATCGTCGACCCCGGCGGCGAGCAGTTTCTGCAGGGTGCCGAAATGGTCGACGAGCCGGTCGACCACCATCCGTGGCAGCCGGGGCACCTTCGCCAGCATGCGGTAGCCGCGTGGACTGATCTGCCGGTCCAGGATGTCCGCCCCGCCGGAGAATCCGATCACCCGGGCGAGGACGGTGAGATCGAGCAGGTCGGTCGGAGACATCGCGGACAGCTCACCCAGGACCTGCGCGGGCGTCCCCGCCTTCGACCCGATCGGCAGATAGTCGCGGACGGTGAGTTCACGCTCGGTCTCGACCCCGGCCATCAGCTCCTCGAGCTGCAGGGACAGCAGCCGGCCGTCGGTGCCGAGTTCGACGACGTAGCCTTCGATCTCGTCGGCTATGCGGCGCACCATCTCCAGCCGCTGGCTCACCGAGATCGCGTCGCGGACCGTGACGAGGTCCTCGATCTCCAGCGCGGACAGGGTGCCCGCGACCTCGTCTAGCCGCAGCTTGTAACGCTCGAGGGTAGCCAGGGCCTGGTTCGCCCGGGACAGGATGGCGGCCGAGTCGTCCAGCACGTACCGCTGCCCGGCGACGTACAGCGCGATGATGTGCATCGACTGGCTGACCGAGATGACGGGGAACTCGGCCTGCTTGGCGACCCGCTCGGCGGTTCGGTGCCGCGTGCCGGACTCCTCTGTCGGCACCGTCGGATCCGGCACCAGATGCACCGCCGCGCGGACGATGCGCTGCAGGTCGGACGACAGCACGATCGCGCCGTCCATCTTGGCCAGCTCGCGCAGCCGGGTCGCCGAGAACTCCACGTCGAGCTCGAAGCCGCCGGTGCACAGACCCTCGACGACCTTGTCGTGGCCGAGGACGATCAGTGCGCCGGTGTGCCCGCGCAGGATGCGTTCCAGGCCGTCGCGAAAGGGGGTTCCGGGCGCGACCGCGGCCAGTGTCGCCCGGAAGATGTCGTCTCCGGGTGGTCCTGCCATCAGGCTCCCTCAGCTCCTTGGCTTCCCCCACCGTCTCCCATTACCACTGTCGTGATGCTATCGGGGCGACGGGAGCCGGTGGGGTCCACCTCATCGTGAAGTACCGATATGGTTAGAAAAATACACACTTTCTATGTTTCATGCATTTTGCTGATCGCGCCGATCAGGTCGGGTACCTCGGTGACTTTCATGCCGTCCGGAGCCGGGCCGGGGTCCGCCGGAACGAGCGCCCGGCGAAAGCCGAGCCGGGCCGCGGCGGCGAGCCGTTGGCGTACCGAGCCCACCGCGCGGACCTCCCCGGCCAGGCCGACCTCGCCGATGGCGACGAGATCGGCCGGCAACGGACGGTCCCTGGCCGCGCTGACGATCGCCAAGGCCGTCGCGAGGTCCGCCGCGGGCTCGGCCAACCGAACCCCGCCGACGGTCGCGGCGTACACGTCGGCCCGGCCGAAGCGCACCTTCGCCCGGCGCTCGACCACGGCGAGAATCATCGCCACCCGGGCCGGATCGAGCCCGGACACGGCGCGCCGGGGGATCTGCGCCGAGGTTTCCGCCACCAGGGCCTGAACCTCGGCGACGAGTGGCCGTCGGCCCTCAACCGTTACGGTGACACAGGTTCCCGGCACCGCCTCCAGCCCCGCGCCGCTGGACCGGGACAGGAACAGCCCGCTCGGGTCGGCGATGCCATGGATACCGGAATCGTCCATCTCGAAACAGCCGACCTCGTCGGCTGGTCCGTACCGATTCTTGCCCGCGCGGACCAGGCGCAGTGCGGAGTGCCGCTCGCCCTCGAAGTGCAGCACCACGTCGACCAGATGTTCCAGGAGGCGTGGTCCGGCGACCAGGCCATCCTTCGTGACATGGCCGACAAGCACCGTCACGAGTCCCAGCGCCTTGGCCGTCCGGATCAGGGCCGCGGTGACCTCACGGACCTGGGTGACCCCGCCCGCGGCTCCGTCCACCCCGGCCGCGGAGATGGTCTGCACCGAATCGACCACCAGCAGGGCCGGTGAGACCTCCTCGACGTGACGCAGGACGGCGCCGAGGTCCGTCTCGGCGGCGATCCACAGGTCCTCGTGCAGCGCACCCGTCCGACCCGCCCGCAGCCTGACCTGCGCCGCGGATTCCTCCCCGGTGACGACCAGGGCGCGGGCACCGGCGGCGGCGCTGCGGGCCGCGACCTCCAGTAATAGGGTGGACTTGCCGACCCCCGGTTCCCCGGCGAGCAGGATCACGGCGCCGGGAACGAGGCCGCCGCCCAGCACGCGGTCGAGTTCGTCGATCCCGGTCGGACGACGCCGCGTCGCGGTCACGTCAACGGACATGACCGGCAGAGCCGGTGCCGTCACTGCGGCGGACGAGGCGGAACGACCCCCCGCGACCAGGCCGGCCCCCCGGCGTGGGGCGGGGGCCTGGGCCTCCAGCGTGCCCCACTCCTGGCAGCGCGAGCATCGTCCCGCCCACCGCACGGACTCCGAGCCGCAGCTGTTACACCGGAACCCGCCTGAGGCCGCACGACTCGACGGGCGACCGCCGGCCGACGGGCGAGTGGATGCCATGGACGCAACGTTAGTCCGCTGGTCCGACATGTCGGCGACAGCGGCGCGCGGAATGGGTTCCCGGGCGTCGGGTACCCGCGAATGGGGATACCCCGGCCGGATCCCGCTGGGCGGGTCAGCCCAGCGGCGGGTCAGCCCGCGGNGGNGGCGCCGGCCGCAGGGCTCGCGGCGGGGGNCGNCGNGACCCNGGNAGCGGCAGTCGACGAGGTCGTGCCGACCGTCGAGGCCGGCGTGGCGCCGGCCGACGGCGAGGCGGACTGCCCTGCCCGCGGCGTCCCGGTGACCGCGCCCGGAGCCGCCGAGGCGCCGGGCGCGGGCTGCTCTACCGGGACGTCCAGGGTGATGCTGCCGGCCTTGGCGAAGGTGATGGTGACGGGCACCTGGGACCCGATCAACAGGTTCTGCTGGACGTTCTGCAGGGTCGGCGCGGAGCCGTCGGCAATGAAGATCTTTCCGGAACCGGGTGGCAGCTCGGCGGGGCTCGGGACCCTGCCGCCCGCCGCCAGGGGGGAGGACACACCGATGATGGTGTCAGGCTCGGTGCCCGCGTTGAAGAACGCCGAGACGATCTGTGCGGAGTCTCCCCGGGACAGCGGGCCTGCCACATAGACATTGCGTAGCGTGATGCTGCCGACGGCGCTCGAGACGCTGTTGGTCGTGGTCCGGGCGAGGTTTGTCACCGCGTCGTTGCCGGAAGCGCAGCTTGCCAGGCCAGCGGACCCGACCACCGAGGCCAGGAGCGCGACACCGATCCGGTGGGAGGCGATGCGCCGCCTGAAGGTGGACTGTCGGCCGGCGTCGTGGCCCGACTCCGGGGCGGCGGACGCCCCGCCGACGGCGGGTGTGGCTGACGTGAAACGGGCACCCAGACGGCGGCTCACAGCTCGGTGGCTCCTCCTGCGCGAGACCGGTGCCTCGGGTGCGCACCGGTGCTGGTTGACGGTCGCCCCGGGGAGCGACCACCGGTGGCGCCGCCTCCACCGCCGGCCGTCGTAACCGGTGCGGAGGGGTCACCCCCGGTGCCCGGATGATTCGGTCTAAGACGGTCCGTCTCCCGACTCACCCGTGCGGGGCTAACACTAGCCATCCCCCGGCATCACGTGCGGCGGCTGTGGGCGGTACGAGACCCGCGGATCCGGCCCAGGAGCACGCTCGGGCCGGATTTCGGCGCCCTATCCGGGCCGGCTGGCCTGGGCGATCGGTCCGAGCGACCCCGGACGTGGGCAGCATCACGGCGTGGGGGGAGTCACGACCTGTCGGGCGACCCGGCGAGCGCCGTCCGTTCCGTGGCGATAGCCCATTTTCATGACGAGATGACCGTTACATAGCGATGTGTCGCGATGTGTCCGGTGTGCCGCGGCGGGACCGGTCGGGNGGATCGGGTGGGCCGGGGCCCGGGCGGGACCCCGTGCCGGCCCGCGCCGGGGGTTCGCCATGCGGCCCGCGCTCAACGTACAGCCAACATCCGCCGGATCGTCACCCATTTTACCTGGTAGGACATCTTCGATGTCGGTGCGCGGCGATCTGACGGGTGGCTGGGCGGATCTGTAGTCCCTGGGTGTCCGTCCTCCGGAGCGGGTGGCCGGAAGGCGGCGCCGGGTCCCTCACCCTGGCGTTGCTGGTCTTGAGTNCCTGCAGCGTGCGTCTGACCTGCGGCGATGCGTGCGTGTTACGCTGGTAGAGGCGGAAGGGGCACGTGACACATGGCGTTCCAAGTCGGCGAGACCGTTGTTTACCCGCATCATGGTGCTGCTCTGATTGACGCGATTGAAACTCGCGTCATCAAGGGCGAGGAAAAACTCTATCTCGTGCTGAAGGTCGCTCAGGGCGATCTGACTGTCCGAGTTCCGGCCGACAACGTCGGCATGGTCGGGGTGCGTGACGTCGTCGGGCAGGACGGGCTGGAACGGGTGTTCGAGGTGCTCCGCGCCCCGCACACCGAGGAGCCCACCAACTGGTCACGACGGTACAAGGCAAATCTTGAGAAGCTCGCCTCCGGCGATGTGAACAAGGTGGCTGAAGTCGTCCGTGACCTGTGGCGACGCGATCGCGAACGCGGTCTTTCCGCGGGCGAGAAGCGAATGTTGAGCAAGGCCCGGCAAATCCTCGTCAGCGAGCTTGCGCTCGCCGAGGGCACCAACGAGGACAAGGCGGAGGCCATGCTCGACGAGGTTCTCGCCGGATGATCGTAGGCTCGTTGGCGCAGGCGTAATTCGTCCGGCCGACAGGCGATCTATTCGGCACGGCATGATAATCCGGAAAGGCATTCTCTTTCCGGGAGACCGCCGTCCCGAGCGCGTTGCCGACTCAGGTTCCGGCTGAGTGGGCGTCGAGACGGTGGTGGGCGGTGTTGCGCCCACCGGCGGCTCGCGCCGAGCCGGCTGGATCGGCCAGGCCCTCGTGGCGGATGGCACACGGGAGGTCCTGTGGTGGGCGAAGGTCACCGGTTGCCGGTGGCGAGCCCCCGGGTGGCGGCGATCGTGCCGGCTGCCGGCCGGGGTGAGCGGCTGGGGGGAGGTACTCCCAAGGCGCTGCGAGCCCTCGGGGGCAGGCCCATGCTGGTGCGCACGGTGGAATCGTTGCGTCGCTCCAGGCTGGTGACGCAGATTGTCGTCGCGGCGCCACCGACGCTGGTCGATGCCGTGGCCCAGTTGCTTGGCGGGGACGTGTATGTGATCGCCGGAGGCGCCGAGCGGGTGGATTCGGTCCGCCGCGCCCTGCGAGCCGTGGACGACGACGTCTCCGTGGTACTGGTCCACGACGCCGCCCGGCCGCTGACGCCCCCCGAGCTGGTCGACGCGGTGGCGGCTGCGGTGCTCGACGGACATCCCGCGGTGATTCCCGTCGTGCCGCTGGCCGACACGGTCAAGGAGGTGGACGCCGACGGGCGGGTGGTGCGTACCCCGCCGCGGGACGGTTTGCGAGCCGTGCAGACCCCGCAGGGATTCCGCCGCGACGTGCTGAGCGCCGCGTATGCGCTCGAGGACATCGCTGTGACCGACGATGCGGGCCTGGTGGAGGCTCTGGGAGTGCCGGTGACGACCATTCCCGGCGCGCAGGAGGCATTCAAGGTGACTCGACCGGCGGATCTCGTGCTCGCCGAGGCGCTACTCGCCCGCTGCGACCCCGCGGACGACGCCCGGTCCGCGGAGGCCCGGTCCGCGGAGGCCCGGTCCGAGGAGCCTCAGTTCGCGGGTGCCCGGTCCACGGACGCCCGGAGTGGCGGATGACCGGCGGCCCGCGGTGGGACGAGCCCGTCGTGGACGCCGCGCCCATCAGCCGGCAGGCCCCCGCGTCCAGCTTGGTGAACACGGTGATCCTGCCCCGGGTCGGCGTCGGGGTCGATGTGCATCCGTTCGCCGCCGGCCGGCCGTGCTGGGTGGCCTGCCTGGAATGGCCGGGGGAGACCGGGCTCGCCGGACACTCCGACGGGGACGTCGCCGCACACGCGGCCTGTGACGCACTTCTCACCGCCTCGTGCCTCGGTGATCTGGGTCGGGTGTTCGGCACGGACCGACCGGAGTACGCGGGTGCGTCGGGCGCGGTCCTGCTGGCTGAGACGGCTCGGCTTCTCGGTGCCGCCGGTTGGGCGATCGGCAACGTCTCGGTCCAGGTCATCGGGAACCGGCCCAGGATGGCCGGGCGTCGCGAGGATGCGCAGAAGGCGATGTCCGTGGCCTTGGGCGCATCGGTGAGCCTGTCGGCCACCACCACCGACGGACTCGGCCTCACCGGGCGGGGCGAAGGCTTGGCCGCCATCGCGACCGCGCTCGTCATCCGCGCCTGACGGCGGGCCCGTCAGGCGGTGNTATGCCGTTTTGTCATCGACTGACTGCGTGCCGGCGCGGAGATGAGAGGGTGGGCCGACCCTGGCCCCTCCCCGAGGAGTCTGATGGCTGACCGCCTTCCCGAGCCGGTGAGGGCCCTTGCCGACGCCCGGACCTACGTCGTTCTGGCGACGATCCAGCCCGACGGCTCGCCGCGGATGACCGTGCTGTGGGTGGACCGCGACGAGGACGAACTGCTGCTGTCCACGGTGCGGGGACGTGCGAAGGAACGCGACATCGCAAGGGATCCGCGGGTCGGACTGATGTTCCTCGACCAGGGCGATCCCTACGGTTACGTCGAGGTCCGCGGGACCGCGACCCTGACCGAGGAGGGCGGCCGGGAACTGATCGACCGGCTGTCGGTGAAGTACACCGGAGACGTGTACCGGTGGGATGATCCGGATGAGGTCAGGGTGGTCGTCCGGGTCGTGGCGGACCGGGTACTGACGGTCGGCTGACCCTCCCCTTGGGTCCCGTCGATCGAGCGGGGGCCGTACCCTTGACAGATGGGTCTCCACCTCTACGACACGCGCAGGCGGCGTGTGCGGCCATTCGAGCCGCTACGCCCCGGTCACGTGGGCGTCTACGTGTGTGGGCCCACCGTGCAGGCGGCCCCGCACGTGGGCCACATCCGCACGGCGCTGCCCTTCGACCTGCTGCGCCGGTGGCTGGTGCAGTCCGGCCGTTCGGTGACCTTCGTGCAGAACGTCACCGACATCGACGACAAAATCATCATCAACGCGGATCGGGACGGCACCTCGGTCTGGGAGCTCGCCACCCGGCAGACCCGCGCGTTCGACGACGCCTACCGCATTCTCGGGATCCTGCCCCCGACGATCCAGCCGCGCGCCACCGGTCACATCCCCGAGATGATCGCGCTGGTGTCGGCCCTCGTGGAGGGGGGCTACGCGTACGCCAGCGGCGGTTCGGTCTGGTTCCGGGNGGGNGCGTTCGCCGACTACGGAGCACTGTCCCACCAGCGACCCGACGCGATGCAACCGTCCGTGGAAGCCGAGCCCGGCAAGGCCGACCCCCGCGACTTCGCGTTGTGGAAGGCAGCCAGGCCCGGTGAACCGTTCTGGTCGTCCCCCTGGGGTGACGGCCGGCCGGGCTGGCATCTGGAATGCTCTGCGATGGCCGGAAAATACCTCGGCCCGGTCTTCGACATCCACGGCGGCGGACTCGACCTGGTTTTCCCGCACCACGAGAACGAACGGGCCCAGACGGTCTGCGCCGCCACGGCCCGCCCGGCGTCGAACGCGGCTTCGGCCGATTCGCCCGGCCCCGGTGGTGGCGAGCCCGGTGGTGGCGAGCCCAGTAGCGGCGAGATGGCGCGCTACTGGATGCACGTCGGCCTGCTGACGACCGGCGGGACGAAGATGTCGAAGTCGTTGGGAAATTCCGTCCTGGTGGCCGACGCCCTCGACGCGGTCCGTCCGCAGGTTCTGCGTTATCACCTGCTTTCCGCGCACTACCGGTCCACGCTCGAGTACAGCGCCGAGGCACTGGCGGAATCCACCGCGGCCCACGACCGGGTGGAGACCTTTGTCCGCAACGCGTTGGACATCCTCGGCGGGCCCGGGGAGGCGGCGGCACTGGCGGCCGACGAGGTCGTCTCGTCGGTGGCAGGGGCGCAGCCGACGGTGGCCGGAGCCCGGCCGGTGCCGGTTCCCGGGCCGGGTGGTGAGTCGAGGCTCACTCCGCGGCGGGCCTGGTCCGATTTCACCATCGCCATGGACGATGATCTCGCCGTCGGGCGTGCGCTGGCGGCCCTGTTCGGCGCGGTGAGTCAGGGAAACCAGGTGCTGTCGAAGGCCCACAGCCGGGAGCTGGCCGGGTGGGTGGACGTGACCCGCCGGATGCTGAACATCTTCGGTCTCGACCCGCATGAGCAGTGGCCCACCGCAGGTGCCGAGTTCAGGCCGGCGCTGGACGGCGCGATGCAGGTCGTGCTGGATCTGAGGTCCGCGGCCCGGGCCCGACGGGACTACGCGGAAGCCGACGCCATCCGGTCGAGACTGGCAGCCGCCGGCCTGATCGTGGAGGACACTCCAGAGGGCCAGCGCTGGCATCTGGCCTGATCCGATCGGCGGGTCGCCTGCCGCCCCGGACAGCGGCAGGCGACCTGGTAGATCAGCGGGCGCGCAATGTGATGCGCGTCCAGGCGCCCAGGTAGACCCGGTCCCCGTCACGAAGCGGAACGGGCTGGCCGGGCTCGATGGGGTCCGGTTCGTCGTTCAGTCGGGTGCCGTTGGTGGAGCCCGGGTCGCGGACCGCGTAACCGCCGTCGGGCAGCAGTTCGAACAGGGCGTGGCTGCGGGAGATCCCTGGGTCCTCCGGCGCTCCGGACAGGTCGATGTCGGGATGGATGCCACGGGACTCGCTGCGCCGTCCCACGAGCATCTGAGAGCCGGCCAGGGCGAAGACCCGACGAGGGTAGAAGGTCGGGAACGGGACCCGGTGGTCGTCGCCGCTGTCGTAGTACTCGCGCTCCGCCTCGACGATGGCCTCCCAGACGGTGCTGCCCGCCGACGCGCGGTCCCGGTCCCATCCGGCACCACGCCCGGCGCCGGCCCGCGGGTCGTCGAGGACCGCGTCACGGGGGTCGACGTGGCCGCCGCGGGTGCCGCCGAGTTCCGGATCGCCCAGTCGCGGATCGCCCAGTCGCGGATCGCCCAGTCGCGGATCGCCCAGCCGCGGATCACTCAGCCGCGGATCACTCAGTCGCGGATCACTCAGCCGCGGGTCGGCGCCGGGCCGAGCGTGCCGCGGGTCGGTCGTGTGCCGCGGGTCGGTTGTGTGCCGCGGGTTGCCGCCCCGGCTCTGGGTGACCCGGTCGCCGGCTGGCGCGGGCGGGGCGGAGGCGTCCATGCCCAGCGGGTCCGCACCGTAGCCGTACTCGGCGTCGCGCCGGCNCCGGCGGTGCGTGTCCGACTCGCGATCAAGGTCGCCCCGCGGATCCGGATATCCACCCGGCGTCCGGCTGTCGCGGCCGGTGGGGTAGCCGCCGCGGTCGGCCCGGTCGTCATGGCCGCGGCTGTAGGGGTCGCGGTCGTAGGGATCGCGGGGATCGCGGGGATCGAGGTCGGGGTAGCCGCCCGGGACGCGCTCCTCGCGGCTGTCGCGGCCGGTGGGGTAGCCGCCGCGGTCGGCCCGGTCGTCATGGCCGCGGCTGTAGGGGTCGCGGTCGTAGGGATCGCGGGGATCATCGCGGGGATCGAGGTCGGGGTAGCCGCCCGGGACGCGCTCCTCGCGGCTGTCGCGGCCGACGGGGTAACCGCCACGGTTCTCCGGCGTGCCCCAGTCCCGGCCGTAGGGATCGCGCCCGTGGTCGATCCGGTCGTCGGGGGCCGGCCGCTCGTCACGCCCGCGTGGGTAGGGGGCACGATCATAGCCACCGGGCGGGCCGTAGGGGTCCTCCTGATAACCGCGGCCCCCCCGGGACTGGTCGGGGTAGCCGTCGCGGCCATACCCGCCATACGCGTCGCCGCCGCGCGGGTCGCCGCCGCGCGGCGGGTCCGTCACCCCGGGCAGGTCGGCTGGCGAACGGCGGATGCCCAACGGGTCGTAGCCATCTGGACCGTCCGCATCCGGGCCGGTCTGCTCGGCTGGCCCACGCCGGCGGTTCCCGTCAGCCGAGCGGCCGGGGGCATCTGCTCCGTAGGGAGCTCGCCCGCCGTCCTCCGGACGGTATTCGTACCTCTCCTGACCACTCATGATCCCAATTCCGCACCGATCGCAGTAGTCGGGTCGTGAGACAGGTGCCCCGTAGGGCATCGTGCCCTCACCTGATCACCGGTTCACCCGGAGGGTCCTCGTCGACCGTGTGTCAAGGACCATCTCATCGATCTCATCGATCTTCTTGACGTTCTTCTTCAACCGAACCGTACCTGTTGTGGCATTGTCGACGTGAACCACCTTCTGTAGGAGGCGGTAGGTGTCTCCGTTGCCGGAGGCGAGCGCCAGCTGAGCGCCGCGTCCGAGCAACAGTGTCGCAGTCGCCTCGTCGTCGGCCCGACGCGCCTCCAGACCCCGTAGCACCGCGGCCGCGAGTTCCGCCTGGTCGGTGTAGTGGGCGACCGGGTCGTTGATCCGGCTCCACTGGGTCTCATCGTCCGTCCAAACCGCTCGGACCAGCGCCTTTGACGTCACCCGGCCGTCGACGACGAGGCTGACCCGCGCCGCCAGCGCCTCGGTTCCCAGCGCGCGGGCGGGCACCTGGACATTCAAATGGTAGTCGCGCGACTCGATTCCCCACGCGCCGGTACGGTACCGGAAGGTACTCGTTCTGGTAGACCTCCGCGGCGAAGGCGCTCATCAGTCCTCCACCCGGGCGGCCACCACCGTGATGTTGTCGTGTCCCCCGGAGTTGATGGCGAAGTCGACGAGGTGGCGGGCGACGTCGATGGCCTCGCAGTGGGGTGGGAGCTGGTTGACGAGCGCGGCCATCACGTCTGGCCGGGACGCGTAGTTCCACAGCCCGTCGCTGCAAACCAGTACCGTGGCCGGCGCCTCGATCGGGAACATCTCGGTGTGCGGCGCGACGTCCTCGACGTCGCCGCCCAGCCNGNGGGNGNGGGTGTGCGCCCGCCGGTGCGTCTCGGCCTCGTTGGCCGGGATGAGCCCCGCGCGCGCGGCCTCGGCCGCCCAGGTGTCGTCGGCGGTCAGCCGCTCGCACCAGCGCGGACCGAGCAGGTAGACCCGGCTGTCGCCGACCCAGCCGACTGTGACCATGCCCGGCCCGTCCGGGGTCGGCGGGGTGACGATGGCCGCGGCGAACGTGCACGACGGCGCCATCCGCCCCTCGGCCGCGCTGAGTTGGGCGATGGTCGCCTGGGCCGCGTCGACGGCGGCGTGCAGCGCGGCCTCGGCGTCCTCCGGGGAGAACCCGCCGACAACCGCGCGGGGCGATGTTCGCGGCTTCTTGTAGTCGGCATACGACGGTTCGAGGATGTCGAGCATCTCCTCGGCCCGGCTGACGCCGCGCGACGGGCGGGTGCCGTGGTGGACGGGGCGCCCCGGGCCGTGGGCACGCACCGCATCCGCGAGGACGGCCATGGCCGCGGCCGCCGCGGCGGCCGAGGCCTGCCCGGAGCCCGGAGTGGTCGATACGCCGTCACACACCACCGCGATCAGCGTGCCGNACACGACGGCCAGGCCCATGGCGTCCTCGTTGGTGGTGTGCCGGACGCCGCGGTCGCACACGCCGGCGAGCTGGCCGAGGTCGACCTCGCTGTGGTCGGCGTCGCCGTGGCCGGGGTGCGGACCCTCCAGCCCGTGACCACAGACCTCGCAGTACCGGTCGTCGGCATACACCGGTGCCGCGCACACCGGGCAGCGACCCAGGTCGTCGTCGAGTTCGAACGGCCCGCTCCCGGTGATCTGGTAGGCGACCGTGGGGGCGTCGTCATGCGGGTTGAGGTCCACCGTCATGCCGCCGGGAGAAATCGGACGCGGCCGGAAACAGCCGGGAGAACGCATGCGGGCGGTGTGCGCAGAGCCATGTGCTGGGTGCCTCCTGCCCCTGACGATCGGGTCGTCGATGCTCGCCGTGGCCGTCTCGGGACACCGACGGCGCGCGCCCGATGATCGACCGAAGTGGTCGCACTCGTCGAGCTGGTCATCACACATTCATGGAGATGTATTCTCCCAGCTTCCCCCACGGCACGTCGAGGGTGTAAATCGCCGTGCCGGCGACCTGATCCGACGCGCCCGCCATCGTCGGCGGGCGACCCTAAAAGAGCGTAAAGGCCGGGGGTGGATGGTGGCAGGGCCCCCGCATCCCGGGGAACCCCGGGCCTGCCGATCGGCGTGGTCACGCGGCCGCCGCTCATGACCCGCACCTCCGCTCGCGTCGTCACGTCGTCTCCCCGGGTCCGCCTGGGCCGCCGGGCCGGGAGGTGGCGCTCAACGTTCTATGCCGGGCATTCTCCAGGAATGTCNCCGCCGCGGCGGTGACACCGCCAGGTCGGGGAGCACACCCGCCGAACGCCCGCGACGGCGTGCCGCGCGGCCCGGCAGCCGTGACGAGCGCGGTACCGTAGGCCTCCACTCCGCCGAGCATGGTGAGACTGGCATCGAGATCGTCGATGTTGATCAGGTGGTTCCCCGCCTTCGCCATGGGGCACCAGCGGTCTTCGGCCCGCGACCACCCGGCGGCGGGTGGAAGAACGATGCGCACCTGACCCTCCTGACGCCGGTGAGGAGCGGCCGGACCACATCAGGTCGGGCCGTGGGCCTGCCGGCCCTCAGGATAGGGCGCCGGGTCCCCGGAAACGGCCATGTCGAGGTATGCCCATGGCAGAGCTCCTCCGCCGAGTTCCCGCCGAGCTCTCGCCGAGCGCGCCCCGACACGCCGGTGTCGTCCGCCGTATACCGTGGTCACATGGTCATTCCCCGGGCGTGTACTGGTCGGTNGTCCTGATGGCCGGCGCCGCTCGCCGGGACAGCGGGATCGCCCGCGGCGGTCAGGGCGGTCGGGCCGCCAAGGCCGGTTCCCACCGCAAGGGGGCCTCCACGGGCAGCGGCGGTCACGGCCGCAAGGCGCTGGAGGGCCGTGGGGCCACTCCGCCCGCGCAGCTGCGCCCCGGCCATCCCGCCCAGCGTCGTGCGGCGGCGGCTGCGGCGGCCCGTTCCGCCTCGGCCGGAGCCGAGCGGGGTCGAGCGGCCGCCGGCCGGCGCGGGGATGGTGGCCGCGCCGTCGCAGCTGCGGCCACCACCGGGCCGAGCGCCGTGGGGGGTTCCGCGGGGGCCGGGCGCCCACGGCGGACCGAGGGCGACGAGCTGGTGGTCGGGCGCAACGCGGTGGTCGAGGCGCTGCGGGCCGGGGTACCGTCGTCGACCCTTTTCATCGCCGGCGGGCTGGACTTCGACGAGCGGCTCGCCGACGCCCGCCGGCTCGCCGGGCGGGCCGGGATCGCCGTGGCCGACGTCGGCCGCACGGATCTCGACCGGATGTGTGGCACCGCTCCGCATCAGGGTCTCGCCCTCGTGGTACCGCCGTTCCGGTATGCCCATCCGGATGATCTCCTCGCCCGCGCGCGCTCGTCCCCTCCGGGTCTGCTGGTGGCGTTGGACGGGGTCACCGATCCTCGCAACCTCGGGGCCGTGGTGCGCTCGGCCGCCGCCTTCGGTGCCCACGGCGTCGTCGTTCCGGAGCGTAGGGCCGCCGGCGTGACCGCCGCGGCCTGGAAGACCTCGGCGGGGGCTGCCGCCCGGCTGCCGGTGGCGCGCGCCACCAACCTCGCCCGCACGCTCGTCTCCTACGCGGCGGGCGGCCAGTTCGTTGTCGGTCTGGCCGCGGACAGTGAAGTGAGCATCGACGAGCTCACGATGGCGACCGACCCCCTCGTCCTGGTGATCGGTTCCGAGGGACGCGGGTTGTCCAGGCTGGTCGAGCAGCGCTGCGACGTGAGGGTCCGGATCCCCATGGCGGGTGCGGTGGAGTCCCTCAACGCGGGGGTGGCCGCCGGGATCACGCTGGCCGAGATCGCCCGCCGCCGTCGGATCGGCTGAGCCTGCCGATCGGTGGGTCCGCCGGGTCTCCGCCGGGCGGGGCCGCGGAAGTTGAGCTGGCCGACGTCGCCGTGACCGGGAAACCGTGACCGGGAAACGTAGCGCGCAGCCCCGTGTCCCGGACGGGACACGGGGCTGCTGACCGCGCGCCGATCAGTACCGGCCGGGCGCGGACGGTGAAGGCTGGCGCGGGAAGTCGGGCAGCTCAGATCTTGTGACCCCAGCACGGCTTCGAGGCGTACCAGGGGCTCGTCCCCTGCTGGGCGTACAGGATGCGGGCGCGCTGCCACTGCTCGGCGACGCTGGCGTGCTGCGGCAGACCCTTGCCGCCGACCCCGTGCCAGGTGCTGGGCAGAAACTGGAACAACCCGCCGGCGCCGATGGAGTTGACCGCGCGGGGGTTCCCCCCGGACTCACAAGGGATCACCTTGGAGAGGAAGTGGTCGGCGTTCGTCGACGCGCTGGCCGGTTGGGACAGCGCGAGGCCACCGCCGATCGAGGCCGCGAGAGTGGTGGCGGCGATCAAGGCCCGGGAACCGAGCCTGATGCGGTTGAGACCACGAGCGAGCGAACGAGCGTTGGACATTGAGTTGCCCTTCCCCACGCCTGCGAGGTGAGCTGTCGGGTTCGGGCTGGGAATGCCCGGCCGCGCATCGCGGCTTCACCCCGAGGACGTCTTTTATCGGCGCCCGGAATTGGTTCCCCCGCTCCTGCCAAAGGTTTGATTCTCGTCGAGCGGGGGCAGGATTCGGCGTGCCGCCCGACGCATGCCATCAGGTGACGGCACGGCAACGAACATAGCTGAGAGTGACCCGGGAAAAACAAGAGTACGTGAGGATGCACACAGTGCACCCCACTTACTTGTCCCGATCTTTTTAATGGTGTTTCGCGCCCGCGTGCGCGCCCGATCCTAGAGGTTGTTCAGTGGGCTGAAAATCCCCAGTTCGTGGCTGGGTCGTCACGCTGACGGTAAACAATACGCGATGCGTGGGGAATCTGTTCCGCCGCGTGGCGATCGAGCCTCCACTACCCGCTGCCGGCAGTCTCTAACCAGGTTCCGAAAAAATCTGTGTCGACGTTCCGGCGGACCCGCACCTATCGCCTGCTTTCCGGACTATACGGCACGAGGGAACCATGTCATATGTCGGATCTAACAGTCCGTGTCGGACACCCGGTCCCGGCGCTGCGCCGTCGGCACGTCGGCACGTGGGCACGTCGGCATGCCGACGTGCCGCCCGCGGGGCGGGTGCGTTCGGGTTGGTCAGCGGTTGTAGGACCAGGCCGAGCCGGTACCCCGGTACTGCTCCACCGGGATCGGTGTGGTTCCGGCCCGCATCCGATCCGTGTAGAGCTGACCGTGCAGGTGATCGATCTCGTGAGCGACGAGCCGCGCCAGCCCCTGCCGATAGACGGTGATGTGCCGGTTGCCATCGATATCGGTGTGTTCGACGTGCAGCTCCAGCGGCCGGGGGACGAGGCCACGGACGTCGAAGAAGCTCAGGCAGCCCTCGTACTGCTCGTCGGTCTCTCGGGAGGTCTCGATGACGCTGGGGTTGAGCAGCGTGAGCGTGTCGCCGCCCGCGGTACGCACGATCGCCGCGGCGCGGTTGATGCCGACCTGCGGCGCGGCGATGCCCAGGCCCTTGCCGAAGGTGTGCAGGGCGGACACCCGTTCGAGGGCGGAGGACAGTTCGGCGACGACCCGGCGCGCGTCTTCGGCCTCGTTGGGCAGAGCGAACGGGCGGGCCGGCTGCCGCAGGATCGCCTCACCCTCCTGCACGATGCCGACGGCCGCCATCTGATCGCTGGGACGTGTTCCGGTCTCCGTGGCCGGATCACGTTCCGGCACGGTGGCCCGGAAGTTCCATTCCAGCCGGTAGCGGGCGTGCAGCGGCGGCTCGGTGGTCGACCAGGTGAAGATCCGCCGGTCGCCGGAGTCGGTGCGGGCGACTGCGGTCCGCAACGGGAAGGCATCGGCGGTCATCGACGTCTCCATGCCCCAGACCACGGGATCCAGCTCGGCCGGAAAGTCCAGCCGCACCGAGAGGAAACTCGTCGGTACCCGCACGGCACGCTGGAACCACGGCCCCCACTTCTCCCTGCTTACCTGGTAGCTGTAGTTGATCCACGCCGATTCGCCGGGATAGAGCGGAAATCGTCCTCGGCTGTTCTCGAAGAGCAGCCAGACCTCCTTGAGCGCGTCCCAGTCGGTCTTGACCTGCCAGGCCATCTGCTCGCCGCCACAGTGCGCGCTGAGCTGGAGGTCCTCCCAGCGCAGCGGATCGGATCGGTACAACCGCGCGGAGCGTTCCGGATCTCCCGGGAACCGGTCGACCGATATCCGCATCAGATACCGGGTTACCGGTTCGCTGCCGGCGTTGAGAAGACGTCTTCGCTGGTGGGCGACGTACATGCTGTCGTCGTAGCGGAGTTCGGCCCGGTCCTCCTCGACGACCAGGCCCCCCGGTCCGGGGGGGAGCCGGCCCGGGCTCTCGGCGACGACGGGGCCGGGGGCCGGGGCCGGGTCGACGGAGGGGGTCGCGACGTGGGCTACCGGCGTCGGGCCGGATCCGGCCGGAACCGTTGGCGGCCCGGGCGGCTCGCGCACGTCCCGTGCCGCCTCCCACGGCCGTGCGGCCAGGTGGAAATAACTGCCCGGGATGCGCAGCGCGTCGGTGATGCGTTCGATCAGGGAGAGCCGGGCGATGTGGTCCTCGCCCTGCATGATCCGGCTGACCCTGCTCTGGCTGAGCCCTTCCACCGGAGATGCGATGCGATTCTGGCTGGCACCGTCGTACTTCTTCATCAGCCGGAACACCGTGCGGAAGTCCCGCGTCGCGCACGCCGCCCGGAAGTCCTCCCGGGCCAGCAGCCTGGGCGATACCCGGTAAGGTCCAGATTCGTACGACATCGAAACGGCCTTCCATGTCGGTACGGTCGGTGAAGGCCGGAGTGAAATCGGGCGATCAGTCCTCCGTCAGTCGACACATCAGGATAACGACGCCATGTCAAACGGGCACAGATGTCCGGCTGAATGCTCGACTGTCGGGTATCCGACAGCGCGGGATCGGCGGTTTNCCCNATCTTTNCGGGNTTTTNTGGTAAGGCGGNTGTCGTGTCTGACTCCTTNCGGNCAGCGACGGCTGCTGGTGGCGTGCTGTCGCCGCCGGCCGGGGTGACAGGAGGCGCACCCGCCGCCTGGAAAGAGCTCGTTCCACCCAAGGAACTAGGTCTTCGTCCCGTGGCGATCCGGGCTGCCCTAGCGGCGCGATCCGGGCCTGATGCCCACCGATGCCGCCTCGCTCCTCGATGTCCGACGGCCCGTCGCGGCGGACAACTGTGGAGGGTTAGGCACGGTTTGGCGGCCGTAAACCGGTTCGCCTCCCAATATCTTCGCTTTCGGCCATCTATTCGCGATCTTCGGCGTTTCGCGCCGGGACATCCTCGGCCAAGGCCGTGCGGATGCGACCGCCGAGACGGCCGGGTAGTTCGGTCAACGGGGTCCAGCGGTAGTCAGGGAGCGACCCAACCACAACTGATCAACCAGATGTGGGGGGTCAAGTTTCCGAGACTCGTGGCCCATACGAGAAAGGCATGCCTGACTGACGTTTCCGGATCCCGGTCGCCTGCGTCAGTCTTGGTGGCAGGCCGGTCCCGCCCCGCGTCGAGCCGCGACCTCCGCCGGGCGGGGCCGGCGTGATGCCGAGCCGCGGCCGGGCGCGACGCCCAAGACCTCCGTCGGGGGGCTATGGACAGGTGGCCCTGCCCTGCCCAAGCAGGGCCACCCTCGGCCTCCGTTCAGCCCTCGCCGGTGAAGTGCAGAGTGACGCGATGCCGGTCCGACGGCCAGGCGGGCACCTGGAGAACGCTCCGGTGGGCTGTCTTTCCCCGCGGCGTCATCGCGACTTCGACCGAGCGCTCACCCGCCGGGATGAACACATCTACGCCGGTGATGAAGCCGATCCCGAAATACGCCGGAATCGGCATTGTGAGGTGGGTGACGCCGTCGGAATTCCGGTCGAACAGGTAGACGCCCAGGGCCAGTTTGGACCGGGGCGCGTCGGCGGCGTTCAGCACGTTCTTCCCGTCGATGCTGAGGACGTCGTCGGCGTTCCCCTGGTCCCCCCACCATTCGAGCGGGCGTTCGACGACCAGATCGGTGTGCCCGGGACCGGTCTCCATCCCGCCGCCGATCTCCTGGCCCGGCTGGCTCGTCAGCAGACGTACGAGGTGATCGTCGCGGCGGAACGGCTGGTAGTAGAAGTGGTGGTCGGGTTCCCCGCCGCGTACGATCACGAACTCGTAGGTGGAGGCGCCGTCACCTCGGAACGGACCCCAGGATCCGTCGCCGGAGAGGTGGAAATAACCTTTGAGGCTGTTCGCCCCCCGCCGACCCGTCCGTGGGTCGACCCGGTGAACCTCCAGCCTGGCGTCCCGCACACCGACATTCATCGGATAGCGCAGGGCCCGGCCGGAGATCTCGATCGGGCCCTGCTTCGGCACCACGTCGGTCGTGTGCGGAGTGGTTCCGGTGAGAAACCGGTACATCTCCCTGAAGGTGGCCGTCGAGGTCAGGAGCTGGGCGCGGTCCTGGTCGACGAACCGCACGTTGACGGCCCCCTCGACGCGCCGGGTCGGATCGTTCTCGCCCCAGACCGCCAGGGTGGGCACTCCGGCCGGGGGTCTACCCGCGAGCGAGCCTCCGACGGTGACGTAGTGCGCGACCCGGTTCGCCCGGTCGGATGAGCTGGTCAGGTACCGCTCGCTTAGCGCGGCGCCCTCGAGATGTGCCACCAGATCGAGCTTCTTCGCCCCGGTTGCCTTGAGGATACTAGCGATCTTCGNATCGAGGTCCGGAAGGACCTCCTCGACGGAGTTGGCCGAGGACGACGCATCGTAGTCGAAGGCCTCGACGTAGTCGACGGGATAGCCGTTTGCGGTGAATCGTTGCGCCGGTGTCTCGAAGAGGCTGCCCGACCCAAGGCTGCCGTGCACGAACAGGATCGGGAGGCGAGAGGCGTCCGGGGCGGCGACCGCGGCCTCCGCCAGCTCCCGCGCGAGCGCCGGGGAGCGTCCCGCGCCGGACTCCGTGCCACCAGCGCCGGAACAGGCGACCGCCAGTCCGGCGATGGCAAGCGCGCTCAGCAGGTGGAAGTAACGGCGGCGAGCCACTCGACGTCCCTTTCCCTCGGGATATCCGACGGCCACGCACCGGGCCACCGTCAGCATTTCTCCTGTCGGTTACACCTCGGTAGCGGCGCACCACTGGATCGGACGTTCTGCGCGTCCGACACGTCTCGTGCCAGAGCACAGTACATCGGGCCGGCGCATGTGACGGCCAGGCCCTCGTGAGCTTCGGTGCGGACGCGGCCGTTCCCCTGGTCAAAAACAAGGTGCGGGCCCGGCCGGTCGCCTGTCATCATCTCGGCATGGACAGCGTGGCCGGCGGGGTTCCGCATCAGGAGATACGGTCGCCTGGCATCGGTTCCCGTGGCGCCGGTCAAAACGGCACCGGCCTGGACGATGTCGGCACCGCCGTGGACAACCTCGTTTCCCGCCGGGTGGAGCGGCATGCCGCCCTGCGTTCCTATCTGCGTTTCGTCGCGACCTTCAAGGGGCCGGCTCTCCTGGTCGTCGGTGTCTTCGTCCTGTCCAACAGCCTGCTCGCCGTGATACCGGTCCTCATCGGCCTTCTCGTGCAGGCTCTCGCCAGCGCCCCGGTACAGACCCACGACGCGTACCTGTACGCCGGCGTCCTTCTCGCGTGCAACATCGGCCATGACCTGACCTGGCGTGGTGCCGAGGTGCTGTATCTCCGGCTACTCAACCACCGGGGCTACGAATACGAGAACATTCTCTTTGGAAATGTCATAAACGAGCGATATCCATACTTCGTCGGCAAGTTCACCGGAAAGATCAGCAGCTATGTGAGCACGCTCGGCCGCGAGTTCCGAGAGATCCTCGAGACGGCGTGCTTCACGTACGTTGAACAGCTGGTCAAGGTTCCGGCGATCCTAATGATCATGTTTTCGGTTAACCTTTACTCGGGCCTGACCTTCCTGGGTTCCGTCGCGATCATGCTTCTTGTTGGCAGGCACACCGTCCGTCGTTCGGCCCGCGCGGAGAAGCGGCTCGCGGACGAGGTCTCGGAGATGGACGGTTACGTGATCGACGTCATCTCGAACTTCGTGAGCGTGAAGTCGTTCCTCCAGGAGGAGGCCGAGTACGAGCGGGTCCGCCGGCGTCGTCGCCAGGTCATCGCCGCCGCGTATCGCTCGTCCTTCTGGAGCATTGTGTTCTGGACCTCGATGAGCCTCGTGGTCCGGTACCTCGTCTGGCCGGTGTCGATCGTCCTCAACCTGTATCTATTCCTCCACGGTGAGATGAGCCTGGCCCAGTTCACGACCTTTCTCTCCGCGCTGGTCCTCTTCTCCGACTTTATCTGGGGGACGGTGTGGGAGATTGCGCAGCTCAATCTCCGACTCGCCCGCATCGAGGAGGCCTACCACTACCTCTTCGCCGGTCGGAACATCCTGTCAGCCGGTCCGGATAATTCGGCCAGTCCGGATAATTCAGCCGGTTCAGCTGGTTCAGGCCGTCCTGCGGTTCTTCCCGCGGTTTCCGGTCGGCTGCAGTTCCAGGGCCTGTCGTTCGCCTATCCCGAGAACGACCGGAACCTCGTGCTCGCGGGCATCGACCTGGCCATCGAGCGGGGCGAAAAGATCGGCATCGTGGGTCGCAGCGGAAGCGGCAAGACGACGTTCATCAAGCTGTTGCTAGGCTACTACCCGCTCCCACCGGGCATGGTCGCCGTGGACGGTGTTCCGGTGTCCAACCGCCAGCTCGCTCGGGGTATCTCCTACGTTCCGCAGGACACCACCCTCTTCCACCGGTCCATCCGGGACAACATCGTCTACGGGACCGCGGGCCCGGTGACCCAGGCGCAGGTGGAGGCGGCGGCGCTGCGGGCCCACGCGCACAGCTTCATCTCGCGGGCGCCCGACGGTTACGACACCGTCGTCGGGGAACGTGGCATCAAACTCTCGACCGGGCAACGGCAGCGGATCGCCATTGCCCGCGCCTTCCTGGACGACAAACCCATCCTCATTCTGGACGAGGCGACGAGCGCGCTGGACAGCGAGAGCGAGGTACTCGTCCAGAACGCACTCGAGAACCTGTGGCGAGACAAGACGGTGATCGCCGTCGCGCACCGGCTGTCGACCCTGCTGCACATGGACCGCATCGTCGTCCTCGACGACGGCCGCGTCGTGGAGCAGGGGTCCCATCGCGAGCTGCTCGAGCGGCGGGGGNGCTACCACCNGCTGTGGNAGCGGCAGAGCGGNGGNATGATCCCGGTCGAGTAGTCGCCGGATGATGGTGACCACCCGACCACGACGAGCGGGTATCCTCTCCTGCCCCCTACAGAACCGTTGACGGAGCCCGCGCAGGGCTGTTAGCTTGCCCAAACGAAACGAAAATCGTTTTCGTTTCGTTTGAGTCAACGGGGGCATCCGCTGTCCATCGATCAACCTACGTCGGTACGTGCCACGCCGACGCCATCCGTGGGTGCCGCGGACGCGGTACGGCTGCGGGCGGTGGCGGCGCTTCGACCCGCCCGCGGGATGCCCGCGGTCACTGCCTGCGCCGTGCTGCCGCGCACGGCGCGCGGCGCGCGCGGCAGATTCTTGATCACTCTGCTCGCCCTGGTGCTGGCGACACCGATCGTTGTTGGGGCAGCGATCGGCGTGGGTTCGGTATCGGTGCCTCCCGGTGAGGTGTGGTCCAGCGTCGTGGCTCATCTGACCGGCAACGGTGCTCAGTCCTCGATGATCAACGATCAGATTATCTGGCAGGTGCGGACGCCGCGGGTGTTGCTGGCGTTCGTGGTGGGTGCGGGCCTGGCCGTGGCCGGAGCCGTGCTGCAGGCGGTGGNGCGTAACCCCCTCGCCGATCCGTATGTGCTGGGCGTGTCCTCGGGTGCCTCCGTCGCCGCGGTCGCTGTCCTCACCCTGGGAGGGGTCTCGTCGTCGGGGCTTGCCGCGGCGGTGGGGGTGTCGGGGGCGGCGTTCATCGGTGCCGTTCTCACCCTGGCTCTCGTGATCGCGTTAGGGCGTAGGCGCGGTTACCTGGACCCGCAACGGCTGCTGCTCGCGGGGGTGGCGCTGACCTATCTGTTCCAGGCTGGCACCAGCTACCTGCAGTTGCGGGTCGGCTCGAACCAACTCGCCGCGGTGCTGTTCTGGCTGCTGGGAACGGTGTCGGGGGCCGAGTGGGACACACTGGGGCTGCCCGCGTGCATCGTCGTGGCCGCGACGCTGTGGCTGCTGGCGCAGGCCCGGTCGTTGAATGCCTTGCTGCTCGGTGATGAGGCCGCCGCCTCGCTGGGGATCCCGGTCAGCCGGCTGCGGACCCAGCTGCTGATCGTCACCGCCGCTCTGACAGCGTCCGTCATCTCCGTCGCCGGCGGTGTCGCGTTCGTCGGCCTCATTGCGCCGCACTGCGTGCGGATGCTTATCGGGTCGGACCACCGGCGGCTGCTCCCGGTAACGGCGCTGCTGGGCGGAACGTTCCTCGTGCTGGCCGATCTCCTCGGCCGGGTCGTGGCCCGGCCGTTGGAGCTGCCGTTGAGCATTATCACCGCGGTCGCCGGGGTGCCCTTCTTCCTCGTGCTGCTGCGCCGGTCGGGACGGGCGAGTGGTGCCTCGTGACGGGCCTTCGCCTGGAAGGTCTGGGTGTCGTCGCCGACGGGGTACAGATCGTGCGCGACCTGACGGTCGGCTGTCCCCCCGGCGCCTTCGTCGGCCTGGTCGGTCCGAACGGCAGCGGGAAGTCGACCGTGCTGAAGACGGTCTACCGGGTGGTGCGGCCGACGTCCGGTGCGGTGCTGCTCGACGGAACTGACCTGGTCAGGGACCTCACCCCGCGCCAGTCGGCGCGGCGGGTCGCGGCCCTGGCGCAGGAAAGCCCCGATGGCTTTGACTTCACCGTCCTTGAGGTGGTCGCGACCGGGCGGACCCCCCACCAGAGCGCGTGGAGCCCGACCTCGACCGGGGATCATGAGATCATCTCGGCCGCGCTCGACACCGTGGGCATGGCCGCGCACGCCGGGCGGGCGTTCGCGTCGCTGTCCGGCGGCGAGAAGCAGCGGGTCCTGCTGGCGCGCGCCCTCGTGCAGGCACCGTCGGTGCTGATCCTGGACGAGCCGACCAACCATCTGGATATCAGCACCCAGCTGAGCCTGCTGGAGTTGGTGCGCTCACTCGGGATCACCGTGCTCGCCGCGTTACATGACCTCAACCTCGCGACGGCCTTCTGTGACCGGCTCTATGTCCTGCACGACGGCGCGGTGATCTGTTCGGGCAAACCGGAGGACGTCCTGACCGCCGACCTCATCGGCCGCGTGTTCGGGGTGCGCGCCGACCGGAGCGTCCACCCGGTGACCGGCCGCCTCCAGCTCGCTTTCTCCAGTCTTCCCTTCCCCAGCCTGCCTTCTTCCAGCCTGCCCGGAACAGACGAGCCGGCCCCGGTGGTAGCTGGCGCGGAAATCCCGATAAAGCAATGACCCGATGAAGCAATGGAAGGAGACAGAACCCGATGAAGAAACTCGGCGCCGGCGTCGCGGTCGCTGCCCTGCTCGTTGTTACCGCCGGTCTCACCGGCTGCGGGTCCGGTTCGACCACCGGCGCGGGCAGTGCGAGCGCGGCCGATGCCCGGTCGGCCCCGGCCGGTACCCGCTATCCCGTTGAGGTGGCGAACTGCGGCCGGACCCTGCACTTCGACGAGGCCCCGGCGCGGGTCGTCTCCGGGTGGACCACCAGTACCGAGCTCCTCATCGAACTGGGCCTGACGGACCGGATTGTTGGCCAGTACAACACCAGCAGCGGCACACCGGCGGCGAAGTACGCCAGTGTGGAGGCGAAGCTACCCGCCCTCGGTACCGGCGCACCGACCCGGGAGGCGCTGCTCGCCGCCCGGCCCGACCTGATCTGGGCGGATGGCAGCTATCTGTTTGACGGCCGGCAGCTCCCCACGATCGCCGAGCTGGCCGCCCAGGGCACCCAGGTGATGATTCTCAGCGGGTTCTGCACCGACGACGCCACCAAGGCGACGGTCCGTGACGTCGATACCGACCTGACCGCGCTCGGCATGATCTTCGGCATTCCGGGCCGGGCCAGGCAGGTCCAGGCCGACATCAACGAACGGCTCCGCCAGGTCGCGACGAAGATCCAGGGCAGGGACCCCGTCCCGGTCGCGGTGGTCGCCACCTACCAGGGAACCGTCTACACCTACGACGGCGTCTACACCGACATCGCGCGGCTCGCCGGGGCGCGGAACATCTACGCGGGCACCCTGCCCAAGGGCAAATACTTCAGTGAGCTGTCGGTGGAGGACCTCATCAGCAAGAATCCCGGCACCCTCGTCTATCTGCTCAGCGGCAGCGAAACCGAGGCCGAGGCCCGCAAGTTCCTCACCTCCCGGCTCCCGACCGTGGCGGCAGTCCGCAACAACCGTGTGTTCTTCCTCCCGCAGTCGGACTCGGCCAACCTCGCCGGCGTGGAAGGCGTGACAAAGCTGGCCGCCGCGCTGCACGCCTGAGCCGCAGACCCAAAAATGTGGAATGTGGGACGACCTGAGATGAGTAACAACCTGAGATGAGTACGGTACCCGCCTTCCGGCTTTTCCTGGCGAGCCGGGCTGTCTCCTGGGCGGGTTCGGCGATGACGCTCGTCNCGCTCCCGGTGCTGCTTTTCCAGCGCACCGGGAGCGGCACGCTCGCGGGCGTGCTGGTCGGTCTCGAAGCGGTGCCCTACCTCGTGCTCGGACTGCCCGCTGGTGCCCTGGTCGACCGCTGGGATCACCGGCGCACGATGGTGGTCACCAGTTGCCTCAGCGGCCTGACGATGGCCAGCATCCCCGTGGCCAACTGGGCGGGTGTCCTCACCACACCCCATCTGCTGATCTCCGCGGTGCTTGTCGCATCGGTCTTCGTGTTCTTCGATGCGGCCAGCTTCGGCGCAGTCCCGGCGATCGTGGGACGGGACGCGGTGGCCGCGGCGACCGGGGCGATGGTGTCGGTGAGCACCGTTGTCAACCTGGTCGGGCCGGCCGTCGGCGGGGTGGCCGCGGCCACGGTGGGCGCAGCCAGTGTGCTCGCCCTCGATGCGCTCAGCTACCTGGTCGGTGCCATCCTGCTCTCCCGGGCGCGCTGGGCCGTGCCGGCCGCAGCCGACCGGAGCAGGGCCGACCGGAGCGGGCCGGCTGGCAGCCGGGTGAGCCGGACCCGTCGCGACATCGCCGAGGGCCTGGGTTACATCCGGGGGCATCGCCTCATCCGGACTCTGACCCTGCTCGGGGCCGGCAGCAGCCTGTCCGGGGGCGCGGTCACCGGCCTGGTCGTCGTCGTCGCGGTACGGCAGTTCGGCCTTCCCGACGACGACCCGCGGATCGGTCTCCTCTACGTCGCCGCCGCGCTCGGAACGCTGATCGTCAGCCAGCTGCTCAGCCGCGTGCACCGACACGTCCCCACCGGAACGATCACACTCGGTGCGCTCGGAGCCAGCACGCTCGCCCTGATCGGCTGGTCTCTGAACACGGCGTGGCTGCCAGGGATGGGCATCCTGCTGCTCTGGCAGGCCAGCACCTCCCTGGTCATCCTAAACGGCATCGTCGTCCGGCAAGCCGTCACCCCCCTACGCCTGCAGGCCCGGGTCAACACCACCGCGAGGATGATCGCCTGGGGCGGAACGCCGCTGGGTGCCGTGCTCGCCGGCATCCTCGCCGATGCCTGGGGCACCCGGGCCGCTCTGCTGACCGCCTCGGCNGGCGTCGGCCTGGCGCTGGTAGCGGGCCTGATGGCAGGCCTCGGCCACACCGGCAGGCTTCAGGACCTGATCAGGGCCGACGAGGCACCGGCCAACCCGCCGCAGGCCGGGCCCGGTGGGCCGGACGCCGCGGTCCGGGCGGTGACAGCCGCCGAATGAGCCCCCGAACGAGCCGCCCGGCGGATGTGTGGATATCAGCCCATCCCCACGTCGCTCGTGCTAGCGTTCCTTTTGAAAACGAAAACCGTTTTATTGCGAAGGAGGTGAAGCATGGCGGAGATCTCGTTCGAGGAGCTGGCCGAGGCGCCGGTCCTCGCTGCCCCGCAGGACCCGACCACGCACGCGCTCGTCCAGAGCCCGTTCGCGTGGGACGACGAGGAGTAGTGCCGCCGGTTCACTGAAGGCGCCGAGCGCACCTTGGTGAGCCAGTGCAAGCCGTGACCGTCGGTGCCGTCAGTTTCTCGGACGTCCTCGACGGTCACGGTCTCTACCGGGTTCATCCCGGCCCGCGCGCGACCCGTGCCGGCCATGACCCCTGCCGGCCGCAACCAGCCCATCACGACCAGCCCATCACGACCAGCCCATCACGACCGCGACACACCCGATGAGGAAAGCCGACGTGTTCTCTCCTGGCCACCATCTCTACCGGGCCGCCGACGGGAGTTGGCGTTACAGCGCCCCCGGGGACGTCTTCGTCCGAATTGGCGGCGAGGACCGCCTGCTCGCCCTCGTGCGGAACGTCGCGGCCGGGGCCACCCAGCTGCCCCTGCCCGATGCGGACCGACCCGCCGTCGAGCGCATGACCGCCGCGCTCACCGATCGCGGCGTGTTCGTCGGCCCGGGGCGTGCGGGGACCGTTCCGGCTGGCTGGAAGGTGCACCTCGACGGCGACAGTCCGGTCGTCGGGAAGCTCACCGAACTCCTGGGCGACATCATCGATGACGTCGAGTGCACCGTGGGCCCGGCGGACGAGGCCGCGGTAGCCGGCTCGGACGCCGTCGTCAGCTGCGCCCGGTGGCTGCCGGACTCGCACTGGTGCCGGCTCGATCAGTGGTGCGCGGCGCACCACACGCCATGGCACGGCTGCTACGCCGAGGGCGACACGTTCGTCGTGGGACCCCTGTCGATGCCGGGCCGTACGGCGTGCTACCGGGACACCAGAGGACGTCGGCTCGCCGCGGCCGCTCTCCCCGACGAGCTGATCGCCCACTGGGCTTACCTCGATTCCGACGCGGTCAAGCCGCCGGCACCGTTCACCCCGGCAGCCACCGCGGTGCTGGCGGGGCTGCTCGCCGCCGACCTGCGGGCGCTGGCGGCGGGNANCACCNTGCCCNGCGAGGGGCACCAGCTCGTCGTCGATCCGACCACGGCGTCGATCAGCCGGCATCCGGTGCTTCCTCTTCCCAACCTCGCGGTCAACCCGGTCTAGGCGCCGGGGCATGCACGCCATCGACGCGAACCAGGCCGTACCGGCGGCGGACGGCGTCCTGCTGGCGACCGACGNCTACCGTCCCGACCGGCTACCCGCCCCGGCGGTGGTCACTCGCACCCCGTACGGTCGCGGTTCGCTGCTGGCAAACGGCGTCGGGTGGGCGCGGAACGGACTGGCCTACGTTGCCCAGGACGTGCGGGGGCGCTATGGGTCGGGCGGAACCTGGACCCCGTATCAAGGGGAGCGCGCCGATGGCCGGGCGTTGGTCGAATGGGTCCACCGCCAGCCCTGGTGCGATGGGAACGTGATCCTCGCCGGAGCCTCCTACGGCTCGTTCACCGCGTGGGCAGCCGCCGTCACCGTTCCCGAGCTCGTGCGCGCAGTGATCAGCGAGGTACCCGCCGCGGGTCTGCGGCCCGCCAACGTGGACCCGTCGGGGATCCTGCGGCTGGCCGAGTACGCCGGCTGGTGGGCCGAGCACGCCGAGAGCCGCACCAGCAGGAACGGGCTGTCCGCGCAGATGCTGGGCTGTGAGCCGGACCTGCTGCGGCACCTGCCGGTAGCTGACCTCGGCCGGCACCTCTGGGCACGGGTGCCACGCTGGTGGAGCGCCATAGCCCCGGCTCTGTCAGCCCCGGCTCCGTTGACGACCGGCGACAGCCCGGCACCGCATGACCGTACTGGCGACGACCTCGGGGAGGGCATCAGCACGCAGGAACTGGCCCGCTGCTCGCTGCCGTCCCTGCACATCGGCGGCTGGTACGATCTCTTCCTGCCACAGACGCTGTGGCAGTGGGAAACCGCGGGCCGCGACCGCGCTCCGAACAGGCCCGCCCGGGGCCTGGTGATCGGGCCGTGGGGGCACGAGCTGTCGACCCCCGCTTCCAGCTCGGCGGGNGGGCGGGNGCACGGGCCCGCCTCGCAACTGCCGCTGGGACGCCTCCAGGTCGCGTGGATCTTTGACGTGCTGGCCGGCCGGGATGCGTCGATCACCAAGGTGTTCCTCGTCGAGGGCGGACGCTGGCTGGATCGGTGGCCGGCGTCCACCGCCACCCTGGGCCTGCAGGCCAGCGCTGACGGGTCACTCCTGCCGAACCCGCCCGAGCGGCCCGCCGAGCACCGGTTCACCTACGACCCGCTCGACCCCTTCCCCAGCCTCCCGCGGGACTGCGACCGTGCCCCCCTGGACGCCCGCGCCGACGCCGTGGCATNCCGGNCCCCGCCACTGACGACGCCGACTGCCATCGTCGGCGCACCCACCGTCACGATGGCCGCAGACACCACGGGCCCCGGCACCGACTGGATAGTCCGGCTGGTGGAGCGGCTCGGTGACGGCCGGGNCTTGGAGGTCACCAGCGGCGCCGCTGCCGTCGGGCCCGGCGCGGCCACGGTGTCGATCCCGCTCGGCGCCACGGCCCTGCTGCTCCACCCCGGCAGCCGGCTGGAGCTGCAGGTCACCAGCAGCGACTTCCCGCGGCTGGCCCGCACCCCCAACACCGGCCAGGACCGGTACACCACCAGCGCCACCCGGATCGCCACCCAGACCATCCACACCGGTCCAACCCGCGGCTGCCGGGTCGACCTGCCCGTGCTGGAGCACCCGTGAGATCAACCNCCCCCGCGCCGGCCGAACGGCGTCTCGTCGACCGCCGACTCGGCGTCCTCACCCAGATCGTTCCCTACCAGCCGAGCCCCGCCATGCCGCGTTGCTGGGTCGGCTGGAGCGCCCGTGCCGCCGACACCCGTGCGTTCGCCACCTGGTCGGCCGAGCGGTTTGGCTTCGGTGCCGCCCTGGGCGATCACGACCGGGCGCGCCGTGCCGCGGTCGGGGAGGCCGTGGAACGGTACTGCGGCAACGCCGTTCCCGACGCCCTGGAGATCGCCTGCTACGACGATCTCGCCAGGGCCGGGCGGCCGGCTCTCGACCCGGCGACCCTGGCGCTCTATTCCGACCGGCAGTACCGCGCCCGCGGGTTNCCCTTCCGGCCCTTCACCCGCCAGACACCGGTGGCCTGGGTGCCCGGCCGCGACCTGTACGCCGGGGGTCCGGTGCTGGTGCCCGCGTCGATGGCCTACCTGAACTACTTCCGCGGCGCGCACGCCGACGAGGTGGCCACCCACGCCATGCTGTACGCCGGCATCGCCACTGGCGAGAACCGTGAGCACGCCGAGCGTTTTGCGTTGGAAGAGCTCTTCGAACGCGACGCGAACACCATCTGGTGGGCCAGCGGCGCCGCCGGCTGGGCCGTCGCCGATGCGGCTGAGCTCCTCGACCGGCACGACATCGCCCACGGAGAGGGCACCGGTCGCACCATCCGGTTGTTCCAGGTGCCAAGCCAGTTCCCGGTTCCGGTGCTCGCCGCCTTCCTTGAAGAACCGGGACGGGGGCTGATCGCGTACGGCACGGCATGCCGGGCGGACCCGCGGGAAGCGGCGACGAAGGCGCTCGTCGAAGCCTTCGCCATGCTGGAACTGACCGCCGAGCTCGCGGACGGTGACAGCGCGCACTGGCGAGCCGTCGCCCGCGGCGAGATACCCCCGCACACGTACCTGCCCNACCGCGCCGACCGGCGGTACGCGGATGACATCCGGCCGGATTTCCGCGACCTCGTCGACCTGCCCGCGGTCGCCCAGCTCTATCTGGATCCACGAATGCAGGGCCGGCCCCTCGACCGGCTCCGCGACGACACCCGCACCACCCGGCTCGCCGACATCCCCCGGGCCGACGGGGACGCCAACGGGGGCACAGCCCATCGACGCTACCTCGACATGCTCGCGACGCAGGGCCTGTCCGCCGTGTCAGTGGACGTCACCACCCCGGACGTGCGGGCGGCCGGCCTCACCGTCGTGCGGGTCATCGTCCCCGGGCTCTACGGCAACCCGCCCGCGGCCTTCCCGTTCCTCGGCGGCGAGCGGCTCTACGACGTACCCGCCCAGCTGGGCCTGGCTGCCGGAAAGATCACCGAAGACGCCCTTTATCCGTACCCGATCCCGCACGTCTGAGGAGCACCCATGGACCTCGCCGCGATCCTCGCCCCCCGAACCGGGATCATCCGCCGGATCGAACGCAACGCCATTCCCGCCACCCTGCCGCCCGAATTCACCATGTACACCGCCGTTCTCTCCGACACCACCAGGTTCTCCGCCTGGGCCAGTGACTTCGCCGGAGCCGGCTACGCCCTGCTCGACGACGACGCCGCCCTCGGGCCCGCCGTCGGCGAGGCCGTCGAACGCTACTGCGGGAACCTCGTCCCCGCCGGACTGCGCCGCGCCACCCACAAAGAGCTCACGGCGGACCGCGCCACCGTGCTTGACCCGCGCTCGGTAGTGCTGTACTCACCCGCCCAGTACGCCGGGCCCTACTTCCCGTTCACCGAGTACCGCGAGGATCTCGAGCTGGAATGGACGTCCGGCACCGACCTGCTTGCTGGCACCCCCGTCTGGGTACCCGCGCAGCTCGTCTGGGTGTCCTACGCCCACCAGGCCCAGGCCCGCGGGTTCCCCTACCTCAGCCCGGTCCTCAGCGCCGGCCTGGCCGCCGGTATGGACCAGCGCTCGGCGCAATGGTCGGCGATCTGCCAGATGATCGAACGTGACACGCTGACCATGGCCTGGCACGGCCGCCGGCCGCTGCGGGCCATCACCCCGCCCCCCTGGATCGCGCAGCTTGCCATGGGCGCGTACGGAAGCATGACGACCCGGTTCGTCGAATTCCCGAACGAGTTCGGCCTCGTCGTCGTCGGCGCCCTGGTGCACGACACGGCGACCGGCTACCTGACCATGGGAGCAGCGTGCCGGACCACCACCACGCCGGCGCTGCGCAAGGCCCTTGCCGAAGCCTTCCAGCTGCAGATGTTCGTCGCCGACCTCGACGACCCCGACGGCCCCTACATGCGCGCCGCACGCAACCCGCACAGCCCCCTCAAGCCGTGGCGAGCTGACCGACGGTACCTCGACGACTGCCGAGACGACCTGGCGGACGTCGTCGAGTACTGCACCCACCTCCAGCTCTTCCTCGACTCTCGCCTGCAGGACCGGCTGGAGGCCGAACTCGCCGAGGCCCTCGCCGGCACGATCGGCTGGGAGACCCTCGACCGGGACGCCCGGCACGCCGGAGTCGACGACCCGACGGTGCTCGCGCGCACGCTCGCCGACGCCGGCCACCCGGTGACATCGGTCGACGTCACCACCGAAGACGTGCGCCCCACCGGCATGCGGGTCGTGCACACCTTGGCCCCCGGCCTGTACTCGAACACCTCTGTCGGCCTTCCGTTCCTCGGCGGCGCCCGGCTGGCCAGGCAACTCGCCGCGGCGGGCACCACCCGGCGCGACCTCCCGCTGCCGCATTAGCGCATTAGCGACGTAACCGAAGGGACGAGTGTGGCCGAGGACGTCACCGCGCTGGAGCGTATCCGGCGGGTCCAACAGGTCCTCAATGGTCCGCCGACCCGGCAGGTGATGCTCGACGGACTGCGCGCCGCCACCTGCCGGATTCCGCTGCCGGCACCGCGCGCGGACCTGCCGGTCGAGTTCGGCCAGGTGCTCGCGGCACGCAGGTCCTGGTACCGGTTCGATGCCGAGGCGCCGACCGCCGAGAATGTCTCCTCGCTCCTACGCTGGGCGGTGGGTCCGCAGCGGGATGTCCGACTGCCCGACGGCAGTCAGCACCGGATGTGGATGGCGCCGTCGGCAGGTGGCCTGCATTCACTGTCCATCTATNTCGTCATTGCGCGCGGTGCGCAGCTGCCCGGCGGCGTGTTCCGGTACGACGCCGAGGACCACTGCCTGCAGACGTTGCGGTCCGGCGAGCCGACGGCGGCGTTGCGTTCGGTGCTGGTCCAACCCGAGTTCGCCGAACGGGCGCCCATGGCGGTCGTCGTAGTCGCCCGGCTCGACACGACTCTCGTGAAGTACCCGGCACGCCATTACCGCACCCTGCACCTCGACGCGGGAATCGCCGTGCAGAACCTCTACCTGGTCGCGGCCGCACTCGGGCTGGCCGGATGCGCCGTGACGGCCTTCGACGACCAGGCCCTCGCCGAGTTGCTGCGTCTGCCCGACACGATGTTCCCGACCGTCGTGTTCCCCGTCGGCCGCCAGCCGGTCCGACCGCCAACCAGGCATGCGAGCTGACTACATTTCACTATCGCCGGCCGCGCCGGCCGCGCCGGCCGCCGCGGCCGGACGTGGGCGGACGTGGGCGGACGAGGTGCCCAGGCCCGTGGGGCCGCCGAAGGGCCGTACTCCCGCCGCTGGGTGGTACCGCAGTTCGGACTCCTCGTACCGATGCGTGCCCTCATGCCAGCGGAGGATCCCGGCCAGCCAGTTCTGGAGTTCCCGCGCGTAGCCCAGCAGCGCCTGCCGCGCCGACGCGTCCAGGGCGAAGCTGTCGAACAGCGCCGGAAGCTCGTGCGCCACGATGTGCTCGAACTGGCGTATCCGGGAGGTCATCAGATCGTTGACCACCGCGAGGGCACGCTCCCGGTCGCAGTCGAGGAAGTTCTCGACGACGAGGACACAGTTGTGGATCTCACCCTCGAACTGGATCTCCTTCTGATAGGAGAAGACGTCGTTGAGGAGACAGGCGTAGTCCGCGGCCGCGTTCTCCAAGGCCTGGATCGGCCGGGTGCGGTAGATCTCGGGTGGCACGGTCTGTTCCTGGGCCAGCCGGGCCAGCCGGGCCAGGCTCATCGTCAGATCCGAACCGAAGGTCGCCCGGCGCATCTCAATGTAGTCGATCGGGTCGGGAATGCGATTCTGGGCCTGGTTTGCCAGCTCCCACAGCCAGCTGTCGATCATAACCTCGACGGTGCCGCGGAACGTCTCGCGCGCGCCTGGCGCCATGGTCTCGGTGGTGCGCGTCCACAGGTCGGCCAGACCGCGTTCCAACGCGTTGGCCGGCACCGCGGTGACGGGGGAGTCCAGCGGCATGAACTCCGACAGCCGGGCGTTGCACACCTTGGCCCCGAGGATGTCCCGGGTGCGGCCGAAGATTACCGGGTAGTAGTCGTCGGCGTAGGTCCCCCAGGTGAGCCAGTCCGTCGTCAGATTCAGTTCCGGCAGGGTCGCGTCCGGATGGATTCCGGCCGAGCACAGCGCGAAGTCGAACGCCCGCAGTTTGTGTTCGTCCCAGATGCCCGGAATCGGGTCCAGCATCCCTACCGCCCGGGCCCAGATGATGTTTTCCCGGCGGGAGGCGTCCAGATGTGGGCTCTGCCCGGTCGAGAAGGGCATGCAGAAGTCGGGATGGCGCAGCGGCCCGACGATCTGGTGCGGGATGTGCGTGAAGGAGCGGATCCGGCGCGGTGTGGTGGTGACGAGGGACGGCACAATCCGGGCCGCCGAGGTACCGAGACCGGTGAGTCCGAGGAGTCCGCTGAGCTCGCCGNTCTCAGGCGCCACGGCCCGGTTCATGTACCGGCTCGAGCGCAGGTGCCATTCGTGGCCCCCTGACTGCCAGTCCTGCAGACCCTTCACGTACGCCAGGACCTCCAGCCGGCTCCCCGGGTCGACACCGTGCTCCTCGAGGACCGCCGGCAGTTCGGTGACCGCGGTGTGCTCGAACTGGTGCAGCCGCGAGGTGAGCAGGTCGTTGACCGTGTCGGCGGCCTCCTGGGTTCCACAGCCGAGGAAACGTTCGATGACGAGCACGCCGTTGCTGAGCTCGCCCTCCTCTTCGACCTCGCGCTGGTAGGAGAACAGGTCGTTGCGCAGATGCACGGCGTCGGCGAAGGTGTCCCGCAGTACCTGCAGCGGCCGGGTCGCCGCGACCTGGGCCGGCACCTCGGCGTCGGCGGCGTGCTCGACGAGGTTCGCCGACCAGGGCGCGCCGCCGACCTTGCGCCGCATCTCGACGTATTCGATCGGGTTGGCGAGCCTGCCGGCGTTGATGTTGGCTAGTTCCCACAGGGACTCGTCCAGCAGGTTCTTGGTGCTGACCGCGAACCGCCGCCGCCAGTCGGCGGAACGCTCCGGGACGGTCCGGGTCCACAGGTCGGCGAGTCCGCGTTCCACCGGGTTGGTCGGCGTCTCGGTGATCTCACCGTCGACGGGCATGAAGGCGGGCAGGCGGTCGAGGTAGGCCCGGGCGCCGGCCATGTCGTGGGACCGCTTGTACAGCTCCAGGAAGTGGTCGTCGAAGTAGAAAACCCAGACATACCAGTCGGTGACCAGATCGAGTTTTCGGCTGACGGAGTCCGGATGGGTGTATGCACAGAGCAGGGCGTAGTCGTGTGCGTCGAAGTCGGCCTCGGTCCAGATCGCGGTTCCGTGCTGCGGAGAGTCGATCATCTCCATCTCGTCGGCCCAAGCCCTGCTGTGCACGCGGGCCTGTTCCAGGTTCGGATTGAGCCGTGCCGGATAGGGCACGTAGAACTCCGGTAGCGTGAAAGGCTGCANGACCCGCTGGTGAACCCTTCTCGGTCACGGGCTGGACGGCCGGCCCCGAAAGTCGGCCGGATACGGATCCTTATCCGTATCCGGCACCGGTGCACCTTCCCCGGGGAACCGGCCCCGGGGAAGGTGCACCGGGTCTGCCGAGGTGGCAGCGGAGAAGTGAACGTTCGGGGCGGCCGGGAGAGATCGGGCCGGGATGCCGCGGAGCCCCGCGGAACCCTTCCGGAACCCAGCGTGATCTCATGTGATCTCATGTGATCTCGCGTAATTCCGCGTAATTCCGCGGGTTCCGGGTGGTCCCAGCGGCTCGCGCGGCCGGGTGTCACCGACCGATCTCGACNTTCTCCAGGATACCGAGCGCGTCGGGGACGAGCACCGCCGCGGAGTAGTACGTGGTCACCAGGTACGAGATGATGGCCTTGTCGCTGATACCCGCGAATCTCACGGACAGGCCGGGCTCGTATTCGTCCGGCAGGCCGGCGTGGTGCAGGCCGATCACCCCCTGGTTCTCCTCACCGGTGCGCAGCGCGAGGATGGACGTGGTACCGGTCCCGCTGATCGGAATCTTGTTCAACGGGAGCAGGGGAACGCCACGCCAGGCCGGCACGTGCTGGTCGTGGAGGAGGACGGTGGCCGGGTAGATGCCACGGGCGGTGCATTCCCGGCCGAACGCGGCGATGGTCCGCGGGTGGGCGAGCAGGAAATGTGTGCTGCGTCGGCGGCTCAGCAGGTCGTCGAGATCATCCGGGGTAGGCGGACCGCTCCGGGTGTGAATACGCTGACGGAGGTCGGCGTTGTGCAGCAGCCCGAAGTCGGGGTTGTTCACCAGTTCGTGCTCCTGGCGTTCGCGCAGGGCCTCGACGGTGAGCCGGATCTGGTGCTCCAGCTGGTTGTGCGGTTCGTTGTAGAGGTCCGCCACCCGGCTGTGGATGCGTAGCACGGTCTGGGCGACGCTGAGCTCGTACTCGCGGGGGGCCAGTTCGTAGTCGACGAACGTCCCCGGCAGGTCCGGTTCCCCGGTGTGCCCGGCGGCGATCGCGATCTCCGCTTCGCCCAGGCGGTTGCTCGGGGGCTGGAGCCGGGTCCGGTACTCGTCGAGGTGACGCCGCAGCTCGTCGGAGGAGTCGGCGAGTTCGGAGAACTGCTGGCGCGACAGGACGAGGGCCGTCGTACCGGTGAGTGCGCGGGCCGTGAACTCCCAGGTCAGGTCCTCCTCGACCAGCGCCTCGTCACCGAAGTACTCGCCGTCGGCGAGTACGCCGAGTTCCCGCTCGTCGCCGTACTCTCCGAGGCCGAACCTGCCGACCTTACCGTGCGCGATCAGGAACACCTGGTCGGCGGCCTGACCGCTCTCCACCAGCACGTCTCCGGCAGCGAATTCCCGTTGGGCGAAGCGGTCCGCGAGCGCATCGAGCACCTCGCCGTCGAAGCCCCGCAGGGCGGGCAGCTCGCCGAGTTCGCGCGGAACGACCCGGACCTCGGATCCGGTGGTGGTGAACGTGAGGAGTCCGTCCCCGAGTACGTAGGTCAGACGGCGGTTGACCCGGTACACGCCGCCGGACGCCTGGACCCATGGCAGTATCCGCAGCAGCCACCGGGAGGTGATCTCCTGCATCTGCGGAACGGACTTGGTGGTCGTCGCGAGATTGCGCGCGGCCGCCGTGCTCAGACTCAGCCGGGGCTCTTCGCCGCCGGCATCCGTACCGGCCTGCACGGGTTCGGTCATGACAGACTCCACCTATCTCTGGTTTTCGCAGGGGCAGTTTTCCCACTGGGAGTGGGGGTTTACACTGGGGGTATGGGGGTTTTCCCGGAGTGCGGTTTCTATTGACCCGACGCACATGTAGAAGGCGCGGCCTGTGCACGGTCATAGGAATGTGCGGGCGTGACGGATCCCGGCGGCTGGCCGCCGACCGCAGGTACATCGAACCGACACGAAATGCGGGACGTCGAAGTTCCGATGCTGCGCTGGGTGAGTCCCGCCTTCCCTGAGTAGCGATGACATCTATGGGCGCTCCGTTGGTGTAACCCCCCCCATGGCGTCGAGTCAACAGGAGACCTGCGCTTGTCTCGAACGGAACGCGCGTCGTCTCGCCGCGCATGGGAAGCCTCCCGCATCGATCCCACGGGCGGCAAGCACTTTGCGGAACCAATCAGATCTGGTCCGGGCAGACCGGCCTGCTCTAGTCCTCGGCCCGGCCCGGCGACCACGCACTGTAAAGGGCGGCCAGGCGTTTTCTCGATCGTTTTCNCGGTGTCCCGGACGAACTGTCGGTACGCGGCGGACAGGAGTACCGTCCTCCTTTTCCGCTGGTTGATCCAGTCCGCCGGTGGATCAAGCGCCGATCGGCGCCCGTGTCCCGACCGTGGTGATATCGGGTCGAAATCTGGTCCGGCTGGCGGTCGGAGCGTTCGCGGAGTCCGCGCGCAAAATTCCTTCGGTGATATTCGTTCGCGCCGCGGAACATAGCCAATTTCCGGGGAACCCGGGTGGGAGCGCCGTCGTCTCCCTCGAGTGCGGCGTGCGGGTATTTCTTCACCCCCTGCGGTGGGCCGGAAACGTCACGGCGACGGGGACGGAGACGGCGCGTGGCGTCCCACCCGGTCCAGACCTGCCGCGCCGGCCCGTCCGCGGCAGATCCGGACCGGTTGCGGACTTCTCACGACACGCCGTAGACGCTGACCGCTTCTCCTGGTCAGGGCCTCGGCCCGAGTGCCCGTCCCGGGCCCGCNACCGCGGCCTGGTCCGATCATCCGCCGGATGCGGCGGCCCAGCGGCCCAGCGGCCCAGCGGCCCCGGCGGGGCCAAAGGCCTGGAGATTGCGGGACCTGTGGCTATGGCCGAAAAGGGGTATCCGTCCGCCCGGCACGGCTGGTCGGATGATCGACCCGAGGCGCATCGTATCGAGCCGGTCCTGCCGACCGAGGGAGCCATTGCCTCCCGGCAACGGCGCCGGCCGAATCCCGCGATGCGAGGGGCATGCCTCGGCCGGTCGCCTTCGGTTCAAGCTTCGACTCAAGCCTGGACGCCAGGAATTATCACTATACGTGTCTTTGGGAGGGTATCGGCGTTATTCCGTCGTACGCGCCGGTCGGCGTGACCGGTGCGGCGTGACCGGACGGCGCAGGTGCTCCCAGGCATCAACTCACCGTCATCGCGCCGACGGGTTACTAGGAATTATGAGCTACTCATGGGGCCGTTTAGGTGGCTACTTCGTACTGGCCCTGATTGGGGACGTCGGTAGGCGGCGAGCTGCCCCGGCCGGATCGGGGCACTCTCGGTNCCCCGATCCGGCNGGGGCAGGTTGACGAGCCCAACGTGCCGGTTGGGCCCCGCCGGTCGGGCGTCCTCGATGCCGCGCGATTTCGAGTGCCGTCTCGGGGCACGCCGACATCGAGGTCTCGATGGGCGGACCGTGATGAGGAGGACATCATGCCGATCAATGACGCTGGGTTCGACGGCGGCCGAGCGGCGCAGTTCTCCCACGACGACGTCGTGGGAGTCCTGCTCGAACAGCACGCCCGCATCCGCGAGCTGTTCGCGGACGTGAAGTCGGCGGCGGGCGAGCACAAGCGCCGGGCGTTCGACGAGCTGCGGGCGTTGCTCGCCGCGCACGAGACCGCCGAGGAGATGGTCGTGCGGCCGGTTACGAAGAAGATCGACAGCCGGGTGGCCGAGGCGCGCAACCACGAGGAGGACGAGGCCACCCGCGTGCTGCTGGCGCTGGAGAAGATGGATGTCGGTAGCGCCGAGTTCGATGCGAAGCTGGCGGACTTCGAACGGGCCGTTGTCGACCATGCCGAGCATGAGGAAAACGAGGAGTTCCCCCGGGTGCACGCGGCCCGCGACGCCAGGCAGCTGGAAAGCATGGGCCGTCGGCTTCGGACGGCGGAGAAGTTCGCTCCCACCCATCCGCACCCGTCAGCCGCCGGTTCGACCGCCAAGCAGTGGACGGTAGGTCCGATCGCCTCGGTCATCGACCATGTCCGGGATGCCGTGACGCGGCGGGGTGCCGTGGACTGACGCCGTGCTCCNGCCACCCGCGTCGCGGTGTCGTCGTCGCCACGGACCCCCGGGTCGGGGCCGGCGGCGGACGGTCGCGCGGCGTCCGGGACCATCCGCGGTTCGGTGGCCCCGGGCGTCAGCGCCGGCACGGCAACCCCTCCGGAACAGGATGCCCTCCGGAACAGGACGGAGGGTCGGCTCGCCGGATGGCCGGCTCAGGCGTGGGTTCCGCCGGAGACGAGGGAGAGCGCGGCGGTCAGCGGATGGGCCGCCGCGCTGAAC
>NZ_JPHT01000002.1:0-8660 GCF_000733325.1 Frankia sp. Allo2
CGCACGGCGGAGCGTGTCGCACGGGCAGCACAGCAGCGGGCCGAGCAGGGCCGCCACCACGGCGGACCCCGGGCGTACGGCTACGGGCCGATCGTCGGCACCGACCACGCCGGCAAGCCCGTACGGGACTTCTACGCCCTCGTGCCGGACGAGGCGGCGGTTATCCGCCGCATCGCGGCCAACATCCTGGCGGGCGTGCCGTTGGCGGCNATCGCCCGCACGCTCAACGCCGAGGCGGTCCCGACCGTGACGAAGGCCCACCGGCCGATCTGCCCGAACAACGTCAAGGGCCGTCGGGCGTGGACCGACTGCCCATGCCCGTACCGCGGGTGGAACGCGACCACCCTCAAGGAGATGATGGTCAACCCGCGTCTGATCGGCATGCGCGGCTACCAGACCCGCAGCACGCGGCGCAGCACGGGAACCATCGCGGTCATGGGCCAAGCGGTGTGGCCGGCGATTCTGGACGTCGATACGTGGGAGCAGATCCGGGCGATCCTCACGGACGCCTCGCGGCGGACCAACACCAACGCGCAGAAGCTTCGGCGCATGCTGGCGGGGTTCGTCTACTGCGCCTCGTGCGGGCACAAGCTGACCGGGAACGGCACGAACGGGACGCGGCTGTACTGCCAGCGGCGTGACGGCCGCTGTCCGGCCAAGGTCCGAATCGGGGAAGCCTTCCTCGTCGGGCTGGTCTCCCGTGCCGTGCGGGGGCGTCTCGACGAGCTGGTTCTCCGGCCTGTGGCCATGGACGACCCGGCCGCCGCTGAGCTGGGGACGTTGGAGGCCCGCAAGAGCGCGCTGGCGGACCGGTGGGCATCCGGGAAGATGGACGATGACGCCTACGACGATGCCCACAAGGCCATCGTCCGCCAGATCCGCGCGGCCGAGGCCCGGATGCACACCAGCGCGCGACGGCGCGCCACGCTGCCCGTGGAGGGCGCCGTGGGCTGGGACGGGCTCGGCGAGGACATCGCGGCCAAGCGGGTGATCCTCACCCAACTGATCGACGGTGTGATCGTCGGCGGAAACGGGACTGTCGAGGGTGATGATGTTCAGCGTGTGCGGATCGTGTGGCGAGACCTGAACGACCCCCGGTAGCCCACGTCACCGCAGAAGGCCCCGGCGTCTGCCGGGGCCTTCGTCGTACCTGCCCGCTATGACCCTTTGAGAGCCACACTGGCACGTTAGAACCGCCTTCCCCGCTGGCAGGGGGGGAGAGATTCCGTCCCTGGACCGTTAGCGGGCCGAGCGTGAAGGGGCCGAAGAGTCAGCGGGAGTGCCACCGTCACGGCGACACGCCGTTGCCCACGCCGTGACGGCGGCACGCTGTGCACGATTCTCGGCGGCCTGGGCGGCGCGCGGGCACCGTGCCGATAAGCGCCCCCTGCGGAGCAGGATGCGACGTCACAGCGGGATGGTGCAAAGCCAGCGACACGGCGCGTCGGTGGAACCAGGGCGCTGACCTGCGACGCTGTGACGTACGCGGCCGATGCCAGCGATCAATGGTCCACATTAACCAGTCCACTCTGACTATCCCCGCTGGGCACCCGACCCGCACAGCGATCTTGCACGACAACCACGGTTGTCGATTGCGAAGCGGCAGCTACCCGACCCGCGACGAAGCATCTCCTTGGCTGACAACCAAGGTTGCCGGTGTGGGTCGTAACGTGACGATCGTGCCGGCCGGCCGGCCGGGCTGCGCTGCCCGACCGCCTCGCCAGGCGCTCAGCGGCCCGGTGCCGCAGGTCGGCAACGTCCGGGGTGCAGGTCATAACGAAGGCCAGCGTCACGGGGCTCTCGCCCTTGCTGGTGCGGCCGGCACATCGTGCCAGCCGTGGCCGGGTGGGAACCGAAGGAGTTCCCGAAATCGGTAGCGACTCCGGGAGCGGTCCGGTAATCTTTCAGTCGCTGCCCGCAATCAACCAGAATCTGGGCTGCTTCGGCCTCGCTTATCGTCGCGGGCGCCACGGCTGATGCTCACGGAAGGAGACCAGCGCAATGACGCCACCGGATGACCTCGTCATCGTGGTAGAGGAGTTGGCCACGATCCAGGACCGCGGCGACTTTCAGACCTCTGATGGACCCGTCGGTGACAGCGGCGAGAACAGGGACGGCTAAGCATCGACGTTAGCTGTCGCCGTACGACCCTGCCTCTCTTTCATCTGTTTCGGTTGGTTTTTCATGGCGATCTGGGTGCAGGCCGAAGGAGCCACCATGTAAAGGATGTTGATGGATCATCAGCTCATCCGCGATATAAAGACCGCGTTGGCATGGTCCAGACCCAGCTCGACACCCTCCCGGTTCCTACGGGGGACTCTTCCTGATTCTGGGATATGCCCCAGGGTGCTCACGCCGACCAGATTTCTAGACCTGATAANGAGACGAAGCCTTGTCTCGCCCCAGATGCGGTGCTTTCAAAACGAATCAGAGCTGCATCCAAACTCCTTGCTTCAGATGAACACGACGAGGCGAGGGCAGGTCACTCCGATGGTCGATATGCGCCGGCTGGCCGGACTTTTGCAATCAGGCTGCACCCTGGTGTTGGNCGCGGTCAACCACTTTGATCCGACGCTAGAGGTTGCGTGCCGAGCGTTTCAATGGTGGTTGCGCGCGCCTGTGNAGGCGAACGTGTACCTCACAACGGGCGACGCGGCGGGTTTCTCCCTACACTGGGATGATCACGACGTCATCGTCCTACAGTTAGCTGGCGACAAAGAGTGGGAGGTCCGGGGTCCGTCTCGCCGTGCTCCCATGTACCGCGACGCCGCACCCAATACTGAGCCTCCCAAAGACATCGTGTGGTCTGGTACCGTGAATACCGGTGACGTGTTGTATATTCCCCGGGGCCACTGGCATCGGGCGAGCCGCACCAGCAGAGGTGACGGGTTTAGCCTTCATGCTACCTTTGGGTTCACGAGACGAACGGGCGTCGATTGGTTGGCTTGGCTTGCGGACCAGTCGCGCCGCGAAGAGGTGTTTCGGGAGGATCTGAATCAGCGGGGAGAAGACCCGAAAGAACATCAAAACGACGGCGAGAAAATTATTGTTGCCGCATCGCGTCTTCTTACGTCACATCCGCCGGCCCATTACTTGGAATCCGTGGCGCATGCCACCTCCGCAGGCCGGTATGTCTCCACAGCCGGCATTTTTGGTCCGCCATCCGCGGTCGTGTGCGTTACTGATTTTCCACCTCAGATAGAGACCCAGGGCGATACAGTGGCGGTCGCGACGGCGGNGAAANGGATCGTCTTNACCAGGAAAGCATTACCAGCCCNTGGGNTGCTTCTGTCGGGCAATCCTGTGTGCCTTGACTACGTATCGTCCGCAGCGGGGATCGATGGCGCGCGCCTTGGGGAGATACTTGTCCGGGAGGGCATATGCGCGGAACTGACTCCGGAATTATTCTCGGGCTATACCGGTCTGACCACAGACGGCAAGCTTTAGAGGATGCCCTTGCCGTTGGCATTCAATGCCTAGACACAAGCTACAACTATCATGGGTTCGACTCGCATCGCCTTCTCTCAAGCGTCGTGGGCGATTTACTTTCCATGTTCTCCATCTCGACGAAAGTCGGCTTCTTCCGAGAGTCCGGACGGGTAGTTCACACCCTCGACCCCGGCCGGCTTCGCCGTGCGGTGGAGGAATCAGCGTGCGACCTTGGACGCATCCCGGACGTCGTCTTTCTGCATAATCCTGAGAAGTCCCTTGTGGGAGTGAGCCCCGTACAAGCCCGTGAGCGCTTGGATGCGGCGTGCGCGGCGCTGTATGAAGCGGTAGCCATGGGTCTGTGCGCGTCGTGGGGAATATCGTCCTGGGATACGGNGCCGCTGATCCGGGCGCTTGACGGCGATCTCTTCGCGAAGGCTCCCACGCCAGACGTGCTCATGGTCCGCGCGGGGCTGACGGTGCCGTCTGACCAGCTCGACGCGAGCGAGCGGGCGGCGCAACGTCTGGGCGTCCCGTCCGATCGCCTGTGGGGGATGAGCCCGTTCGGCGGGGACGCCGCACGCGACGTCTGGAAGAGAATTAAGGCGGCCACCTTTCTTCAGCCAAACGAAGAAGGGTCAAATGTGCAAGCCGTCTTCCGTGTGTCATATGAGCTGCCAAGAGTAACGCGGATAGCCGTGAGTTCCGGCAGCACAGACCATATGAGGGAACTTGTGTCAGCCGAAGCGCTAAAGGTTGACCTAGACCAGATCGCTCGTTATCGGCAGCTCCTCCGTGAGAGAGGCGCTCACATCTGAAGGTCTTTCACCAGCCTTTCGACAGCCTGACATGCCGGCTCGTGAAGCGGCCCTGAATACGAGGCGGGCGCGCTGACAATGTCCGCGCACAGAAATAGCGTCATGATCTTACCTGTCTTGCTTTCCAGTTCCTCTCTGTACTCTCGGTAGATGCGGCTAGCGAGGTCGGGAATTGCCAGGCTGTTGACCCACAGGTTCGCTGGATCCAATCCGCGCGGCGCCATTCCCCAGTCTTCCCAGTCAAGCAGCATGCATTCTGGTGCCGTGAGATTCGCCCAATTTAGGTCGGCATGCGCGGCTGACCATTGCTCGATCCTAGTGTCGATCTTGCCACCGCAGGCCCGACTGATTGCCAGGTCCACCCGCGCTTGCGTTATTGTCTCGGTGTGAGGAGTAGCTAGCCGGGTGGTCGAATGCCCGGCAAGCGCGGTCAGCGAAGATCTCAGCGTCGCCCACCACGCCTCAGAAAGGTCGGGATCGGTAGTGAGGATACCACCGGGTTTAACGGGATGATCCGCGACGAAATCTGTCTCGTCAGCCCTCCACATGAGATCCTGGTCGGGATCGTTCCAAGAGACGCTTTGCCTCCAGACGGGCCGGGCCACGCCATGAAGNATCGATGAGGTCTCTGTTCCGTTCCATCCCTGACCGGTCATCTTCTCTGGAGATCGAACCTCAACACGGACCCAGGTTCCTCTATCGCTGGCGAGGCCAATTGAGCGTCGCTTCCGCACGACCGCAGTTCGGTCAAAGTGAACGTCTAGTGATCGCTCGACACGTTTCAAGACGTCGTTATAGGACCCCGACCTGAGATCCAATTTAGCGCGGACGTTTGGCACGATGGAAACCCTATCTCTCTCGTCGCTCGGGCGGAGTGTCACCCGTCCGCCTGCGCTCAAGCGCCACGCGGACGGGCAACAATAGTGAAGACGTGTAAAATGCTATCTCGGCGCCCTATGGACACCGTATCGGCTGTCAGGCCGTGAACTCTCCATCCGTCACACCACGCACGAACGCCGACCATTCCGCACTGGTAAAGACCAGCGCCGGCCCGGTTCCATGGTTCTTGCTGTCTCGTAGGGCGACAAGGCCGCCGTCAAGGAATGCAACCTCGACACACTCACCCTTAGCGTTGCTGTAGCTGCTCTTGCGCCACACCGCGCCGGAAAGATCGTGACTGTTCATGGTTCGAGACTCCTAGCTCGATCAATGAGCATCTTGGTGCTCGCGTCCCGCTCGGCCGCAGATTCCCACATCGCGCTGAACGACTCTTCGTATTGCTCTACCTCACGATCTTTCTCTAGATACAACGCTCCGGTAAGTCCCTCCACGNAAACCGTTGGCGGTTCCCCCGCTCGTCCGGTTCCGTTCTCGGGAAACCGAAGAACGACGAACGGACCCGACGTGACGCCCGCGTGTAGGCCGGCACTGAACGGCATTACCTTGATCGTGACATTAGGCAGCCGATTTACGTCCGCAATCCGTTCGAGTTGCTGCGCGAGCACCTTCGGGCCACCAACGGGGCGATGCAGAATCGACTCGCTGAGAACAACATTCAGGACCGGGGGATCGGTCACTCGGGTCAGCAACGCCTGCCGGGCCATGCGTACATGAACTCGCCGGTCTATTTCGTCGTTCTCGATATCGGGGTCTTCCGCTCTGATCAGGGTCCGTGCGTACTCCTCTGTTTGGAGGAGACCGGGAACGAGTTCCGACTGGTAGCACCAGAGGCGAGAGGCTGCCTCTTCGAGCCCGATGTACAGGTCGAGCCAGGCCGGGATGACGTCGCCGTAGCTGTGCCACCAGCCGCGCGCCTTCGTCTCCTTCGCGAGCCCCATCAGCGCCTCGGTCAGGTCGGTGGGTGCACCGTAGATCCGGCACATGATCTCTACGTCAAAGCTCCGAAGCGAGGTCAGCCCCGACTCGATGCGCCAGATCTTGGCTTCGGACCACTCCAGGCGCCGTGCGGCTGCCCGCACGGTCAGCCTCGCCTGGTTTCGAAGATCGCGTAGGTACCGGCCGAGCTGGCGGCGCGGCACGGTCGAGCCCGTCGTCGTGGTGCCTTCTGGCATCGCCCCTCCTTCGGTTTGAGGGTAGTCCATCACCCGAAATGAAAGACTCCGGTCGCTGTTTCGCAACAATATCAACATCTCTCAGCTTGCATTGTGAGTCTTGCATGTTGGGTCATCACGGTGTTTGACTTCTGCGTGACAGCAGGCGCGCCGAGAGTGGCCGCCTGGCCGCCTACGGCGCTGCCATCGGCGGACGCTCGCGTCTCTCTGCGTTGCCAAGGCGCCCTCCTCGGCGGCATCTGCCGCGCCCTGCTGTCTGCGGCACGGAGACGGAGGCGCGGCGCGAGGGCTACCCGTCGCAGACCGAAGGGAGAGAGTCCATGGACGAACGCCGGTTCGTGGTGTGGGACGCGGACGGACGACCGCTCGGGGCATTCCCCGACTTCGACACCGCCCACGAGTGGGCGCACGTGCGGATGCGGCAGGCGCGAACCCGCCTCCCCCTGACACTCGACGACCGTGTAGCGAAGGTCAGCCGCCGCCTATCCCACGCCCGCTGTGGGCTGGTGGCGTGGGCCGAATTCGCCGTGTTGCCCGGCTGTGACCTGCCCGCTCTCGGCGCAGCCGCAGCCGACACGGCGCGGCGCCAGCCTGCACAGCACTCACGGTCGTGACCATCCGGATCATCGGCCGCTCGGCGGCCGTCCGCGCGCTGACCGCCGCACGGGGCTCAGCATGACTGGTGACTCATCGCCTGTGATCCGGGTGGCCGTGGCGCACTTCCCGCCGACAGCCGCCGCCCTTCCCGACGTGCGCACGAGCACGGCCTGCACGCTCAGGGAATGGTCAGTCGACTCCGACACCGTCAACACTGTCGAACTCGTCGTTTGTGAATTGACATCGAATGCCGTGAAGGCGAGCCGCCCGGAAGACGTCGTGGCCATACGGCTCACCGCGACAGGAGAATACGTCCTTGTTGAAGTGCGGGACGGCAATGACACTGCTCCCCGTATCAAAAGCCCGGACCTGTTCAGTGAGGACGGACGCGGCCTGCTGATGGTCGACGCACTGTCGCGCCAATGGTCGTGGTGGAGAGTAAAGACCGGCGGAAAAGTTGTCTGGGCTGAGATTCCCGGTGGTTTGCAGGCCACGCCGCCGTCGACGCAGGCCCCTACGCCGATGCCGACGCGGCGACCGAGGGTCGGGCCGGAACCCACGGCGCCGGTCGTCTACCGCACCGACCCGGAGACCCTGCGGCGGGTCGCAGACGCGCTGCGCGCACTGGACCCGTGGCACCGGACCCCCTCCGGCCGACGCTAGCCCGAAGCCATCGCACACACGGCACGACGCATCGCAACCTGACCGAGAAAGGAGGGAACATGGGGCGAGCTGGTGGAAGAGCGGAACAGAATGCGCTACGGGTCCAGATGCTGGACGCGGGTATGACCCATGCGGAGATCGCTGACGAGTTCATGGTTCGTTATCGGGTTCGTCCTCGCACAGCTTTCCGGCAGGCGTACGGCTGGACGCTGACACGGGCCGCTGACCATATCAACGGCCACGCGGCCGAGCTTGGTATCGATCCGGACGGCGGGGCGCGGGTGACCGAATCCCATCTGTGTGAAGTGGAGCATTGGCCGGACGGGTATTCACGACGCAGGCCGACCCCGCAGATTCTCGCGCTGCTGGCGTCCACCTATGGAACGGACGTCCACATGCTGGTGGACGCCCGCGACCGCGCCCGGATGCGACCGGCTGACCGGCTGGTGATCGACGCCATGACGTGCCAACGTCAACCGGCCGACTGCCACCGCTGCCACCGCCGGGAACCGGCGGCGGCCACGCCCCGGGTGCCGAGGGCACGGCCGGACGCGCTGGCGTCGTCCGGGCGCCTCGCTGTGTCGGCATACCCCCTGCCGATCGGGTAGCCGTACCGGTCGCCGTGCCGGTCCCCTGTTTGAGCGGCGACCCCGCAAGGGCGCCGCTGGCGCAGGCCACCGGCTCCGCTGGGACTGCCCAAGGACAGCCCGACTCGTAGCCCTACAGGCCACGTGTTCACATCTGGACGACCTCGGCCGCTGGGCATCCGCACGCTCGCAGGCTCCCGCATGGGTCGCTACGTTCCTGTTCGGTATGAATTATCCAAACTTCCCGTCCGTCCGCCCACCGGAGCACCCATCGGCCCGCCCACCGGACCACCTGTAAAGATGGGTGGGTCTGAGATGTCGCACTGGCGCAGGTCAAAGCACCTGCCACACCCACCCAAGCACTCCGCGACTTAAGAGCGTGTCTTGCGTGGCTGCCCGGGGTACATATCGATCATGGATGTGTTGGGGAGCAGCCTTGCCGGGCGGCTGGTCCCGGACGAGTTGCGGGAGCTGGTGGAACCGCTGCTGCCCCG
>NZ_JPHT01000002.1:9087-93065 GCF_000733325.1 Frankia sp. Allo2
GCACGACAGCGGGGCCTTCGTCCCGCTGGTGGCCAGNATCCCGGCGATCCGTTCCCGCCGTGGCCCGCGGCGGCGCCACCCGGCCACGTTGCGTGCGGACAAGGCCTACGACCAGCCGGAACTACGGCGTTTCCTGCGNCGGCGCGGTATCGCGGTGCGGATCGCCCGCCGTGGTGTGGACAGTACCGAACGCCTCGGCCGGCACCGGTGGAAAGTCGAGAGAACCCTGGCCTGGCTCGGTGGCTACCGCCGNCTNANCNNNCGNTANGAACGNAACGGCTACAACTTCCTCGGGTTCCTCTGCCTGGCTGCCGCGATCACCTGCTGGAAGAAGCTCCCACGCTCGACGTGAGACACGCTCTAATCTCCCTTGCAAGGAACCGCCGTCGCCTACGCGCCCAGAACACCGCCATGCGCGCCCATCGGCGCTCACGACCGACACACGAGTACCACTTGCCATGTGTGACCAAGGGGTGGTACCGGTTGTGCTGGCGTACGCGCGTGCGCTGCTGACCGGGTCGGAGCAGGGGCGGACCGCCTACCTGGCGGCGGATCTCCGGGACCCCGGGCTCATCCTCGATGCCGCCGAGCTCCGCGGCGTGCTCGACTTCCACCGGCCGATTGCGCTGTTCCTCGTCGCGGTCCTGCACTTCCTGACCGGCGCCGACCAACCGCGTGCGCTGGTGCGCAGGCTGCTGGACGGTCTGCCGTCCGGCAGCTACCTGGTCGTGTCCCACGCGACCGGCGACCAGGCACCCCCAGGGGTCGGCGCGATCGTCNAGACCTACGCGACCACGGCCGCGCCGCTCGTTCTCCGCGGCCTCGCGGACGTCTGCCGCTTCTTCGACGGGACGGATGTCCTCGACCCGGGCGTGGTGCGCCTACCGCTGTGGAAGCCGGACACGCCACCCACGGACCCGGAAACCGTCTGGGTCTACGGCGGTGCAGGACGGAAGCCCTGACCGCTCGCGGCGGCTCCGGATGGCCCAGTGCAAGACCGGATGGCATCTCGACGACGAACCGATCCCCGACCCGGATCCGCCGTCCGACGACGCCAAGGCACTTGCCGTGCTGCGGGCGGACCTGGAGGAAGCCCGCGGTGAGGTCCTGGCGGCCGGCGACCTCGGGCAGGTCGGCGAGATCGACGAACTGATCGGCCAGGTGGACCGGGAACTGTCAGATCTGGGCGTGCGGGGCCGGATCGCGCCGGCCGACCGGGACCGGCCGCGCCGCGTCCGCTCGACCCGTCGTCGCCAGGATGCCCCCGATCTGCCCCGGCTGCCCGTTGAGCGGCGCACGGTCGGGCGGACGTTCACCGCGCCGGACGGGACGGTGTGGCGGCCGTCGATGTTCCTGACCCTGACCTGTGCCTCGTACGGGCGGGTGCACTCCGACGGCACGCCGGTGGACCCGGCCTCCTACGACTACCGGCAGGCGGCACGGGACGCGATCCACTTCCCGAAGCTGCTGGATCGGTTCTGGCAGAACCTGCGCCGCGCGGTCGGCTGGGATGTCCAGTACTTCGCCGCGCTGGAACCCCAACGGCGTCTCGCCCCGCACCTGCACGCCGCGATCCGCGGCACCATCCCGCGGACCATGCTGCGGCTGGTGGCGGCGGCCACCTACCACCAGGTCTGGTGGCCAGCGACGGACCGGCCGGTCTACGACGATCAGCATCTGCCCGTCTGGGACGACACCATCGGCGCCTACCTCGACCCCGACGCCGGCGACCCGCTGCCCTCGTGGGATGCGGCGCTCGACGCGATCGGTGAGGACGACGAACCCGCGCACGTCGTGCGGTTCGGTCCGCAACTCCAGGCGGACGGGGTGACGGCGAACTCGGTGAACACCGGCCGGATGATCGGCTATCTCACCAAGTACCTGACGAAGACCCTCGACACCTGTCACGAGATCAGCAGTGACCGGCAGCGGGCGCATGTGGAGCGGCTCGCCGATGCCCTGCGCTACGAACCCTGCTCCCCGACGTGCGCGAACTGGCTGCGCTACGGCATCCAACCCCGCAACCCCCGGCGCGGCCTCNCCCCCGGACGGTGCACCGGCAAAGCCCACCGGCGCGAANCCCTCGGCTTCGGCGGCCGGCGGGNGCTGGTCTCCCGCCGCTGGTCTGGCAAGACCCTCACCGACCACCGTCGTGATCGGGTCGTCTTTATCCGCCAGCAGCTCGCGGCACTGGGCGCCACTGGCACCGGACCGGCCGCGCCCGAGGACGATCCGACCCGCATCGCCTGGACGCTGCTACGCCCCGGGGACCCGGCCGCACCCCGCCGCGAGCATCTGATCTTGCATGCCATCGCCCAACGGCACGCCTGGCGCGCACAGCTCGGAATCGGCACCGAGGAAGGGGCCGGCGGGGATTCGGCAACAGGGCCGCCGCTGGCGGACGCAGCCTGACCCCACCCCGGCAAGCCCCTGGAGAGCCTGCGTGACCAAGCTCCTGCTCACCCCGACGGAAGCCGCTGACCTGCTCGGCGTCAGCCGCAGCACCGTCTACGAACTGCTGAACAGCGGCGACCTCGAATCCGTCCGCATCGGCCGTGCCCGCCGGATCCCCTCCGCCTCGCTGCTCGCCTTCGTCCACCGGCTCCGCGGCCTCGACGACGGACAGGCAGCATGATCACCCTCACCGGCCGTCGGGCGGGGGCAGGTCGGGGCGGTGTTCGGCAATCCATGCCTCCACATCGACGGTCCGCCAGATGTGACCGGCGGCCAGGGAGGCATACGGCGCGGGGAACGACGGGTCTTCCTTCAGAAGCTGGTTCACCCGCGTCCGCCCGACCCCCAACCGGCGGGCGATCTCCGCCGCTCCCATGAGCGGTTGCGTCATACCCCGCAATCTACTGGACGACCGTCCAGCGCCACGTGTACCGTGGATGTCGCTGGACGGTCGTCCAGTCGCGTTGAGGCGGTTCCGGCCGAGNGCGGCAACACCCNACCGGAACCTTGGCCCCTTCCTGCGCGAACAGGAGAGAGACCCATGCCCATCTTCCCGTCCGACGCCCCGGATCCCGACCGAACCCCCGGCGGAGACGTGCCGCTGATCGTGGCCAGCATCGTCCGGCCCGGCGTCTATGCGCTGACGCTGCGTCCTGGTGCTGATGCCCGCGAGATCGCCGAGGTCCTCGCCTGCATGCCGGTCGACGCCTTCCTGACCGAGCACGTCGGCGACATCGACCTGACCATGGTCTTCCGGACAGTGCCCGACGGCAGGGAACCTGATCCCACCGGGGGCGTCACCCCGACGGCACCGGCGGCGGCNCGCGGAACCCGCCCGTAGCGGTTCTTCTGCCCCACCCATTTTTCTTCCGTTCTCTGGTGGCGCCTCAATCTGTCGGGGCGGTGGACGGGTCCAGGGTCGGCCATAGGCCGATCGCGTAGCGACGCGATAGCGCCCTGGACGCGGCCGGCGACCCGGCAGACCATCCCAGCGCCAGAGAACGGAAACCCCAACTCGCGCCGGACCACGCGACTCGCGACCCGCGCCCGTTCTTTCGGCAAGGAGCCAGAACCACCATGCCCACCAACACCCCACGGCGGGTGACCCTCATGCAGGCGCTGCATGACCACCTCGACCGCGCCGACCGCGGCCAGGGACGCGGTTACCCGCAGTCGGACGGAGAGACCAAGTTCGCCTGCGACATGGAAGACAGCCCCTACGGCTGCCCATGGTGCGACGCCGTCGAATGGCCCGACGGCAACCCCCTGGACGTGGCCTGATGGCCGAGGGTAAGGGCAGCAGACGCGGCAACGGCGAAGGCTCGATCTACCGGTACCGCAACGGTTGGGCCGGTCAGATCAGTATGCCGGACGGCACCCGGCCGACGTTCTACGGCAAGACGAAGGACGACGTCCGAGGGAAGATCATTGCCGCGCTCCGGGCGGTGCAGGACGGGGTGCCGCTGGTCACGACACGGATGACGGTGGCCGAATATCTNGATCAGTGGGTGACCATCGTTCTGCCTTCCCGCGTGGTCGCCGGAACGCTCGCCGAGTCAACGGCCGAGTCGTATGCCGATCAGGTCCGGCTGCATATCACGCCGATCCTCGGCCGTCACGAGCTGCGCAAGCTGTCCACCGCGCACGTCCGCCACTGGATGACGCGCAAGCTCACGGAACCGTCGTCCGCGGGTCTGGCGCAGTGCGCGGCCTGGGAGGCTGAGGCGGCCCGCAAGGCGGCAGAACGCGCGAAAGAGAAGAAGACTCGCCCGGCTCGACGCGCGACAGCACAGAAGAAGGCTCCGGCACCGAGCGAACGCAAGCCCGTCAAGCCGCTGTCGGCCCGGTCGGTGCGCTACCTGCTGGTGATCCTCACCGCGGCGTTGAATGACGCGGTCCGGGAGGAACTGCTGACCCGGAACGTCGCCGCTCTCGTCCAGCCGCCGAGGAAGGCCGATGCGCCGATACGGGCGCTCACCGAGGAAGAAGCCCGTCGGGTTGTCGCGGTCGCGCTCGTGGACCGGATGTCCGCGCTGTGGCTGGTGCTGCTGGCGCTCGGGCTGCGCAAGGGGGAAGCGCTCGCGCTGCGCTGGGATGCGCTCGACCTTGATGCGGGCACGGTCGCCGTGGTGCGCAAGCAGCGGCGTCGCAAGGCGGGAATTGATCCGGAGACCGGCCGGCAGCGCTGGGAACTCGTCGAAGAGGAAGCCCTGAAGACGAAGGGTTCAAAGGCGGTTCTCGCACTGCCCGACATGGTCGTCACGATGCTCCGTGAGCACCGGTGGCGGCAGGACGACGCGAAAGCCGACCTCAGCGCCAAAGCGGACCAGGCGGAAAAGGACCTGGCGGCGCTGGCCGCGCAGAACCTCCCCGAGGGGGTGTCCGGGACTCCGGCGGACCTGAAGGTCATCCGGTGGGAAGACCCCGGACTGGTGTTCACTACCGCACTCGGGCGGAAGGTCGACCCGCGCAACGTCAACCGGTGGTGGGACGCGGTGTGTGAGCGGGCTGAGGTGCGGCACACCCGCGTGCACGATCTCCGCCACACGGCGGCGACGATGCTGTTCCGGGCCGGCGTCGACCTGAACGAGATTCGCGCGCTTCTGCGTCACACCCGCCTTGGCACCACCGCGGACATCTACGTTGACGTTCTGGCGGACGTCCGGCGGGGGACGGCCCGCAGCATGGACGACATCCTCACCCGGCTCCGGAACCCGACCACCGCTACGGAGAGTGAGGCAGACGAGGGTGCCGCCTGAGTCGTCCCGCAGTACCGTTCGCCAACTGCAGTATGAACTGCAGTACACGAGGTCTTGAAAGCGGCAGAGCCCCGCACCTTGGATGGGGGTGCGGGGCTCTGGCCTGTCTCAACCGTGCGTGCGCTCGGAGGGACTCGAACCCCCAACCTTCTGATCCGTAGTCAGATGCTCTGTCCGTTGAGCTACGAGCGCGATCTGCCACCGTGGTGGCCGGCGGTGCCAGCTTACAGCACCCGACGGGTGGCNCCGATCCCCCGAGGGGGATGTAGCTTTCCGTAGTTCATCATGTGCTTATTGTGTGGACAGATGTGGGGTCATCGTCGAATCGGCAGCTGCGGCACCGGCAGGAGGAGTTGCCGGTGGGGCGCGCGGCGGACGGTCAACCGCTGACCGTCCGCCGCGGCGGGAGGCGGCGCAGTACGACCTCCCTGAGCCGGCGATCCTCCGCCTCGGCGGGCAGTTCGCGTGCCCGCACCGGGAGGTGCGTGTCCGAGAGCATGACCAGACGCACCCCGCCAGTATCCGACGCGACGGCCGCGGGAACGCCATCGTGCCCGATCGGGCGGGCACGTTCGCGCCCGCTGCCGAGAGGTCCTCATGGTCGAGCGGTCCTCATAGTGACATCGGGATGTCATCGGGTGTCGTCGATCATAATTGGATTTATGTAACTTAATTAGATTTTATGTATCGTAATTAGATCTGTCGAAGCATAATTGGATGCCGCCAGAGCGTTGTTCGATCTTATCGGGTATCGTCGCATGGAGCAATGATGCGTAACGATCCGGGGCGCAGGGTAATTCTCCTCGCGGCGTGCGCATCATGAAGATCGACGGCTGGAGATCATCCTGATGGATCCGGGCGGCGTGCGCCGCGCGACTCGGAGCCAGCCCTTCGATGCCCAAGTACTGTTCCGTGCCCGGGCGGCGACGATGAGCTCGCTGTTCCTGCTGGCTCTGCTGCTTGCGAGCTGGGCGCCGCGTATACCGCAAATCAAGGAGGGGCTCGAACTCGGCGACGGGCAGCTCGGTCTGACCCTGCTCGGCGCCCCGATCGGGGCGGTTCTGACACTGTGGCTGATCGGTCTGGCGGTCACCCGCTACGGCAGCATCACCATGGTGCGAGCAGGTTTGCCCGCCTACTGCGCCACCGGTCTTCTGGTCCCGCTCGTCGAGGGACCCTGGTCTCTGTTCGCCCTGCTCGCCCTGTGGGGGGCGACCAGCAGCTGCCTCGACATCTCCCTGAACACCCAGGCCGTGGGGATTGAGCGCTGCTACCAGCGGCCGATCATGACCTCCNCCCATGCGGCGTGGACGGCGGGTGCCCTGTCCGGGGCCGGGATCGGTTCGGCGGCGGCCGCTCTGAGTGTCCCGATCGGCGTGCAGTTCGCGGTGCTCGGCGGGTTGGGTCTCGCTGCCGCCCTACCCGCCACGGCCTGGATGCTGCCCGACGGCGCTGCACCGGAAGTCGCGCCGGGGGACGGGCGAGATGGCTGGGACGGGGACAGCGACAGAGCGATGCCCCGGGGTCCCGTCGGCACCGGCAGCCGTGCCCGGCCGTTCGTCGCACTGTGCGTCATCGCCTTCGGTAGTTTCCTCTGCGAAGGTGTGGCAGCGGACTGGAGCGCCGTCTACCTCACCGATGTGGCCGGAGCGGCCGTCGGAATCGCGGGTATCGGCTTTGTGGCCTTCACCTCCTGCATGTTCGTCGTGCGCCTGTTCGGGGACCGCGCCATGGCACGGTTCGGCCCGACCCGAACGGTCCGCGGCCTCGCCGTGACCGCGATGGTGGGATTCGCGCTCATGCTTGCGCTCGGTTCCTCGGCGTTCGGCACGGTCGGGGGAATCGTCGGATTCGGAACGCTCGGCGTCGGCACCGCCTGCGTGCTGCCCGCGGTGTTCTCCGCGACGGGGCGGCTTGGATCTTCGACGGGCAGCTCCATCGCCGTGGTCGGCACGGTCGGGTATGTCGGATGGTTGTGCGGGCCGGCTCTCATCGGTGGGCTCGCCGAGCTGGCGGGCCTGCAGTTCGCCATGGTCGTCGTGTTCGTCCTGCTCGTTGCGATCACGGTTTGCGCGTCGGCGCTGCGCGGTCCCGATTCTCCTGCTGCGGCTGCCGAGTTCACTGCGGACCCCGGTACCTCGGAGATCTCCGGGGTACCCAAGATCCCCGAGGTCGGCTAGCGTCACCGGCGACCAGCGACCAGCCATCAGGCCGGGTCCTCTGCCGGCTGCCCCGGAAGCGGAAACGGGCACTACCGCCGGCCGCGACGGAATCCGGGCAGCAGGGTCTGCACCAGTGCGTCCGTCTCGGCCTCGGCCCGCCCGCCGCGACGCACCCCGCCGACACCGATAGTTCGGTACATCTCCGTTGCCACAGCCTGCAGAGTCCGGCGATCACCCCGTGCGGCGACCGTGCGCAGCAGGTCCCGCCAGAGCACTTCGGAGGTCGGCACGGCCCGTAGCCCGGTGCGGCAGGCCGCCATCGCCGTCATCGTGTCACCGAAGTCCAACGTCAGCTGGGCGAGGCGATGCGCCACGTCGACCACGCCCGCCCGGGTGCTTCGGGCGATTGGCCCGGTGGTCGCCCAGCGGTACCGCCCGGCAGGCAGATCCGTCCACAGGGGACCGCTGACCATCCGCAGGGCTGTCGTCAGATCCGCCTCGGCGTCGCTGCCCGGCAGACCGGCCCGGTGGGTGTAGGCCACGAAGAGTTCCCAGTCGCAGCGCACATCCGGACTCAGCCACCACCGGCCATCCGGGCCGATCATGATCCGAGGCAAGCCGCTGGCATCGGTCCCCAGCCACTGGCGCGCTTCGGTCAACGCGGCGTCGGCGATCTCCTCCGTGGTGTCGGATGGCCAGATCTCCTCGGCGAGGAGCCGACTGCCCACGCCTTCCCGGTGCAGCGCGAGGTAGACGATGACCTCGGTCAACAGGTCGATGCGCTCGGCGGGTGGTCGCCCGGGACCCTCGACGGTGGGCAGTCCGAGAATCCGGACCTGCGCCTCGGCGGGCGCGGTGGGATCGGCGGGCGGCGTGGTTTCGAGCGGCACACGCTGTGGCGCCGCCCCGGGCGTCCCCGTCGGGGGCCGTGAAACGCCGACATCCGGGACGGTGGTATCTCCGTCGGCGTAGCGCGCCCGAGCAGTCTGAGGCGGTGCACGGTGCGCGTCCGCCGCCAGCCGTTCGTTCGGAGGCGGGATCGGCGGCCGGGGNGGGATCGCGGTCCGGTACCCGGTGGTTGGCGGCGGGGGGGCAGGGGGNCCAGGTGGTGCCTCCGTCCCGGGCTGGATCGATTCGGCCGGGACGCGGCCCTGCCGGTTCGCTCGCATCCGGGGCGTCTCGAAGTAGACCACGGGTGGTACCCGTGGGATATCCGTCGGGTGGATGAGCGGTCGCCCCGGATGGGCCAGCAGACCGGCGGCTTCGGGGGCGTCGCCGGTGTCCGTGGTGGTCGGTAGGACGGGACCGGCCGATGCGGTCCTTCGCGGAGGGCTGGGAGGCTTGGGCGTGGGCGGCGGGGGTTCGGTGGGGAGCCGGCGGCCGTTCGAGGGCGGTCGCGTCGGATCGTCGTCCGGCGGGGAAATGGTGGGTGGGAATCCGGTGCCGGGCAGGACCGCGGCGCGACCGTGCATGTCCTGCGGTTCCGCTCCGCGTGGCTCCGGTGTGGCAGAGCCGGGGTCGGGGAGTGGGCCTGCCGGAGTGGGGACGGTCGAGAGCGGCTGGGGGAAGGCAGGCCCGGTGAGGGCTGAGAGTTTCGGCGTCCAGGGCAGCGCCCCGGGCATGGAGCCGCGTTGTGAGGGTGGCCTTGTCGGCTCGTCGGGCCGGGTAGTTGCCGGCCCGGTCGCGGTGGGTCCGGCGACGATCGGTCCGGCGGGCGGCTGTGATACGGGGGGNGGTGGGGGGCCCTCGTCCGGCAGACTCTCGTCCGGCAGGCTGCCCGAGGCCCGGGCGGGAGATCCCGCCGCATCGGCCCGATGGAACAGCGCGGTGATCGAGGTGTACTCGGTCATGCTCAGAGCCTGCGCCCGTACCTGGACGCCGAGAACGCCGAGGGACACGCGGCGGTCCGACTCGACCGTGAAGCGCCAGCGGGCGGCCGGGGTGTCGCCGACGGTGAGGACTCCCACGGCGTCGTCCCGCCCGTTCGCCATCCTGGTCAACCGGGCGACGTCGGCGGCTGCGGGAGGGGCCGCGAGAATGAGTAGATCGGGTGCCAGCGCCCGTAGATTGCCGGTGACCCGATCGCGGCCGCCCGCGGTGACGGTCGGCGGGTCTGCCGGTGCCGGATCGACGCCGGTGCGACCGGCGTCGTCCTGTGGTCCGGCGAGTTCGTCGAGGACGGCGCTCAGGTCGTCCGCTGTCCAGACCCGAGCGGGTGCGATCGTCGTCAGGTCGGCTCCGGTGTCGGCCGGGAAACCCACCAGACAGACCCGCAGATCATCCGACCACACGTTGGTTCCCAGCTCGATCGCCACGGCGATCGCGACCTCCGTCGCGACGTCCAGGTCGCCGATCAGGCTGATGATGCCCGGAGCGCCTTCCAGGTCGACGAGAATGCGTGACCCGGCGTCGTCCCGGCCGAAGGTGACGAGGGCCGGGAACGGAGCCGGCACGCCGGCCGTCATCTGGGCGATCATCTGGGCCGGCTGGTCACCGGGCAGACCGGGCATCCGCTCGATCCGCCAGGACCCGGGCGCCTCGCCAACGGTCCATGGGGGCGGTGGAGGCTCCTCCTCCGCGGGTGCCATGTGCAGGATCAGCAGGTCGTCGGTGAGGATCGCCGCGTACACCGGGGGAAGCAGACGTCCCAGATCGGTCAGGCCGGCAGACAGAACGCGCAGTGAGCGGTCGACAAATCGGGCGGCATCCGTGTCGGCGGCCAGGAGCAGCGCGCGCTCTGTCTCGTCCTCCGGGGGGCTCGCCGGCCCCGCCCGGCGTGTGGACAACGCCACCATGACTCCGGCGGCGAGCAGGCTGGCGGCTGCTATCCCCAGCAGACCCTGGGAGGACGGTCCGAAGGAGTCGGACGTGAGCAGGCCGGGTGTAGTGGGGCCACCGGTGACCACCGCGGTGTTCCGCGCCGAGACGACCGGGGCCNTGTCATCCAGGACTGCCAGCGCACGAGAGGCGCCGAGACGACCGTCGCTGTCCCCCGGCCCGGGGTCTTCGAAATCGGGATAGCTGGGTTCTGGATCATCGAGGCCCGGGTCGCCGGGGCCGTGGTTGTCGAGGTCAGTGAGGTCGTAGCCGCCGGGGGTGGGGGGCGCGGTACCCGTTTCGGCGGCAGGCCATCCCGGGACGGAGTCCGGTACATGCAGTGTCTGCAGGCCCTCGCCCTGCGCGTCGGCGGGCAGCAGCAGCACCCAGCCGGCATGGATGAGCGATGGCTTGGACAGCGTGCGGCCGTCCGGCTGGGCACGACCCTCGTTGAGGTCGAAGATCTCCCGATACCGTAGACCGTCACCGAGGAAGCGCTCCGCGATGCCCCAGAGGGTGTCGTGGTGGCGTCCCTCGGCAGGTCGCACCTCGTAGAGCTTCATCATGCGCCCGTTGGGCATGAGCCGGCCGTTCGGATCCGCGATCGGACTGATCAACTCGGCGTGGCGGACACGCGGTGTCATGCGGCCAGCCGGGCCAGCCGGGCTGCTCCCCGGTTCCGGCCGTGACGGCCAGGTCTGCTGGGTCGGTGCGCCGGCGCCGGGATCCGTTGTCGTGGTCACCGGAGCCCGATCACCCCTCGTGAGCGCGGGCGCCCTGTCGTCCGGAGCCGGCCGCGGAGCGACCAGGGCCGCCGAGGTCGTCGATACCGGCATTGCCGTCCCCATCCGGCCGGGCGCAGGCGGAACGGCGGGGGNCCGGGCGNATGTCATCGGGGCGACCAGAACCGTCGTCCCGGAGAACAACACGGATGTGGCGACGAGACGGCGGGCGAGGTTCTGGGGGGCGCCGCCCAGCGGTATCCGCGGGGCGAGGCCGGTACCGCGCAGCTCGGCTCGGCATTCCGCGATGAGACAGGCGGTGAAGTGCAGCCAGGCGGCCCAGAAGAGCAGGGCCAGGATGGCTCGGACGACCGCGCCGGTTCCGTCCCTGCTCTGGAGCGGTGGACCCAGTACCAGGATCAGTACGACCGGAACGCCGAGGACGACACCGGCGATCGCAGCGATGGCCCCGGCTGCGCGCAGCCGTTCCCGAGACCGCAGCTCCGCGGAGACCACCGGCACCGGCTGGCGGGCCGGCACACTCCCGGCCCTGTCATCGACCATCCGATAGGGAGGGTCGCCGGCACGCGGAAGCCGCCGTCGTGACCGCGGTGCCGCCGCCGGAGAGGCGGACGTCATCGATGCCGGCGGCGAGGACGGCCGCGCGGATCGAAGTGGTGTCGATGGTGGCGGGAGCGGCGTGGACATGAACGTCCCCGATCAGGCGCAGGGTCGGGCGCATGGGCACTCCGGGCACGGCCTCGTGCCCGGTTGCGTGGCGCTCATGCTAGGTCGCTGGAAGCCGGTTTCCAGGGCGAAGCAGCAGTTCCCTGACCTTCTTGTGACCATTACCTGGATCCGGTCGATGGTATGTCTCCGCCGTGGATGCCGGCGCTCCAGGCTCTGGACTGGGGCGAGCTGACGGGACTTGCGGGAGCGGCGCCGAGCCGCCTGGATGCCCGCACGTCGATCTCGTGCAGTGGACACCCGGCCTCCTCGCGCTGCTGTGCCTGGNCGGCGACAGAAGGACGAACCCGCTGTAATCGTACCAGCGTGGTTGCATAGAGGAAATTTTGAGATGAAAGATCTATGATACATTACTCAAGGTGGGCATCTGATGTCGTTCCGATGCTAAATGTCCAAATTTATTCTTACGTTGAGTTATCCCTAAAAGTGTCCAGTGTCGCGGCGTACCAGGGCAGGCGTATCTTCGATCGACCACCTTGTCCATTCCCGCATCCGCGGAACACCGGCGCTGGCCACACACCGAGGCCGGACCGACCCCGGAGTGGTCTGGTCATCCGGCACTCTGGATCTCGTTCTGAATCTCGGCGAGCCGCGCACGTAGCTGATCCAGCTGGGTGTGCAGTTCGGTGAGGGTCCGGTCGTATCCCGGCCAGACGGTGGTCCGGAAATCGACCGCGCTACGGCCGTCCCAGCTCTCCGGGTCGATCAGTACCTTCGCCGCGGCGCGGAGCTCGTCNAAATGGGTGAGCAGCGGGCCGTTGATGATCGTGGTGAGATCGGCGATGGCGGTCACGGCTTGTGGCGTGCTGCGGACGGTGACATCGGACGGCTGGGTCATGGTGTGCTCCGGTGACGGGGATCTGGACGGCCGTCTCGGCGGCAAAGCGCCTCGATGGCATGGAAGAGAGCGAACGGCGCAGTGGACAGTGGTCCCGGGAGGGCACGGTCCCGGGGGTGATCCGTCAGCTTCCGGCCGCGGCGGTTCGGCGGTTGATCTCGGTGATGCCGCGGGCGAGCTCGGCGAGGTTCGTCCGCAGGTCGGTCAGCGCGCTCTGCACCTCCGGCCAGACCTGAGCACGAAAAACCTGTGCCTTCGGGCCCTCCCAGTTTCGCGGGTCCGCCAACGTATTGCCATGATTGATCAGATTTGTCGTGGTCGCCTGCAGATCGGGTAGCTGTCGGCTCATCCGCCCGGCCGCCTGTTGGGCCGCTGGTGTGGTCACGGTTCGCACGGCATTGTTCCTTTCGGGACTCGAGCAGAGGGGGACGTGAGCAGGTTGGGTGTCGGGGGACAGGCGACCTGGACAGGAAGGACGGCTCCGCGGCGCACCAGCNCCCCGCGNCCNGGAGGCGNGGGGCCGCCGATCGTGCGGGACAGCCGGACTCCGAGCAGTTCGCCGTCACCCGGCCGCCCCGGGGCCAGGAGCAGCCCGTACCCACCGCGGCGGACGTCGACGAGGAATCCGCGGTACTGGCCCAGCAGCTCCTCGGTCGTACCAGCGACGATCAACACGCCGCCGCCGTCGCGTGCGGCCTGCCAGAAGGCCGCCAGTTCGGCCGCGGCCCGTTCACCGACCAGTTCGGCGTCGTCGACGAGGACGACCAGAGGTTCGTCCCCTGACAGGCCGGTTGGCAGGTCGGTCAGCGACCGGGCGGTGTCGGTCCGACGGGTCTTCGGCGTGACGGCTGACTCACCCCGCCCGCGGCCGCCGTGACGGCCGGTGCTGTTGCTTCCCGCCTCCTCCACGAGGTTCATGGTTCCGTCCAGAACGGCGACGACACCGGGTCGGTGGGCGAGGGAACGAAGGGGCGACGGACGCGGCGTCAACGCGACGATTCGGGCACCCTCGGTAAGGAGGGACAACGCCAGCGTGAGTAGAACGCAACTGCGCCCGGATCGTGGCGGGCCGCTGATCATGAAACCGGGACTGTCGGCATCCAGATCCACCTCGACGATCTCCAGCTCGTCCCCTCCGATTCCGATCGGCACGTGCAGCGAAGATCGATTTTCTGGGCGCATGGCCGCCGCCACGGATCTCCGCGACCGCCCGGGCGCGCGTTCCATCTGCTCGGATGTGACGAGGGAGGGCAGCGCGTCGATCCGGAAAGGACGACGATCGAAGCGCTCCGGCAGCCTTCGCGGCACCTCCACAGATCGGCCCGCATGGGACATCGCCCGAGAGCCCACCGCCCGCAGTGCCGCAACCTGAGCCCGGCCTGTGGGGTCCGCGTCGAGCAGCGCGATCTGTGTCTCCACGGGACTGGGGAACCGACCTCCGACCGCGACCCCACGTCCGGCGGGCAGCGTCCCGGGCACGTCGAACGGGGACAGGCCGGCGAGTGCGTAGTCGGAAGGGTCGGCCATCCGCAGGAGTAGTCGTTCGTCGACGAGCGACGCCAGCCGCCCGATCAACCCTCGTCGATCGGTAGTGATGATCACTCGCAGGCCCACCGCCTGACCTTCGCGCACCAGCCGCAGAAATTGGTCGACGAGTATTCCTCCGTCGACGTCCTCAAACGCGGCCAGAAATCCTTCGAACCGGTCGACGAGCAGCACCAGGTACGGCGATGGGCGCATGGCGTCGCCCGCATCGCCGGGGGACGGCCGCCACGACCGCCGGGCCTCGGCAAGATCCATGAAGCCTTTCCGGGAGAGGATCGTCTGCCGTTCGCTGATCTCATTGGCCAGACGGGCGAGGAGCCTCGCGACCCGCTCGGGATCGTCCCGGCTCACCACGGCACCGGAGTGCGGCAGGTCCTCGAGGGGTGCCAGGGCGTTGCCGCCGCAGTCCAGTCCGTAGAGATGGAGCTCGCCGACGGGCAGGGCGGTGGCGAGGGCGCCGGCAGCGGTGCGCAACACGGTCGAGCGCCCGGTCCGTGGCGAGCCGACGATCATGAGGTGGCCGCCGTGTTCCAGATCGATCGTGAAGGGCAGCTGAAGCTGACGGTCACAGTGATCGGCCAGCCCGATGGCGACGGGAGGGAGCCGAACGAGACCGTCCGCGTGGAGCCCGGGGGATCCGCTGGAGCCCGCCGGACGGTTGGAGCCCGCCGGACGGCGGCCGTAGCCATCCGCGGCGATGGTGTGGTCGCTCGGGCCGGTGTGGTCGCTCGGGCCGGTGCGGCCGGCGGTCGCCCCGACGAGAGAGTCGAGGGTAATCCGCTCAGGGAGCGGGGGAAGCCACGGACTGGGTACCGGAGAGATCCCGAGCCTCGTCGAGGCCTCCCGTACTGCCGAGACCAGAGCAGCCAGGTCGGTGCGCGGCTCTGCCAGGGACACGTCTTCCGACGGCGGTCCGTCCGACGGCGCCGGCACCACCTGGGACGTGTCGGCATCCCGACGTGGAGCGTCGTCCGGTTCCGGCCACGGTAGCGGGGTGACCCTGGGCACAGGAATTCCGGACGAGCCGTCTCTGCCTGGTCTGGTGACCGGATCCGGTCCACCGATCCACCCGGTCTGAACGGCTGTCGTGATGCCCGGGCCGGTGCGTACCACCGCCCGACCGGGAGTGGCCGGACTGATCAGGGCAGCGGCCGGGCAGCCGACGACGTCCTCGCTCTCCGCCGCGTCGGTGACCCGCAACGCGATGCGCAGGTTCGTATTCGCCCGGATCTCCGGTGACACCACCCCCGCGGGGCGTTGGGTGGCCAGCAGGAGATGGATCCCGAGCGACCGTCCGCGTTGGGCCAGGTTGACCAATCCGGCGACGAATTCGGGTAGTTCGCGGGCTAGCGTGGCGAATTCGTCGACGACCAGAAGTAGGCGGGGAATCGTCGGACGCTCGATGGGATGATGGAGCAGACGTCGAAAGGCGTCGAGGTCCTTCGCTCCGGCCGCGGCCAACATCCGTTCCCGTCTGCGAAGCTCGGCNCTGAGCGAGCTCAGCGCGCGTCGAACCAGGTGCGGATCGAGGTCGGTGACCATACCGACGGTGTGGGGGAGAGCGGCGCACTCGGCGAACGCGCTGCCTCCCTTGTAGTCAACCAGCACGAAGATCATCTCGTCCGGGCGGTACATCACGGCGTGCGCAGCAATGATCGTCTGCAGCAGTTCGGACTTTCCGGCCCCGGTCGTGCCAGCGACCAGCCCGTGCGGTCCGTCGCGAGAGAGATCGATCGTGAACCTCCCACCCTCACCGATCCCGACTGGTACCGCCCTGCTCGCCGCGCCCCGGGGCGGCTGCGGCACCGATGACCAGAAATCTTGGATCACCTTCGGCGTGGGTGGGTCGGCGCCGAGGATGTCCAGGAGCCGGACGGCGGAGGGAAGGCCCTCGGAGTCGTCGTCACCGGCGTCGCGCAGCGGCGCCAAGGCTCTGGCGACCGACTCACACCAGCCGGCCGCGGAGGCCAGTCCCACGGCATCGACGGCCGGTGCTCCGGCCTGGCCGGTGAGACCGGCCTGGTCGGTGAGACTGGGCAGGCCGGTGAGACCGATAAGGTCTGGGCAGACATGTCTGATCACGGCTGACCGATCCTGCCGCATCAACAACTCGTCGCCGTCCTGTTCGACAACGGCCCGGCATTCGGGCGGAAGGTCCCGGACGTCGGCCTCCAGGCAGATGATGTGGATGCNGACCGCCGGTCCGCCACGTAGCACGGTCGTCATCCCGGGAACGGAGCGCAGCATCCGGGCCCCGTCCAGCACGACCAGGATGTCGGGGGCGGATCTGGGTGCCTCGGGCGGATGGGCGCGGCGACTCTCGATCAAGGATGTAAGTTCGGCGATCCGGCGGGAGCGGCTGACCTCGTCGGCTCCGACGAAAATGGCCTTCTCCTCTACCAACGGCCGACAGTGCGGCAGCCAGCGGATCCATCGCCAGGCATCGACGATGCCTGTGGAGCCAATCAGTAGACAGATCCGGAGATCGCGAGGGCTGTGCAGGACAGCGGCCTGGATCACGAGCCAGCTGCCGAGAAGCTGCGGCAACATGCCCCGACCGGTGACGCCGAGCACTCCCCGCTCGGCCAGAGCAATGACGGCGGGGACATCGGGAGCGACCCAGGCCGGGGGCTGCCGGGGCGTGACGGCGGCAGGGGAGGGGTCCGTGGTCCGGACCCTGCTTGGCAGGTCGGCCGTGCCGAACCTCAGGTGCAGGTGGTCGGGGTCATGACGACGCCGCTCCCACAGCGTCGCAGTCGGTCCCTGAGCGGTGGCGAGCAGACTTGCCGGATCGGGGTGGCTGCGACGACGCTCGGCGCATTCCGCCGCAAGCGCGGCACGAGCCGTGGCCTCGACGTCGTCCCGCTCCTGCCGGTAGCGGGCCATGGCCGCACGGAACTCCCGGCCCTCCCGCCGTCGGCCGCTCACCACGGAGGCGGCCAGGCTCACCGGCGCCAGCACCGCGAAGAGCAGAACGTAGACCGTCCGCAGCAGGGCTGCCATGCCCAGGGCGGCGACAAGCGGCAGCACCGTCGTGAGCACCGGAACCTGAACACGGCGGGGTTCGGCGGGTGCGGCCGGCAGGACAAAGACGGACTCCCGCTCCGGCGGATGCAGGCGAGGCGGACGGTTGACGTCGAGCATGCCAGGAGCGGAGACGGACGGGCGGGTCAGCACCGTGAGCGGTGCGGGCCGCACGAGCAGCAACGTCACCGGGGCGATCCGCACCGCGGCCAGGATGGTGCCGGCAGGCAACGATGGGTGGTCGCCGAGGACGGCCGCACCCGGACCGGCTGTGACGGTGCACCGACCGTCGACCTCGATCCGGATGGTCAGCGCGGGCTCGTCGCTGCTGTGACCCCCTAGCGTGACAGTGCAGCCGGGTCCCGAGCCGACGGTGAACTCACCCGCCGGCAGGTGATGAATGTCGCCCGCCCCGGGTCCGCCGATGATCATCAGGTCGACCAGGCCCGTCCCGCGGACCCGCCGGGACACCACGGCATCAAGGCTCACCACCGCACCCTCACGCAGCGGCGAGGAGGCCAGGGTCGTCTCCGGGTCGAGCGGACGGACGGTACCGGAGACGTTGATCGAGGGCCCGGCCCGCGCCGGTGTGGGAGTACGCCGCTGCGGGCGGACAGCGGCGGCCATCGCCCCGGCCACCGCACGGAGTGGGGTTTCCGGGGCGGCGGCCAGTAGTACGTCCGNGCTGGAATTCCGGGTGGCATCGCGGACGGTGAGGGTGAAACGCATGTATGGAAGATACGGCGTGGAAAAGCGGGAAGCGGGACCGGCCGACGGGGAGTTCTTCTACTTGGTGTTGTGGTCGAAATACGTGGTGGCGCAGAAACCACCATGACGATTCATGGCGAGTCGCGAGGACGATGCTCCCGCCCGACCGTGCGTGCCGTCGCCCGGGTGCGCATCNCCTCCGTACCCGCCAGCTCCACCATGGCGTCACCCACCTCGGCAGCGTCGGCCGGGATCGGTAAACCGAGCGCAGGTTCGGGTGAGCGTGCCTGGCCGGTCGGAGACGGCCCGGCCGACAGGGCCACTCCGGCGCTCACTGACATGCTGATCCGATGACCGTGCACGTCCAGCGGTCCGTCCAGGGAGGAGATGAGCCGCTCGGCCAGGGTCGCGGCCTCGGCCGCGGTAACGGGTCCGGTGAGGATGACGAACTCGTCCCCGCCCCAGCGCCCGAGAATGTCGCCGGGGTGGAGTATTTTCGAAAAGCGGCGGGCGGCGGCATCCGGAACGGCATCGCCCATCGGATAGCCGAAGGAGAAATTGACTCGACGAAATGCATCCAGGTCACGGAAGGTCGGGGTCAAACGGTCGGCAGGTCAGCTGCGTCGACGGACAATATGGAATCCCGCCTCGGCCAGAATCATCGGTATCAGCCTGATGGTCTCGTGGTCCTTCTCGCGACTGGGGGCATCAAGGTCGTCCCACGGTACAAGCATGGGATGAGTTTTTCGATCGTTGTCCCGGTGGGGTCCGTACCGCCACCCGTTAGCCTGTCGCTCGACCATCCACCGCTCGTGTTCCCGCTTCGCGAGAATTTCAACCTCGTTGTGCTGCGCGTCGGTCACACTGAAAGAAAAAGGATCGTCTCGGACAGCGCCGGCAACGATTCCACAGCCGATCATGTCGAGTTTTCGGCGGATGTCGCGGGCTTGTTCGTAGTTGGCGTTGCGAAAATCCTCCGAGAGATTTTCCCAGGCGACGAGCGCGCGGTTTTCTTCCGGTCTTTCGCCGGCTTCCATCCGCCGCCGGCAGTAGTCTCGGTGTATTCCTTTGGCGAGCTGTTCGACCTGGGGATCCTGTAGCTGGTCGGGATCGCAGACGCGGTCCAGCAGTGGAAAAACGGTGAGGCCACGGTAGAGGATGTCCAGCGGTCGCGCGCCGTCACCGCTACCGAAGGCCTGCCCGAAGGGAGTCATGCGATCCACCCGAACGATCACCTTGCGGTGTCCGGGCAGCCGGGACACCGCAAGAGCCTTGCGTAACGCCAGTTCCTCGTCTTCGTAGCAGATGAACACCAACTGCATGGCTCCTTCCGGGGCGTATCCATCCAGAAGACCGTTCAGGTCGACCTCGTCGGAACCCGTATCCTGGCAGATGGTGTCTACCATCGCCTCGACGAGGCCATAGCGGGTCTGCAGCAGCCTCAGTACACCGCTGGCATTCTTGTCGATGAGGGTCACCTGCATCCGCGACGTCGCACCTACCTCTCTGCGGCGCCGCGCGAGTTCCAGGAGCAGCTCCCGGCCGAACGGGCCCATGCCCACTATCACGACGGACAGACCAAGGGGCGCGAACGCGATCCGTTCGTCGTCGAGCAGAAGACTTGCACCGAGACGGGCGGTGTTGAAGAACTCGACCGTGAGACGACCGATGTGTTCCCTGCCGAGCAGAAGCGTCCACAGGGCGTCGAGCACGTCAGGATCCGACTCCTCCGCGTAGCATGTCAGCGGGCGGTGGCGCTGGCGTGACACCTGCTCCGCCGCCGCGACGACAGCGGCGTTATATCCGGACGCAGTCCCACACACGTACAGTTGGTCGGCCCGGGCCACGCCAGCCCGCCGTAGCACATCCCCGCGACGCGCATCTCCTCGTAGCAGGACCAGACCAAGACGGCGGGCGTGTTCCGCGATTTCGATACTGTCGACGTCATCGATCAGTACAACCTGGCGGGACGCGGCCCGCAGGCGTTCCGCGAAGGCAAGCGCCGTCGGTCCGCTGCCACAGATGACCGCGTGCCCCCGGGACAGCGTGGCCTGGAGGGCGGCCATCGGTTTGACCAGCGTATCCGCGAGTACATAAGCAGTGGCCGCAGGCGCCAGGAAGCGGGCGATCTCAAAGGAGATCGGGAGACCGACATCATTGGGTAGGTCTGGTGGCTGGACGAAGAAAAGCCCCAGGCTGCCGTAGGCGATGTCGGTGGCGCTGAGGCCGGCGCCGGGGCTTCGGGACAGCTGCCAGAGCCCGACCATCCCCAGACTGAATGCTGAAACCGCGGCAAGCAGACATAGGCGTCGCCAGCCGGCGGGCGGCTGGAACAGTCCGTTGAACATCCAGCGGACGGTCCGCACCGGGTGGCGCATCCGGGAGGACACGACTACCACGGCGCCTTCCATGTTCCGAAAAATGATCAGCAGAACATCATAGAACACGGTGCCTACCAGCCTCCTGTTTCCTCCGCCAGCCAACAGTTCAGCCAGGCCCCGGGACCGGGCGTCGGGAGGTTTCGTCGGGGAGCCGGACCCGTGATTGATCTCTCCCCGATATTCATCGACGAGATATTCCGACGACCGGGAAAGTAGCGGAATCGAGGTCCGCCGGGGTGAGGATTCAGCGGATGAATCAACGGTGGCCGGCGGCCGGCGGCTCGCCGGGCATGGCCCCCTTCCGCAGCACGCGGCGCCGCACTCACACCCACCCCTCTCACCGGTGCCCGGCAGGAACCGGCGGAAGCGGCCACCCTGGCCTGGCGTGTGCCGTGCTCGCCTGCTCCCGGTCTGGGTCGCGCGGCTGGTCCCGGCCTGAGCCGAAAGGCTCCGGACCACGGCGCGGCTCACGCCGCCNTGCCCGGTTGCCGTCAAGAACGTCCCCGTCAGTCATACCCGAAACGTCCCCATCAGCCATACCTGATCGCTACTCAGCCGGGTCAGGATAACGCGAGTGGCGCAACGCCAGCCATCACTCACAGGTACTGAGCTTCAATGCCTGGAGTCATGTTGGCCGCAGCTCCTCCCAGCCCAGGCCGGTTTCGGCGAGGAACCCCAACAGCAACGCGGGCCGGTACCGCAGCCGTTTCAGTCCGTGTTTGGCCGCCTGGTGGACATCGTCGAGGCTGCGGGCGGCCAGGTTCACCAGGGCGGTGCGCTTGAGCTGGGACCACACCCCTCCGCCGGATTCAGCTCGGGCGTGTAAGCCGGCAGCAACACCGTGCTCACCCAGCCGGCGTGCTCCCGCAGGAACGCGGCCATGATGCGTGTCGCCCGGGCGGCGCTTGCAGCCCGGCACGGTGCGTACTGCCATCCTGAACGGAGCCTACGGTGCCGAGCCCGCGGTCCGCTACGCGCAGGTGTCTGGCGGTCGGCTGCCAGGACAAGTTCTCGGGCCTGCTGGAAAGCGCGAGACTGCCGGCATGGTGAGAACTCGAACCCGCCCAGGCCTGTGCTGGCGAGCGTCTCGCCGACATGCTCCGCAGATGCGCGGTCAGTTCAAGGTCATGGGCGCGGCGGTCCGGGCCGCAGGCGAGAGGCCCGCGGCTGCGAGCGGCACCGTTCCCAGAGCGTCAGGTAGGCGCGGGCCATCTGGTGGTCAGTGAAGGTGCTCACGGCAGCCTGGCGTGCCCGTATTCCCCAGCCGGTGGCGCAGGACCGGATCATCCCGCAGCCGGCACAGCGCAGCGGCCAGGGCGGCCGGGTCGCCGGCGGGCATGAGCAGCCCGGTCGCGCCGTCGATCACTGCTGCGGAAGCTGATCGACGGCGACGACCCGCAGATCGCAACCGGCCACTCCGGCCGTCAGGCCGGCGGCCAGCATCGGCGCGCACGCCCACGGCACACACCGGTTGACGTGCAGGACGTCGGGGCGTACCCGGCGCAGCAACCGCCCGTGCGCGCCAGTCCCCCCGCGCACGACATGGACGGACGCGCCGCCGCGCCGGCGGCAGGCGACCCATTCGACCGGCCCGGCGTCGGGACCGGCATCTGGTGGAAGCCATGATCGACTACTGTCGGGATGGGCTACGCCGGCTGCGGTTCGCTGAGGGTCGGTAGGCTGGGGCAGTCATCTCTGGAGTAGTCATCTGCAGGATGGCGATCCGTCATCTGGCCCGCCCGGGAGCGTTCACGAAACGCCACCCTCGTGGCTAGCTGGTGCTTTCTGCGGCAAGAGGGTGTGTTGATGTCGATCGAGGAGTCCGGGGTAACCGAGGCGGCGGGGCCGCGGTCCGGCTACCGGACCGACGCGGTCGCGGCCGATGCCGCAGCCGCTCCCGACGGGACGGCTGTCCGTCTCGCCGGCCGCGTGGTCCTGTGGCGCCGTATGGGCGGGCTGATCTTCGGGCATCTCCAGGACCGTAGCGGCCGGGTGCAGGTTTCCCTGTCCAAGACCGATCTGGGCGCCGAGGTCGTCAAGGAATGGTCCCGGGCCGTGAAGATCGGCGACTTCGTCGGGATCGCCGGCAGCCTCTACACTACCCGCCGCGGCGAACGGACCGTCGCCATCTCCGAGATGACGGTGCTGAACCGGACCGTACGTGCCCTTCCGGACAAGTGGCAGGGCCTGTCCAACGTCGAGGCTCGTTACCGCCGCCGCTACCTCGACCTGCTTGTCAACGCCGAGTCCCGGGAACGCTTCCAGACCAGAGCGAACATCATCAGGCGGATTCGCCGTCTCCTTGACGACAACGACTTTCTCGAAGTCGAAACCCCGATTCTGCAAGAGGCAGCGTCCGGTGCCGCGGCCCGCCCGTTCATCACCAGGCACAACGCCCTCGGTGAGGACTTCTACCTGCGGATCTCCCCCGAGACCTATCTCAAGCGGATCGTCGTCGGCGCCTATGACCGCGTCTACGAACTTGGCCGCAACTTCCGCAACGAAGGCATGGACTCCTCGCACCTCCAGGAGTTCACGATGCTGGAGTGGTACGCCGCCTACTGGGACTATCGCGACAACATGGCCTTCGTCCGCGAACTGATCCTCACGGTCCTCGACGACGTCCTCGGCACCCGGGCGGTTACCTACGAGGGTGTCAAGCTCGACTTCGGCGCAGACTGGCCGGAGATCGACTACCGGGCCGAGGTGGAGCGGCGCACCGGCATCGACCTTACCGTTGTCCGCGATCTTCCCACTCTGCGTGCCCGAGTGGCCGAGCTCGGCTTGGACGTCGGGACCTCCCCGTCCTACGCCGGCCTGGTAGACCTGCTCTACAAGAAGACGGTCCGACCCGATCTCGTCCAGCCGTGCTTCCTCGTGCACCACCCGGCGGAACTGGTCCCGCTGGCCCGGCGCAGCGACACCGACCCCACCGCGCTTGACATGTTCCAGGTCGTGGTGAACGGCGTGGAGATCGTCAAGGCTTACTCCGAACTCGTCGACCCCGCCGAGCAGCGGCAGCGGCTTGAGGAACAGGCCGCGCTGCGGGAGGCCGGCGACGACGAGACCATGATGCTCGAAGAGGACTTCATCGAGGCCATGGAATACGGGATGCCCCCGATGTCCGGCCTCGGGCTCGGCATCGACCGGTTCGTTGCCCTGCTCACCGGCGCCCCGACCCTCCGCGACGTCGTCCTCTTCCCCACCATGCGCGGCGCCCACAAAGACCAGACAGCCCCCGTTGAAGATGACCTGTGACGGGGGCCCCTAAAGAAACTCTCGAACACGTCGCCGCCGACCGCTACAGAGCCCTCCCACTCCTTGCTACCAGAGTGCGGGCCAGTGCTCCGGTCTTCAGGCCGGGGGTGAAGGCCCGCGTGTGGGGTGCGAGAACTCGGCCACCGGCGTTGGCCTGGTCTTTTAGGCGGCTCGTTCGTATTCGTTGATCAGGCCGCCGAGGACGGGCTGACGTTTGATCCGTTCCTGGCTCAGGTCCGCGGCGGGGTGGTCGGGCCGTGGTCGTTGAAGGTCGCGGCCGCGGTGGGGGCGTCGTCCGTTGTAGCGCCGTGCGTACTCGGCCAGGACAACGCGCAGGTGCCGTTCACCGAAGATCAGCATCCGGTCGGTGACCTCGGTCCGGACGGTTCGGACGAACCGTTCCGCGTAGGCGTTCGCCCGCGGGGTCCGGGGTGGGATCCTGATCGCGGTGATGCCGGCGTCGGCGAGGACCGCGTCGAACGACGCGGTGAACTGTCCGGCGCGGTCACGGACCGGGAACCGGAAGTCGGCCGCCCGGTCACCGAGGTCCAGGAGGAGGTTCCGGGCTTGTTGGGTGCTCCACGGTCCGTCGGGGTGGGCGGTGACCCCGAGGATGTGGACGGAGCGGGAGCCGACCTCGATGGCGAAGAAGCAGTACAGACGCCGCGGCGATGCCCCTTCCCCCGATCCGTTTTCACGACCTTNGACACGGGGCGGCAACGATGCTCCTCGCGGCCGGAGTTGACATGAAGCTGGTCGCCGATGTGCTCGGTCACGCTTCGTCGAACTTTACCCGAGATGTCTACGCGGTCGTGGCCGAGGAGTTGGCGGAGGCTGCGGCGGTGGTGATCGAGGAGTTCGTCCCCCGGCGGAGCCGGGGAACAGGCGCCGGATGAAGATCCACGCCGTTTGTTCCATCCACCGGCCATTTTGATCTTAAGGACAGACCGGGCGTCTCGAACGTATGTTCAAAACGCCTGGTCGACGCGGAGGCTCGGGGATTTGAACCCCGGAGGGGGTGTATGCCCCCAACCGCATTAGCAGTGCGGCGCCATAGACCGGACTAGGCGAAGCCTCCCAACGTGCCTGCTCATCATAGCGTCTCCCACGACGGTGCTGACGCTCGGTCCGAGCGGATCCCGGCGGGCTGGATCACGTCTGTGTGGTCCGGCCCGCCGGTTCCGCGCGGTCTATGGGTTCCATCGGTCCCAGGGCCGCGAGGATCGCGTCCGCGATCTCACGGCGCCGTCCGCCGTCCGCCACCGGACCACCATCGGCCTCCCGCACGTAGAAGGCGTCCACCACGTCTAGTCCGAGGGTCGCGACGATGGCGGTGGCGACATCGAGTCGCAACCCGGACAGCGCCCGTACGATCCGGTACAGCACGCCGGCCTGGTCTGGGGCGCGCACCTCGATCACGGTCATCGATCCCAGGTCGTCATCGAAGATCACCTGAGGGGCGCCGGGCGTGGTCCACCGCCTGGCCCCGGCGTAGTCGCGTTCCCGGGCGGCGAGCCGACCGGCGACGTCGAGGGTGCCGGCGAGCGCGGCCCGCAGGTCGGCGAGCAACCGCGCCGGTTCCGGTACCCGTTCGTGCGGCGCCGCCACGGCGGCCTGCAGCAGCGCCCGACCGCCGTTCCTCCGGGCCGAGGCCCGCCGGATGTCCAATCGGTTCAGCGCGAGGACACCAGCGATGATCGCCAGCAGCCCGACGTGGTCGGCGTTGACCACCACGATCTCGAACATGCCCTCGTCCGGCAGCGGATTGACCTGGACGACGTGCTCGTCGGGCAGCGCGAGCAGGCCACGCTGCCGATCGTCGAGGCTCGGGGGAGACGGGACCCGCTCGCCGCCGAGGACGGCTCGGGCCCGCTCGACGAGGTCACCGATCAGCCGCGCCTTCCAGGCGTTCCACGCGGTCGGACCGGTGGCCCGGGAGTCGGCCTCGGTCAGTCGGTGCAGCAGGGTGAGGATCCGCACGCTGCCGGCGGACGCGGCGACGCTCGCGATTGTCCCGGGATCGTCGATGTCCCGCCTGGTCGCGGCCTCGCCGAGAAGCAGGTGGTGGCGGACCATGGCGACAAGCACGTCGACGTCCTCGGGCGGCAGGCCCAGCCGCGGGCCGATCCGTTCGATCTGCACGATGCCCGCGTCGGTGTGGTCGCCGGGGAAGCCCTTACCGATATCGTGCAGGAGGGCGCCGAGCAGCAACAGATCCGGCCGGTCCACCTCGCGGGTGTGCGCGGCGGCCCGCGCCGCGGCCTCCATCAGATGCCGGTCGACGGTATAGCGGTGGTAGGGATTGCGTTGCGGTCTGCTGCGCACCGCCGCCCACTCCGGGATGAGCCGGACGAGCAGCCCCACCTGGTCGAGGGATTCCAGCACCCCCACGGCCGCGTCGCCGGTGGCCAGCAGCGCGACCAGCGCGTCACGGGCGGCGTCAGGCCAGGGGTCGGGCATCGGTGGGGCCTCCCGGGCCAGCCGGTCGACGGCGTAGCGGCCCAACGGGAGCCCGCTTCGTGCGGCCGCGGCGGCGGCCCGCAGCACCAGGACCGGGTCCTTCGCCGGATCGACGTCCCGGGCGAGCTGGACCTCGCCGTCCTGGTCGACCACCCCTTCGCCGAGGGGGCGGCGGGCCGGCCGCCGGCCGCCACCGCGCCACCGCGCCACCGACCGCAGGCCGGCCGCGACCCGGTACCAGGTGGTGTCCCAGGTCCAGGAGATGGCGCGTCCGGCGTCGGCGACCGCGTGCGCGAGCGCGAACGCGTCGGCGTAGCCGAGCATGGTGGCGAGCGACTCGGAGTCCTGGAGCAGGAGCCGATCGTGGGCTCGTCCCCGGCTCAGCCGGCGGATCTCGCCGCGGGCATCGAGCAGCACCTGACCGGCGGCGATCACCCGCGCGGGGGGGGACTCGGCGACCCAGGCCGCCGCGAGGGCGTGCAGGGCATGGACGTCACGCAGCCCGCCGCGGGATTCCTTCAGGTCGGGTTCGAGCAGGAACGCGACCTCACCGAGTCGGGTGGCCCGTTCCGCGACGGCCTCGGCGAGCTCGGGTAGTCGTTTCGGAGCATGGGACCGCCAGCGGGCGCGAGCCCGCTGGGCAAGCTGCGTGGCCAGCGTCGCGTCACCCGCGACGTGGCGGGCGTCGAGCAGGCCGAGCGCGGCCTTGAGGTTACCGTCGGCCACCATGATGGCCTCGTCGACGGTGCGCACGCTGTGATCGAGACCCACCCCCGAATCCCACAGCGGATACCAGACCGCGTCGGCGACGGCGGAGATGTCGTTCCGTTTGCCGTCGTGGACGAGGACGAGGTCGAGATCGCTGCCGAACGCGGGTTCCGCGCGTCCGTAGCCGCCGACGGCCACCAGGGCAATTCCCGGTCCGGGATCGCCGAACAGGTCGACTAGGGCATCGTCGGCGAGGTCGGTGAGGATGCGGCGCAGCCGTGGGCCGGTCGCCGTGGGCAGGTGCTCGGAGCGGCCCTTGAGGATCTCCAGGCGGTCCGTCATGGCTGTCCTCCTCCGTTCGGCCGTCTGGCCGTGATCGATCTCGGGTCCGGATCGATCACGGCCAGTGGAGCGCCGAGCCGAGGACACAGAAACGCGCACCAGCGCAACTGTGGTCTCGGGTGGTACCAGCTCGTGCGGTGTCGCGGGTGGTGCGTGGTGCCGGGTGCCGGGGGTGCGTGGTAACAGTGATGGATGGAGTCGGGTGGTGCGATGGAGCCGTGCCGCGGTGGCGTTGCCACGCCCGGCACTACTACAGCGCGTCCGCCCCCCGCTCGCCGGTACGGACCCGTACCACCGACTCGACCGGAACGACCCAGATCTTGCCGTCGCCGATCTTGCCGGTCTGCGCCGACGACGTGATCGCCGCGACCAGATCGTCGACCGCCCCGTCCGCGACGACCACCTCGATCTTGATCTTTGGCACGAAGTCGACCTTGTACTCGGCGCCGCGGTAGACCTCGGTGTGGCCCTTCTGCCGGCCGTAGCCCTGGACCTCGGAGATCGTCAGTCCGTGCACGCCCAGGGTCTCGAGCGCCGCCTTCACGTCGTCGACCTTGAACGGCTTGATGACGGCGGTGACGAGCTTGGTCATGCCTGGGCCTCCTCGGGCACCTTGACGGGGCTGATGCTGCTCGTGGACAGCGAGCCGCTACCGCCGATGGACGTGAAGCGGTACGCCGTCTCCCCGTGCAACGCCTCGTCCATGCCGGCGATCTCGTCGTCGGCGTTCAGCCGGAGACCGATGGTGTACTTCAGGGCGAGAGCGATGATCGCCGTCACGACGGCCGAGTAGCCCAGCGTCGCGCCGACGGCGAGCGCCTGTTCCCCGAAGACGCTCCACGGGCCGCCGTAGAAGACACCGTCCTTGCCGGCCTCGTTCGTGTCGACGGTGGCGAAGAGGCCGGTCAGCAGGGCTCCGAGCACACCGCCGACCAGGTGGACCGCACCGACGTCGAGCGAGTCGTCGATGCCGACCTTGCCCTTGATCGAGGTGGCCAGGGCGCAGACGACGCCGGCGATGCCGCCGATGGCGATCGAACCCATCGGAGAGACGAAACCACAGGCCGGGGTGATGGCCACCAGACCCGCGACCGCGCCGGAGGCGGCTCCCAGGGTGGTCGCCTTGCCGTCGCGCAGCTGCTCGACCGCGAGCCATCCGAGGATCGCGACGCCGGTCGCGATCTGGGTGTTGAGCAGGGCGTATCCGGCGACCTTGTTGGCGCCCAGCGCGGAACCCGCGTTGAACCCGAACCATCCGACCCACAGGATGCCGGTGCCCAGGAGAACGAACGGGACGTTGTGGGGGCGGAAGTCGCCGGTCGGCCAACCGGCCCGCTTGCCGAGGACCAGCGCCAGCACGATCGCCGCGATACCGGCGTTGGCGTGGACGACCGTGCCGCCCGCGAAGTCCATCGCGCCGCGCTCGAACAACCAGCCCTTGCTCGCCCACACCCAGTGTGCGATCGGCGAGTAGACCAGCAGCGACCAGAGCGGGATGAAGATCGCGAAGGCGCTGAACTTCATGCGATCGGCGATCGCGCCGGTGATGAGGGCGGGCGTGATGATCGCGAACATCAGCTGGAAGGCGACGAACACGACGTACGGGATCGCGCCGTCGCTGCCGGAGAGGTCCTGGAGAGCGAAGAAGTCGAATCCGCCCCAGAAGCCGTTACCCTCGCCGAACGCGACGCTGAACCCGATGACCGACCAGATCAGCGTGACGATCCCGATGCAGAAGAAGTTCTGCATGATCATTCCGAGCACGTNCTTCGCTCGGACCATGCCACCGTAGAAGAACGCCAGTCCGGGCGTCATGAACAGCACGATCGCGGAACTGATGAGCATCCACGCGGTATCGCCCGAATTCAATTTGTCCATGTCTCTCCTGTCATTCCCCGCGCGATGCGCGGACTGCGCTCACCCGGTCCCCGGCCACGCTGCGCTCGTCCCGGATCCTCGGGTCCGAAGAGTCGGCAAGATCTGTTCCCGACCTGTGTCTTAGCTGTTTCTGGCATGTGAAATCGCTAAATTGGGTGGCCTGTGACCCGATCTCATCGGCTGGCGGTGGGTGCTTGGAGACTCTCCGCTCGTCGCGGCGTGCTTCCGTGACTGTATAACTGCATAGAGTTACCGTCCGGCGGTGTGAGCAGTGTCCCCACGGAGGGCTGGCATAGCGCCGGCGAACCGCGCCCCGGGCCCCGCCGTCCCCGTGATGTCCCGCCATCCGGGTTCGGCCGGCGAACTTCGAAACACGTCGCAAGGCAGACTCCCGCCGCCGGCCCGACCGACGATCCCCAGCCGACCGGGAACGATCCGACCGGATGGCGTCCGAAAGCCGGAGCGCCCATTGTTCTCGGACTGGTCGGCATTCTCGTCGCCGGACCTCCGGTTGTCTGGGGGTTTGCCGGATCCGCCTGGGCGGCGCCGACGACTCCGGCCTCCGGGTCGGCCCCGGAGAGCCCGGAGAGCCTGCAGAGCCTGCAGGCGGAGATCAACGGTACCCGGGTACGGCTGGACGAATCCACTCGTCAGACGGCGATTGCCACTGAGGTGTTCAACGCCGAACGTATTCGGCTGGCCGAGGCCGAGCGGGCCGCGGCTGCCGCGGCCGGGCGGGTCGACCGCGCTGACGACGCTGTACGGCAGGCCTCGGACAAACACCGGGGGTTGGCGGTGTCGGCGAATCGGGCCGGGGGATTCGGGCAACTGTCGTTGCTGCTGACCGGCGACCCCCGACAGGTACTCGACCGGGCCGGTGCGGTCGATGCGCTGGCCCGCCGGCAACGCGTGGCGGACACTGGCCTGCGGCTCGCGCGTCGGGATCTCACCGAGGCACGCCGGAGCGCTGACGTGGCACTTGCGGGCAAGAGGAAGATCGTCATGCGGCTCGCCGCACGTAAGCGGTCCATCGAGGCGTCCGCCGCCGAGCAGCGCAGCCTGCTGCAGCGGCTCGAATCCCGCTACGCATCGCTGGAGCGGCGGGCCAGGGAGCGCCAAGCCGCCGCCGCGCGGGCCCGCAGGGCGGCGGCGGCCGCCGCCGCGGCATCGGCGGCCAGGAAGGCCGCGGCCGAACGGGTCCGTTATCGGAAGGAGTCGGCCGCGGTCGCGGCCGCGGGCCGGGCGTTCGCCGCGGCCCCGACTACCCCGGCACCCATCCCGCCGACGGGCGGCGGTGGCGCGTCGCGCGCGGTGCAGGAGGCATACGCCCAGCTGGGCAAGCCCTACGTGTGGGCTGCGGCGGGGCCGAAGTCCTTCGACTGCTCCGGCCTGACGCAGTGGGTCTGGGGGAAGGCCGGGGTCTCGCTGAGCCACTACACCGGATCACAATGGAATGAGGGGCGCCGCGTGAACCGGGCGGGCCTCATTCCCGGCGATCTCGTCTTCTTCCATGCCGATCTTGATCATGTCGGGATCTACATCGGGGGCGGGAAGATGATCCACGCTCCGCGGACCGGGGAGGTGGTCAAGGTGGAGAAGATCTGGTGGTCGAGCTTCCGGGGGGTGTGCGGCCGGGAGCGTGACACCATCGGCCGCTGGCGGAAGCGATCAGGATGGCGACGGCGACGGTGCCGTGGGCGACGACTCAGCGGTCGACTCAGCGGTCGACGTAAACGAGAGCCGCGGTGCTACGGCTGATCTCCGCGTCGGTCTGGCCGTTGGGAGTGACGATGTGGATCAGGTTGCCGCGGGAGCCCGGCGTGATCTGCGCGCCGGGGACGATCGCGGCGTCCTGAAGCCGGCGCATGATGCTTTCGTCCGTCTGCAACCGCTCGGAGATCCAGCTCACCGTGACCGGCCTGCCACCACCGGACGAGGCGAGGTCGGCCGACGCCAGTAGGCTCACCGGGGCGGAAGCCGGCCGTGCCGTGGTGTGGTGCTGCTGGGAAGGCGGGATCTCGTTACCGAATGGGCAGCGCTTCGGATCGCCGAGCAGGACGGTGAGGCGCGCCTCGACCTCGTCGGAGATTACATGCTCCCACCGACAGGCCTCGTTGTGTACCAGCGCCCAGTCCAACCCGATGACCTTCGTGAGCAGCAGCTCGGCCAAGCGGTGCTTGCGCATGACGGCGGTGGCCCGCAGCAGGCCCTTCTCCGTGAACTGCACGGTCCGGTCGTCGGCGAGGCACACCAGCCCCTCGTTGGCCAGACGAGCCGTCGACTCGCTCGCGGCCGGCGCGCTGACATGCAGGCGCTCCACCAGACGCGCGCGCAGCGGGGGGATGCCCTCCTCCCTCAGCTCGTACAGGGTTCGGAGGTACATCTCGGTACTGTCGATCAATCCAGTCACCGGTCTCCTTCGTCCTCTCCAGGGTACGCTCAGCCTGGGACTCACAAGAGCCATCTGCCCCCCGAAGACCATGCCGGCTGGTCGGTTTCGATGTCCCGTCGGTCCCTTCCCCCGGACCGGGGTCGGTGTTCCACGACGTGTTCCATGGCCTCGGTTCGGCGGGTATGGCCTCGGTCCGGCGGCGTGTCCTCGTGCGGCACCCGTCCCGCGCGCGGGCTTGCACCCAGGGCCGGCATCGGCGCCCGCGGCACTAGACTCGACGCCATGAGCACGACTCAGATCGCGCCCGAGACATCGAACACCCAGACGGACGAAGGTGACGATCACTCTCACTACGCTCGTCGTGAGGAGATCGTTCGCGCGTCCATCGAGGGTGGCCGGGTTACGGCGTTGTGCGGCTACAAGTTCGAACCGGTGCGGGACCCCTCGCGTTTCCCGATCTGTCCGAAATGCAAGGAACTCGTCGAGATGGCCGAGCAGTTCGGCTGATTGCGCTGCGCCGGTACACAGTGCCGGGCGGCCACGGTCCTCGATGGCGGTCATTAGCCTTCGGTAATAATCGGTCGTTGCGGTAGATCGAGCGTGCCGACGGGCTGTGGACGGTGTGCGGATGCCTTGCCGATCGGGATCCATGGTGTCCCCTCGGGCCGGCTGCTCCGCGGCCCCGTATGATCTGTTGCACGAGCCAGACCCGGTGTCCCTCGCCGGCCCCAGTAGCTCAGTGGATAGAGCGACCGCCTCCTAAGCNGTAGGCCGCAGGTCCGATTCCTGCCTGGGGCACATCCGTCATGTCGATCGCCAGCCTCCGGCTGGTGGGACCAGAGTCCCCTGTGGGGCGGGCTGCGTCGCGAGCCGCGCGACCGCGGCTAGCGCCGCGTGGGCTAACGCCGCGTGGGCTCAGGTGGGGACGGCAGCCAGGGCGCCGGTGTGGTGGAGATGGTCCCGGGCAGCCTGGATGGCCGACGGGGTGGAGTCGAACAGGCGTCCCTGGCCGCGCAGCCGGTCCACCAGACCGACGGCGGCCACCGCTTTGGCATGCTCGGGTCGCAGCCCCGACACATACACCTTGACGCCGCGGTGTTCGAGCCGGTCGATGACGTCGCGCAGGACGAGGGCGCCGGTGCCGTCGACGGCGCTGACCCGGGACAGCCGGAGGATGAGGATCTCGACGTCGGCCACCTCGGTGAGCTCCAGCAGGAAGCGGTGGGCGGCGGCGAAGAACAGGGGGCCGTCGATACGGTAGGCGACGATGTGCTCGGCGAGTAGCGCGTGTTCGGAATCGTGATGATCGCCGGGGTCCAGCGGCACCTCCTCGACCCGCGCGGTTCGGGCGATTGCGCGCAGGGCGAGGGCGCCGGCGACCGCGAGGCCGAGGACGACGGCGATGACGAGGTCGAGCGCCAGGGTCGCCCCGGCGGTCAGCGCCATGACCAGGGCATCGGAGTGTGACGCACGGCCGAGGGTGCGCAACGAGGAGACCTCGACCATCCGCACCGCCGTGGCGAGCAGAACACCGGCGAGCGCGGCGAGCGGGATGCGCGCGACCAGGGGAGCGGCTGCGAGCATCACCCCGGCGAGGACCACGGCGTGCGCGAGGGCGGCGAGCCGGGACGAGGCACCCGAGCGGACGTTGACCGCGGTGCGGGCGATCGCGCCGGTGGCGGGCACCCCGCCGAACAGCGGGACGGCGAGGTTGGCCAGCCCTTGGCCGAATAGCTCCCGGTCGGGGTCGTGGTTCTGGCCGACGGTCATCCCGTCGGCCACACTGGCCGAGAGCAGGCTCTCCAAGGCTGCGAGCGCGGCCACGGCGACGGCGGCCGTGGCGAGCGTCGGGATCGCGGTGATGTCGAGGAAGCCGAGCGAGGGACCGGGCAGGGTGGCGGGGATTGCGCCGAGGGTCGTGACGTCCCACTCGCGGGCCGTGACGAGGGCCGTCGCGAGGGCCACGGCGAGCAGCGAGAACGGGACCGTGGGCCGCAGCCGGGCGCCGACCAGCATCGTCGCCGCGACGCCGACGGCGAGCGCCAGCGCGAGCCAGTGCGGCCGGTGGACGAAGTCGGCCACGGCCGCCCAGGCCACGCCGGTCACCCGGTCACCGTTTCGGGCGTGCACCCCCAGGGCCGAGGGAACCTGCTGAAGGAAGATCACCGCGGCGATGCCGACGGTGAATCCCTCCACCACGGGCGCCGGCACATATCGCACGGAGCGGCCGACCCGCAGGACCGCGAGCGCGAGCAGGATCATCCCGGCGAGCAGCCCGACGGTCAGCACACCAGCCGGCCCGTGCCGGTGCACGATCGGCACGAGCACGACGGTCATCGCGCCGGTCGGCCCGGACACCTGCAGGTTCGACCCGCCGAAGACCGCCGCGAGAGCACCCGCCACGATCGCCGTCACCAGTCCGGCGGCCGCGCCGAGGCCGGAGGAGACCCCGAATCCCAGCGCGAGCGGCAGCGCGACCACCGCGACGGTCATCCCCGCGAGCAGGTCACGGCCTGGCTGGCGGCGCATGCTCTCGATATCGGCCCGGCCGGGCAGGAGCCGGCCGAGTTCCAGCCGGCCGAGTGGCCTGGGCCAGCGTGACGGGGCCGTCCTTATGGGGGCGGGGCAGTGGGGTCGGGAGTCCTCGGCCTGCCCCGTCGTCGTCTCGATGCGGATCCGATCCTCCCGTATACTGGGATGAAAAATTGAAGGTTTCTTCAATTTACATGCTAAAAAGTATGGAGTGGGCGAGATCTCGGACACAGCGGCCCCCGCAGAGCCGTGCCGTGCGATAAAGAGCTGTTTCCCGACTCCGAAGTGTGGTAACGAACAGTTGATAAATTCTGTAACTGGTGGGGAGGTCGCCATCGGGCGCGAACGGGTCGTGGCGCTACTCACCGTGCCGGCGTGATCTCTGGGTGGGCGGTCGCCGGTACTCCGGCCAGGCCGGTACCTCGGCCGGTAGGCCTCGGCCGGAGCTGCGTGGGGTCGACGGGAGGTGGCTCGTGACGAGGCGGGTTCCGCTGTACCAGGCTAAAGCGGAGTTTTTTCGCATGCTTGGCCATCCGGTGCGAATTAGGGTGCTGGAGTTGCTGCAGGACGGGCCGATGCCGGTGCGGGATCTCCTGGCCGCGATCGAGGTGGAGTCGTCGAACCTTTCCCAACAGCTCGCGGTGCTGCGCCGGTCCGGGATCGTGACCGCGACGCGGGACGGCCCGACGGTGGTGTACGCGCTCGCGGGCGGGGACGTGGCGGAGCTGATGCGCGCGGCCCGGCGGATTCTGACCGAGATGGCGGCCGGGCAGGCCGGACTGTTGGCCGAGTTGCGCGAAGCGGAGACAAGCTCCTCATGAGCATGAAATGTGGTGGACCGATGCCCGGGACTCCCGCAGGTGGGACTCCCGCGGAGGGGAGCCCCGCCGAGGGGCCGGCTGGGGGACCGGCGCGCACCGGACGGAGTCGGGCACGGGTGGAGCCGGCGTGACGCCCCCTGGTCCGGCCGGTCCGGCCGGTTCAGCCGGAGTCAACCCCGCCTACAGCGTCACGGTCCGCGTTCCGCACCGGGCCACGATGATCATCGAGGCGGTCGTCGCCGCAGCCCCCGGCCCCGTGACGTGCTACGCGGACGAGCCGGACCCCGGGGGCGGCCGGCGGATCACGTTGGATGCCGACAGCGGGTCCACATTGACCTGGCTGGTCCGGGCGCTGCGGGAGCGGCTGGGTGCCGACCTGTTGCAGACCGAGGATCCCGTCTTCACCGTCGCGTCGACCGGCAAACTCGCCCAGTGTCTCCGCGCGTCGGTCACGACCGGTCACGATCTTGCGTTGTTGGACGCTGACGCCGACCGCCGCGTCATCAGTCACCTGGCCATGCACCCGACGCACACCGACCGGTTCACCGGCCGGCCGCGTCGAGTGGCGCTGCTCACCGACGGCAGCGCCGTCTTGGACTTTGAGCCGCTGGCCGCCGAGGCGGCCCTGCCAGCGGTCGAGTCCCAGGCGGTCCACCTACACCGGGCGACCGGGTTCGACGTCATCCCCATGCCGATCGCAGCCCGTACCGCCGCCGAGCTCGCCGCGGCGATCGGCATGATCGCTCCGGGATTCGCCGCCACCGTCCTGGTCCACACGCATGTCCGCCGCATCGACGCCGCCCGCGCCGCGCTGCGGTCCGCCGCCCCGCATCTGCTGCTCGACACCGTCAACGACGGTCTCGCCGTCGCCGCCGCGGCCGCGGTCCTCAACCATCTCCGGGCGCGTGACATCGCGCCGGGGCGGGCCCGCGTCGCCGTCGTGGACCCGGCTCGGGGCGGCGATCTCGCCGGCTTACTGATCGGTGTCGGCCTCCACGAGATCACCCTCTACGATCCGGTCGACTACGGCATCCAGCCGCTGCACCTGCTTGCCCCCGAACTCGATCTGATCGTCGACCTGATCGGCTTGGCGGCGCCGCCCAAGGGCGTTCCCGTCCTGCGGATCCGCCCGGAGACGCCCCCTCCGCTGGCCCGCGCCACCTCGGGCCCGCGTCCGCTGCACGCGCTGCCCGGACTGCTGCGGGCGGTCGTCACCACTCGCCGCCCGGTCACCCCCGCTGCCCGCCTCGCCGCCGTGCACGCCCTCGTCGGTCAGACGCCGCCCGGCAGCGTGCTGCCTCCCCTCGACCANCCACGGCTAGCCCCCGCCGTTGCCGCGGCAGCCACCCACGCCCTCACCGCGCAGGAGTAGCTCACCGCGCTCCCGGCGGAGGTGGTCGCCTGGAGGTGGTCACCTGGTNGGGGGTGGNGGGGCCCGCCACTGCCAGGCCCACCGACAGGTCCACTGCCAGGCCCATCGGCGAATCCCGGCGGATGATCGTCCGTTGGGAGGACCGTTCCTCATGAACGGGATGAACGGGGTGAACGGGGTGCGTTGTCATGGGCGGCACTCTCCCGCCGGCATTGCGGATGCGGAAGTACGACGGCCCCGGTCCGATCTTTGCGGCATATCACTCAAAAATATCCTAAAGGGTCATACGGCCATATTCCAGCAATGCGCCACCCTGCTTCTTCGGCCTGCCGGGAAGCCCGAGCCGGACCGACACGGCCGAGGAACCGACACGGCCGAGGAACCGACACGGCCGAGGAACCGACACGGCCGAGGAGGTGACACCGGGCCGAGGGCGCTCGTGCGTCCGACGCCGGCCGGCCCGGCGCGGGGGAGTTCCACGTCGCGGGTGGCCTGGTCACGTCGGGAAGGGGATACGAACGCCACTTCGCGTGACCAGTCATCCGAAGAGTCGTTCCCGGTCCGGCGGGACGTCTCAGCTCGGCGTGGGGACGAGGTCCAGCAGTGCCTGAGCGGCAAGCTCGTATCCGAGGGCCCCCAGGCCGACGATCACTCCCCGGGCGAGCGCCGAGAGAATGGATTCGTGCCGGAAGGACTCCCGAGCCCAGACATTGGAGAGATGGACCTCGATCCACGGGTTCGGATAATTGGCCAAAGCGTCACGAAGGCTCCAGCCGTACATCATCAGCGCACCTGGATTGACGATCGCACCGATCGAGTCGTAATTATCCTGAATGGTGTGGATCAATTCACCTTCGGATTCACGTTGTACGGAGACAAGTTTCCATCCGCGGTCCGAGATCCGAGCCGCGACGGCCGCCTCGATATCGGCCAGTGTCGCCGTGCCGTAGACTTCCGGCTGGCGTCGGCCGAGTATGCCCAGATTGGGGCCATTCAGGAGAAGTAGCGTGGTCACGGCGCCTCACAGACATGCTGGCCGGCTCGATGGTCGGCGTTTCTGATCCGGAACCCCACATTTATAGCAAAGCCACCTGCTGGACACCCGCAAGCAGAAAGGGCCAGCTGGGGTGTTCTTATCAAGTCTATCTGTAGTCTGTCCGTTGATATTAGCGTGTCATGTCCGGAGGGCGATGGGGAACCCGGGGGTACCGAGGTACCGTCCGTCATGCATCCTCTCGCGTAGATTCCTTCGCCGATCGCGATAATGGAACCGCCGACGGAACCTCGATCCCGGCGCGAAGAACAACGATACGGTCACGGGCAAGAAAAGGGTGGGGATCATGATCGGTAGAGCACGGCCAGCGCCGGAGTTGCCGGCCTGGCCGCAGTACTCCGACGAGGAGCGCGGTGGTCTGATCCGGGCATTGGAACAGGGCCAGTGGTGGCGCATGGGCGGCAGTGAGGTCGACACTTTCGAGCGGGAATTCGCTGCCTACCACGGGGCCGGCTACGCCCTCGCCGTAACCAACGGGACGCACGCGTTGGAGCTCGCGTTGCAGGTCCTGGGGGTCGGACCCGGCAGTGAGGTCATCGTGCCGGCGTTCACCTTCATCTCCTCCTCGCAGGCGGCCCAGCGCCTCGGCGCGGTGGCCGTGCCGGTCGACATCGACCCGGGCACGTACTGCATCGGGGTCACCGCCGCGGCGGCCGCGGTGACCCCGCGCACTCGGGCGATCATGCCGGTGCATATGGCGGGCCAGGTCTGCGACATGGACGCCCTGGCGAAGCTGTCCGCGGATGCCGGGGNTCCGCTGATCCAGGACGCGGCGCACGCGCACGGTGCGCAGTGGCAGGGTAAGAAGCTCGGCGAGCTGGGCTCGGTGGCGGCGTTCAGCTTCCAGAACGGCAAGCTCATGACCGCCGGCGAGGGCGGCGCCGTCACCTTCCCCGACGCCGAGCTGTACGAACTCGGCTTCCTGCGGCACAGTTGCGGGCGGCCACGCACGGACCGCCGGTACCTCCACCNGACCTCCGGGTCGAATTTCCGGCTCAACGAGTTCTCCGCCGCGGTCCTGCGTGCCCAGCTCGGCCGCCTGGCCGGCCAGATTGACACGCGTGAGGAGCGCTGGCCGGTGCTGGCGGGCGCGCTTGCCGACATCCCGGGTGTCGTCCCGCAGGGCCGCGACGACCGGTGTGACCGCAATCCGCACTACATGGCGATGTTCCGGTTGCCCGGGTTCAGTGAGGAGCGCCGCAACGCGTTCGTCGACGCCCTTGTGGACCGCGGGCTGCCCGCTTTCGCCGCGTTCCGGGCGATCTACCGGTCCAACGGCTTCTGGGAGACCGGTGCCCCGGACGAAACGGTGGACGAGATCGCGAAGCGCTGCCCGAACACCGAGGCGATCAGCGCGGACGGCGTCTGGCTGCACCATCGGACGTTGCTCGGCACCGAAGAACAGATGCACCAGGTCGCGGCCATCGTGGCCGAGACCCTGGCCGAGCTGTGAGCCGAGGCGAGACCGGCAACCCCACGCGGACTCCGCTGCGGGTCGCCGTGGTGGGGCTGGGCTGGGCCGGCCGGTCGATCTGGCTTCCCCGGCTGCGAGAACACCCGGAGTTCGTCGTGGTCACGGCCGTCGATTCCGATTCCGGGGCCCGCCGGGCGGCGGCCGGGGCCGACCCGGGCCTGGCCGTGCTCGCCGACGTCGACGAGATCGACCGGACTCAGGTCGACCTCGCGGTCGTGGCGGTGCCCAACCACCGGCACGCCGAGATCGCAGCCCGGCTGCTGAGCGCCGGTATTCCGGTTTTCCTGGAGAAGCCGGTGTGCCTGAGCTCGGCCGAGGCCGACCGGCTCGCGGCGGCCGAGCGCGCGGGCGACACCATCCTGCTCGCTGGGAGCGCCGCGCGGTACCGGGCGGATGTCAGCCGGCTCTACGAGCTCGCCGACGGGCTCGGTGCCATCCGGCACGTCGATCTCGCCTGGATCCGGGCCCGGGGCATTCCCGACGCCGGTGGCTGGTTCACCCGGCGGGACCTCTCCGGCGGCGGAGCCCTGGTAGACCTCGGCTGGCACCTGCTCGACACCCTCACCCCGCTGCTGGGCAGCGTCCGTTTCCAGCAGGTGGTCGGGACGATCTCGGACGACTTCGTCAGCGACGGCTCCTGGGCGGCCTCCTGGCGTCACGACGATGGCACCGGGCCGGCTGTCGGCGTCGGCGGTGACGTCGAGGACACCGCACGTGGCTTCCTGGTCACCGAGAACGGGGTCTCGGTGTCGTTGCGGGCGAGCTGGGCCTCGCACGAGGCCCGGGACGTCACCCTGATCAACGTCGAGGGTGCCGCGGGCACCGCGTCGCTGCGCTGCACGTTCGGTTTCGGTCCAAACCGGCAGGATCGTTCGGTTCTGACCCGCACCCGGGCCGGCGAGACCGTGGCGGTGCCTGTGCCCGACGAACCGATCGGAACGGAGTACCGCCGCCAGCTCGATGAACTGCCCGCGCTGCTGGCGGATCCCGCGTCCCGGGGGCGGGCGATCGAGGAGGTCCGCCCGACGATCGCCGCCATCGAGAGGTTCTACGACTCCGCGCGCTCGCACCGGTCCGTCGCGCCGCTCGCGCACGCGACTCGCTGAGGTCACGCATCCACGACCTGTGTCACGACCTGTGTCACGAATATCGAACGGCACCCAACGTCGAGCCCGGGGGGGCACGTGGGAACTGAGCTGAAACCCTGGTCGGCCATGACCACCACCGGGACCGGTGCGGGGACGACCATCGGGACCGGTGCGGCGTCCGGAACACGGAAACGTGCGGTCATCTTCGATCTCGACGGGGTGCTGGTCGACAGCTTCGGAGTGATGCGGCAGGCGTTCACGATCGCCTACGCCGAGGTCGTGGGTCCCGGCGAGCCCCCGTTCGAGCAGTACAACCGGCACCTGGGACGCTACTTCCCGGACATCATGCGGATTATGAATTTGCCGCTGGAGATGGAGGAGCCGTTCGTCCGCGAGAGCTATCGGCTGGCCCACCAGGTGGTGCTCTTCGAAGGGGTCGCCGCGCTGCTGCGGAGCCTGCACGAGCGCGGCCTCGGGCTCGCGGTCGCCACCGGCAAGGCGGGTCCACGGGCCCGGCACCTGCTGGGTGAGCTCGACATTCTGCCGATCTTCGATTATGTCATCGGCTCTGATGAGATCGCCCGTCCCAAGCCGGCGCCGGACATCGTGAACCGGGCACTTGAGCTGTTGGGCGTGGCGCCGAATGAGGCGATGATGATCGGGGACGCGGTCGCCGACCTGGAGAGCGCGCGTGCGGCCGGCGTGATGGCGGTGGCCGCGCTATGGGGCGAGGCGGACGGCGCCGAGCTGGTCGCGGCCGGGCCGGACGCGGTGCTGCGCCGGCCCGCGGAGTTGCTGTCCCTTCTCCGGCCGCACCCGGTCGAACCCGCCGGCACCGCCGGTGTCCCCGCGGCTCAGGCCAGCCGGCCGATCCTCGCCGGCGACTGAGCCGCCAGGAGCGCTCCGAACAGGGAGGACAGGCCGCCCAGCAACGCTGGGCGGACGGGCGCGGGCGGATGTCCCGGACGGGCAAGGGTCTGGGCGTGCTCGGCGACCGCCCGCGGAAATCCAGGCAGGCCGGCCGCGAACCCGCCGCCGACCACCGCCATCGCGGGATGCAGCAGTTCGGTCAGCCCGATGACGGCCGTGGCGATCGCCGCGGCACTCTCGCCCACCGTCCGCACCGCCCAGGCGTCGGCCGCGAGCCAGGCTGCGCGCAGTTCGGCGAAGGTCACCTCCGCACCACGCCGCTGGGTGGCCCGGCGCAGGGTGGCCGGCCCGGACGCGGTTGCCTGCACACATCCGCGGCGGCCGCAGTCGCAGCTGGGCCCGTCGGACGAGATGATCAGATGTCCGATCTCGCTGGAGCCGCGACCGGGCCCCGGGCAGGACCGGCCGCCGAGCACGATCCCGCCGCCGACGCCCGTCCCGACTCCCAGGTAGACCACGTTCTCACAGCCGGCCGCGTCCGCCTCTGCGAGCGCGGCCAGATCGCCGTCGTCGCCGCAGACCACGGTGCTGCCCGGCAGCAGATCCCGCAGCGCGGCGCCGAGGTCGAGCCCGGTCCAGGCCGGCCGGCCCGGCCATGTTGTGACCCGGCCGGCGGCGTCGATGGTCGCGGGCATCGCCACGCCGACGGCGTCAACCCGACCGCCCCATCGGGCAGTCAGCGCGGCAACGTGTGCGGCGAGATCGTCGATGTCCTGGGTGGCGGTCGCCGACGGCGACCACTGGAAGGTTGTCTCCACCGGCCTGACGGGACCCTCCGGTCCGCTCGGCCTGCTCGGGCCGATCTGCTCGTCGCCTCCCATCGGGTTCGTCCCGGCCTGTGCGGCCCCGGCCTGTGCTGTCCTGGCCTGTGCTGTCCTGGCCTGTGCCGTCCCGGCCTGTGCGGCCTCGATGCGCAGCGCGACCTTGGTGCCGCCCACGTCGATACCCAGACAGCCGGTTGGGGATGGTGCACGCATGAGCCCTCGCAGGTCGTCAGGCGGGTGCCGCCGGGACGAGATCGAAGAACGAGCGGTAGAAGCCGATCTGGTGGGCGAGCATGTGGATGCCCGGATGGGTCGGCAGGCCGAGTGCGGCCGCGGCCCGCAGCAGGCGGGTGTCGGGCGGTTTCATGATGATGTCCGCCACGACGCAGCCCGCCGCGAGCCCATCCGGCGGGAAGGGGAGCGGATCGTTCGGACGCAGGCCGAGCGGCGTGGCGTTCACCGCGAGATCGACATCGTGCAGCAGGGGTGTCGCGACGCCGACGGCGCGGTCCGGCCAATGCTCGTCGAGGCGGGCGAGCAGGCCGTCGCGCTTCTCCCGATCCGGATCGTAGATCGACAGCCGTGTGCTGCCGGCGTCGAGCAGCGCGGCCGCGATGGCGCTGCCGGCGCCGCCCGCGCCCAGTAGCGAGACCCGCGTTCCGGCCACCGGACGTCCGGCGGCCGTCAGTCCCCGGACGAATCCCGCTCCGTCGAAGTTGTCGGCCTGCCAGCGCCCGGACGGGCCGCGGCGCAGTGCGTTGGCGCTCCCGCTGATCGCGGCCGCCGGACTGCGTTCGTCGGCAAGGGCGCAGGCGGCGGCCTTGTGCGGAATCGTGATCAGGATGCCGTCCAGGTTCTCGATGCGCCGGAGTCCATCGAGCACGGCGGGGAAGTCCGCCTGCCGGGCGTGCACCGGTACGAGGACGGCGTCAAGCCCGAGTTCGTCGAACAGCGGATTGAGTAACGACGGCGCCTGTACCTGTTCGACGGGATCCCCGACGACGGCGAACAGACGGGTGGCGCCCGTGACAGCATGCGCGGCCGGTGGCACGGGCGTCAGGCCAGCGGCCCGCGCGGCATGTCGCCGAGCGTCTTCATGACCAGGTCCTCCGGAATGTCGCCCACCAGCTGTGGGCCGTCCGCACCGTCGAGCACGAAGGTGAGGCCGGTGTTCGTCGACTTCTTGTCCAGACGCATCACGGCGACGAGTTCGGCGGCGTCCGCCTCGGTGGGCAGGGCCGTCGGCAGCCCGTAGCCGCGGACCACGTCCAGGTGCTCGCGGACCCGATCGTCCCCGATCCGGCCGAGCTCCCCGGCGAGACGGCCGGCGAACACGGTGCCGATCGCCACCGCCTCACCGTGGCGCAGCACGAAGTCGGTGACGCGCTCCAGGGCATGCCCCAGGGTGTGGCCGTAGTTGAGGATGTGGCGCAGGCTTGAGTCCCGTTCGTCCCGAGCGACGACGGCGGCCTTGAGCGCCACGCTGGCGGTGATCTGCTCCGTCACCGGCAGACCGCGCAGGTCCCCGGTGCCGATGAAGTGGGCCCGCGCGATCTCGCCGTAGCCGTTGATCCACTCCCGCCGGGGCAGGGTCCGCAGGTGGTCGGTGTCGCAGAGGACGGCGCTGGGTTGCCAGTAGGCACCGAGGAGGTTCTTGCCGGCGGGCAGGTTCACCGCCGTCTTCCCGCCGACGCTCGCGTCCACCTGGGCGAGCAGGGATGTCGGGAGGTGTACCACCGCCACGCCGCGGTGGTACAATGCCGCGGCGAGCCCGACGACGTCCGTGGTGGTNCCCCCGCCGCAGGAGATGACGACGTCCGACCGGGTCAGCCCGAAAGCCGCGAACCGGCCGCAGAGCGCCTCGACGTTCGACAGGTTCTTGTCCGCCTCGCCGTCCCGTGCGGCCAGCCGCAGTACCGGCACGCCCGGGTCGGGAACCGCGTCCTGCGGCCGCGCCGAGACGATGACGGCCCGCCGGGCGCCGATCCGCGCGACGATGTCGGGCAGGATTCGGCGGACCCCGGGACCGATATCGATCGGATAGCTGCGTGAGCCGAGGTCCACCGAGACCCGTCGATGATCGGCGGTGATCTGCTCGATCGGACTCGTCCGCTGTGCTGTGAGCATGCCCGTCACGGTGTGCCTTCCGGATCCGCGGTCGCGTGCTGGCGCCTGCCTGGTGCCTTGCGGTGGTTCTGCACGGGGCCGCCCCGGCAATTCTGCCGTGCCCGGCAGTCGCACCCTTCCGCCGGGTCGGGTGTGAGCCATCGCACTTCCTCCTTCCGTGCGTCTTCGTCGCTCCCGCGCGCCACCGACGCCCCGCGTGGGTCGGTGCCCCCGCGTGGATCCGCACCCCGCACGAATTGGTGCATGGTGCACGCAGAGTAGGGTCGTGTGGTGGGTTCAGACGACGGCGCGAGGCTCGCGACAGCGCTCGGACTTCTCCTGACCCGGCCGAACCGGACGCGTCTGTTCGGGGAGTTGCTCTCCTCGGCGGACGTCGGACTCGACGAGGCTGTCTACCCCGTGCTCAACGGTCTGGCCCGTACGGGCCCGACCACGGCGCGCAAGCTGAGCATGGAGATCGGCATCGACCGTTCGGTGGTGAGCCGGCACAGTGATCGTCTCGAGGCGCTCGGGTTGCTGCGCCGTTCGGCCGATCCCGATGACGCCCGCGCGGTCCGCCTGACGCTCACCGACGAGGGCCGGGCCGCCATCGATCGCTCTCGGCGTCGGCTGGCCGACGTCTTCCAGCGCATGCTCGACGACTGGCCCGCCGAGGACGCGCGTGCCTTCGTCGCCGGCATGGAACGCTTTGTCGCGGAGCATCTTGCCGGTCGGGACCGGTGACCAGGCCGAACCAGGGCAGCGGACGGGGGAAGATTGCAACCTTCGTCGCCATCGCGACGACGCTCATCGGTGTGATCATCGGGATTGCCGTTCACGGCTCCTGACGGCTTGGCCTTTTCTGGTTCGAGGAACGGGTGACGGGTGTTGTCAACGGATGTTGTCAACGAGTGTTGTTAATGCTTCATCTCTCGACGCCGGCGGTTTGGAGGTTCTCGCCTTTACGCTGGCTGCTAGTGACGGGGGAGATGCGCACGGCAACATAGCGGCGCCCGCGGAACATCGGAAGGCCCGTACCTGCAGGGAGGCCGCCCGGCTCGGGGGGTGCCGGGCGGCCTCGATTGATGATGACATTTGGATGGCCGCCAGGACAAGCCCGCGAGGACGGCAGGTTTCGGACAGTGATCACCAACCGTTCTGTCCGGCACCCCCGGGGATGAGTTCGATCAGTAGTCCGGAACCCGCGTCGAGATAGGCCCGTCGCGGGTTCCGAGCGTCCGGCCGGAGTTGCTCGACCAGGCATCCCGCGGCGACCGCCCGGTGCAGGCACGCCGGCAGGTCGTCGACCTCGTAGCCGATGGAGAACAACCCCTCGCCACGTTGGTCGAGAATTTCCCGCCCTGTCCACGGCCGCTCGCCGGGTTCCACCAGCTCGACCAGGCTGCTGCCGAAGCGGCCGAACGCGATCCGGACGTCCTCGATCATGATCGGTCGATCGCGCCAGACGGCGGGGCCGGAGACGACCCGCGACTCCCACGCATCGACCCCGAGGGAGACGGCATACCGTTCCCGGGCAGCGTCGAGGTCCGCGACGAGGATGCCGAGATGGTGGAACGTCAGCTCGCCCAGCATCTCCTCGATGACCCTTGCCGCCAGCAGGGCGCAGGCCGGTGAATGGGGCGTGGTGCGGACGGACGACGACGCCGGATCCGGCGTCGTCCGGATCCAGTCCTCCCGATTCTGGATGATTGTCTCCATCACCGCGGCTCCCTCCATGCCCCTGGCCCAGGCAGAGGGCGAGGGCGCCGATCGTATCGCCGTCCTCCGTCCTCCGTCCTCCGTCCTCCCTGCTCTCGCCGTTCTGCGGGCTGTTCTCGCCGTTCCGCGGGTGCCGTCGATCAGGACGATCCCGTCGCGGATGGAGGCGGGATGGCCCCGACCCTCAGCGGCCCGACCTTTAGAGGGTTGCCGGAGTGGGCACCCCACCCGTGCGGGTGAGCAGGTCGTCGAGGTCGTACTCGTACCAGCGGCGGAGCGGCTCGGGGGAACTCGTGCGCCCCCACTCGTACATGCGGCGCTGGGCTTCGAAGGAGCCGTCGTGCCAGCGGCGCAGCACATCGCCCAGCCGGAGCGGAGCGGGGAGGAAGTCGGCGCCGCCCAGCAGAGTGGCGAGCCGTTCGACGGCGGCGGCCGGGGCCAGCCGGCCGGCCTCGACCTCGTCCATCACGGCGCTGAGCGAGTCGAAGAAGGGCTGGAATTCCGGCAGATCGGGGCAGAAAGTGCCCAGATGTGGCGCGTCGAGCAGGCGGTCGAACAGCGCCGGATCGCCCTTTTCCAGATAGCCGAAGTAGGTTCCGACGATCCGGGAGATGCCCATGTTCCAGCCCAGGAACCACNCCTTCGACCACGCCCGCCACAGGTCGAAGTCGCGGAACGAGACATAGGAGCCGTGTACGAGCTTGTCATTGACGTCCAGGATCGTCTGGTTGAGCGTGTCGATGTGGCCGAAGCGTTCCGCCGAGAAGTCGTCGTCGGCGAGGGCCTCTATCAGGGTTGGTGCGAGGGCGTAGATGACCTGCATGGTGTTGGCCATGCCACGGGAGAACAGCGCGTCGATCGCCCCGGCTGCGTGGGACATCATCGCCCAGCGGTCACCGACCGTCCGCGAGCTGGAGTACTGGGTGCGACCGGTGGAGATCCAGTCCCAGGCGGGCCGGGCACCGGCGAACTGGCGCGCGATACTGGGGAACCGCTCAAGATAAGCGTTCCATTCCTGCTCGGCGGGTACCGAGGGATCCCTGGGGAAGCGTCGCGAGTCGAGGTTGAGCCCGACGCTGCACAGTGGGTTGGTGGCCCGCTGGTGATTGTCGAACGGGATCACCCACAGCCAGCCGCCGTCGAACAGATGGTGCAGGGTGCCTTGGTGCCACAGCGACGGCTGCCCGCTCGGGAGGGTCACCTCGTCGAAGGGGGTGACCCCCACCATGTGGGTGAACAGGGTGCGGGAGTTCGTCCGGAACCGGCAGGGATCCTCTCGCAGGGCGAACTGGTTCGCCAACACGGAGTTGCGTCCTGAGGCGTCGACGACGTAGCGAACGCGGATCCGTTCGCCGGCCCCTGTCGTCAGCGTCGCGGCGTCGTCGGCGAAGTCGACTTTTTCCACCATCGTGCGTTGCCGCGGTTCGGCTCCGTAACGGACGGCCGTATAGAAGAGGTAAGCATCGATGTCCTGGCGGTGCATGTGCATTTCCGGGCCGTTCGGAAACTCCGAAACGCTGCACTGAGTGACCTCTTCGGGGTTCTGGAGCGCACCCTCGTGGTGGTAGACGAATCCGAAGTTGCGCTTCACTCCGCAGGCCGAGGTGACGTGGGAGCGGACGCCCTCGAAGCTGCTCACATGGCCGAGCTCGGGGACGTCGAACCGCTGGGCGAGCAACTTCAGCAGATAGGTCGTCTCACCGATGGTCGACTCCCCGAGCGCGAAACGTGGATGCGTGCCACTGTCAATCAGAACCACGCGGTGACCGTGTCGGGCGAGGATATTGGCCAGCGTCGAGCCGGCGATGCCGCTACCGAGGATGGCAACCGAATAGTCGTACCCGCTCATTGCGTGACTCCTTGGACGCCGCTATCCGAGGTGGCCGACTGCATCCGCCGCACTCCTTAAAGGATCACAATCAGCACAACCAGTACACAACGACGTACTGAACCACCTCTACGGCCCCTGGTCCCAGTAAGCGGTATATCGATGCCGATGGGTAATCAAGATTCCTGAATCGGAAGTTTGAGTTATATGCCGGATTTGAAACATTTGCTCTATAATGCCCTGATGTCTGGGCCCGTCAGCGGGCCCGCCACGTGCGAAGAAGCGATGCGGGTCCCCGCCGTCGCCGAGCGAACCGTGAATCGCTTATTTCTCCGTCGTTTTAGCGTTAGGTGGAGGTCTGGATCGGCCGTCCACTGATCGTGAACGAGTCGAGCAGCGTGGACTCCCCGTTCCACCGGTACCGTTCATCCGGGGTCCCCGTGGGTGCGCCGGGCCAGACGAGCAGGTGGACGAGCCCGTAGCAGAGCAGGGTCAGCGCGGCGGCGACCGAACCCAGCCGTCTCACCGCGCCGGCGAACGCCGGCGAACGCCGGGGAGTCGTAGGGGCGGCCGAGGCTCACGGCGCCCGTCGGCCGGGCACGGTGGCGCGCGGGATGGCCATGGATTCGATCGTCATGACGTCGGCATCCTCGGCGATGTGCGGCTCGGTCGGGGCGTCGGTGATCGTGGTCGCGCCGGCTTCGGTCGCGGCAGCCAGCACGGCGGCGGCGAGGACGGGATCGAGTTCCACCGGAACGGTCCGCAGATCGAGCAGGCAGCATCCCTGCTCCACCCGGCCCAACACGGACGGCTCGCCCTGGCGCAGGGGGGCGGCGATGACTGCGTCCAGGGCCACCGCGGCGCTTGGCAGCTCCGGGCCGAAGCCGCCGAACCCTTTGATCGTCAGACCACTCTCCGGGCCCGCCGGGGCCATGCCGTCTTCGTCTCGTGCGCCCTCGCGCCGGTGGCCGCCCGATCGACGGAATGCGGCGTCGTTCGGCAGCGGCGACGATCCACCCCCGCCACCGTCAACGACCGCACGACTCGCCACAGCCGAGGCTGCGATGCCCGAACGCCGTAGCCACGCGGCGAGCGTCTCGGCCCGCGTTGTCAGCCGTTCCGGTCGGGCGTGCAACGCCTGCCTGACCGGGGAGTCGGGATGGCTGAGGGTGGCTTCCAGCGCGGCGAGTGTGAGCTTTCCGACCCGCATTGCCCGGGCCATCGGATGCCGACGTATCCGGTCGATCAGGTCGGCGCGTCCCAGCAGCAGGCCGCACTGAGGCCCGCCGAGCAGCTTGTCCGCGCTGGTCGTGACCACGTTAACGCCGAAGCCGAGCCAGGTCGTGACGTCGGGTTCATCGGCGAGGAGCGGCTCGGGGNGTAGCAGCCCGGAGCCGCAGTCACCGACGAGGGGGATCTCGAAATCGGCGCAGAGCGCGGCAAGATCGTTGATCGCAGGGGTGTCAGTCAGCCCCACCACCTGATAGCNGGACGGATGCACGTGCAGCACGAGCCCGGTCTCCGGCCCGATCGCGTCGGCGTAGTCCCCGAGCGTCGTGCGGTTGGTGGTGCCGACTTCCCGCAGTCGAGCCCCGGTGCAGACCAGCAGTTCGGGCAGCCGGAACCCGTCCGCCGTCTCCACCAGCTCCCCGCGGCTCACCACGATCTCCCGCCGCCCGGCCAGCGCCGTCACCGCGAGGATCAGCCCTGCCGCGTTGTTGTTGACGATGTGCACGCCCGCCGCCGCGGGCACCGCGGCTGCCAACGCGGCCAGGGCGGTACGTCCTCGTCGTCCTCGCCGTCCGGTCCCGAGGTCAAGCTCGAGGTCGGTCGTGCCGGCTGCCAGGTCGAGGGCCGCGCGGGCGGCCGCGGACAGGGGAGCTCGGCCGAGCCCTCCGTGGAGCAGGACGCCGGTAGCGTTGATTACTGGGCGCAGTCCGGTGGCGGCGCGGGCGAGCGTCATCGGTGTCGCTACCGGCGTCGTCGGGCTGTCCTGGGCCGGGGATGCGAACAGACTTGTACGATCAATCACTCTCGGTGAAGCTAGTGCTCCTCCTCGTGGGATTCCGGACCTGGCCGGGACGGCGGCGTGGCCTGTCGGGTGTCTGCCCCTGCTGGGTGCCTGTAGGATCGGCCCGCTGCCCGCACGGCTCTGGCCGTCCTTTCGATGATCAAAGCGGCGCATGGTCAGGCCTCGGACCTTCGGTCACCCGGACGGCCCCCCGCCCAGATTGATCGTCGGCCAGGGTGGATCGTCGACGCTGAAGATGAGGGCGACGTCGGTGTCGGAGACGAAATCGACGAGCCGTGCCCCCGCCGGTAGCAGAGCCAGCGCGTGACGGAGCTCCGCGGCGCTCGATCCTTCCTCAGCGGAGATGATGTGCCGCGAGCGGACCCCGCAGGCGAGGTCGGCAGGCGGCGGTGCAGCGCCGGAGGGCCGGGACGCGGAGCGCCCCACGCTGGAGAGCGCGGCGCTGGACAACAGAGCGGCGAGCCGGTGCGCCTCGTCCGGCACGAGATGCGCGACGCAGAGAACGTCGAGCAGGGCCGACTGGGTGCGGAGAACGACGACCGGGGTTCTCCGCGGGACGCTGGGCTGCGTTCCCACGGTGATGACCGTGCCGTCGATCCGGCCGATGAAGGTGATGACGTCCGGGGGAGTGTCATCCGGGGTCCGGGGCGGGGTCCGGGGCGGGTCGATGTCCATGCGTAGACGCTCTCATCGGGCAGCTCGTCATCCCATCCCGCGCGGCGGGGAGCATGCGGGACGGACGGGCGGATGACGACGGGCGGATGACGACGGGCGGGGCGCGGACAAGCGTGCTGACGGACGCGCGATGAGAAGTCGCCCCTGGCGAGGTCGGCCGCGTGTGGAAGTACCTCGGTCGGGGTACGGGGCCATGGTCGCGCTTGCCCAAAGGCGCGGCGCGACACGGGAGGCAGCCCGGCCGGCTTCTCGTGGCGCTCACGCCGTCCGGTCGCAAGCGGAGCCATGGAGCCAAGCGTGCGGGTTGAGGTGACCGACCGTGATGCCATCGTCGTGCATCCGGCCGGCGACATCGACTATTCGTCCCTGGATCCCCTGCGCGAGGCACTGCTCGACGCACGGGTCGCCGGAGTAAAAGAGATCATCGTGGATCTGGAGCAGGTGAGCTTCCTCGACTCGCAGGGGTTGGCGGTCATCCTGTTCGCCCACCAGCGTCAGCGCTCGGCCGGTGGCCGTCTCGTGCTGCGTAACCTCAACGAGGACGCCTACCGCCTGCTGCATGTCACGAACCTGAGTGCCGTGATAGACGTCGATCACGGCGACTCCGCCCCCGCGCGCGGCCTGGCGACCCGTCAGGGCGCCTGAGCCACGGGTGCCTTCCGGCCCTGGCCGGATCAACCCGTGGACGGCCTCTCCCAGTGGTAGGAGACGTCGCGGACGTAGGTGATGAAGCCGAGTCCGGTGTACATCCGCACGGCGCGGACATTGTCCTCGTCCACGTACAGCAGGACCGAGTCGAGCCCCTCGGCCTGCAGATGCCGCAGGCCGATCAGGGTAAGTGCCCGGCCGAGTCCCGCGCCGCCCGCCCCCGGGAGCACGCCCACCACGTAGACCTCGCCGATGGGCCCCGGCTGCGCGTTCCGTGGCGGCGTCTGGTCGGTCTCGTGCACCTTCGTCCAGTGGAAGCCGACGAGTGCGCCGTCGTGCTCCGCGAGGAAGAAGCCACGCGGGTCGAACCACGGCTCGGCCCGGCGCCGGGCCAGATCGTCCAGGGTCCACCGGCCCTGCTCCGGATGATCAGCGAAGGCGGCCGCATTGACGGCCAGCCAGGCCCGGTCGTCCTGGTCGGGGACGAAGGTGCGGACCGTCACACCGGCCGGCAGCCGGGGGTCCGGCAGGGGCGTCCCGGCCGCCAGCGGTCGCCGAAGCTGGAGCAGCACCCTCGTGCGAGTGAACGTGAGCCGGGTAGCCAGTGCCGCGGCGGCCGGCAGGTCGCCGTGGGCCCAGATGTCGAGGCGGGACGACGGCGCCGCGAGGGCCTCGGTCAGTCCGCCAACCAGGGCCGTGCCGACGCCGCGTCCGCGGTGGTCGGGATGGACGACAACCTCGGCCTGCCGTGCCTGGTCCACGCCGCCCAGATGGGCGTAGCCGATGATCCGCCCGGCGGGGACGCGGCCCGGCATGGTCGACGTGTCCGCGGCGTTCTGGTCACCAGGGGTGTCCGGGACATTCGGGGCGCTCGTGTCCGCGGCGGCCGACACGGCCAGCAGGTGCCGGCCGGCGCCGATCCGCAGTCCGGGCCGGAGGGCCAGCCGGACGTCCTCGGACACCGGCCCGGTGCCGTCCGCCCGCTCCGCGGCGGCGAGGAGGCTCACGATGTCGTCCACGTCCATGGCGCTCAGGGTCTGCTGCCAGCTCAGCGAGGTCACCGGACGACCGTATGACGCTGGGCGGCCCTCGACGGTGCGGTCGGGAGGCCCCGGTCGCGAGGCCCGGTAGCGAGGCCCCGGTCGGGAGGCTCCGGACGCGAGGCCGAATCCTGGCTCCTGGAGCCAGGATTCGGCCTCGCGCCGGCGATGCCGTCCTACTGGCGGTGCCCGGGGNGCCGGGGNGCCGGGATGCCACGCGGCGGACGGGNGTCCGCGGNGACGTCAGACCCGCTCGGGGGTCCGGGACTCGTCACGGCCGATCCGGCCGACCTCCCCGGGGGTGTTCTCCGGCAGCGGTGCGATGGGCGGCGCGACGAACTTGTACCCGACGTGCCGAACAGTACCGATCATCGCTTCGTGCTCGGGGCCGAGCTTCGCTCGCAGCCGCCGGACGTGGACGTCCACCGTGCGGGTGCCGCCGTAGTAGTCGTAACCCCAGACCTCCTGCAACAGCTGGGCGCGGGTGAAGACCCGGCCCGGGTGTTGCGCGAGGTACTTCAGCAGCTCGAACTCCTTGAAGGTGAGCTCGAGCGGCCGGCCCCGCAACTTGGCCGAGTAGGTGGTCTCGTCGACCGACAGGTCGCCGGACCGGATGACACCGGCTTCGGCCGTGCCGCCGGCGGCGGCGACCCGACCGATGGCCAGCCGCAACCGGGCCTCGACCTCGGCGGGACCCGCGGAATCGAGGACGACGTCGTCAACCCCCCAGTCCGCGGACACCGCCGCCAGCCCACCCTCGGTCACCAGCGCCAGCAGCGGCGTGGTGAGCCCGGTGGTGCGTAGCAGCCGGCACAGACCGCGGGCGATCACAAGCTCCCGGCGGCCATCCACCACGATCACATCCACCGGCGGGGCGTCCAGCAGCGCGCTCGCCTCGAGCGGGGCGACCCGTACGGTGTGGGTGAGAAGCCCAAGCGACGGAAACGACTCGGCGGACGGACCGGGGGCGTTGGTGAGCAAAAGGACGACGCTCAAGACGACTCCTCCAGGTGGTGTGTGGTGGGGCAGCGTCGACCCGGTGAGTAACTCGATGCCCGGCGCTGGGCGTCTCACGACCGTCATGGGCATGAAACGAAGGCCGGTATGTGGGGAGGATAGCGGAGTGTCCTACTCGGCTCCTACCGTCTACGGGCCACTACCTACGGCGGATGGTGAGATCCCGACCACGAGTCATGATCGCTGGAGCGGTCGGGTGCCCGGTGCGTCACGCAATCTGGCTGTAGTGGTCACCCATGGCTTCTCCTGTTCGACGTCACGCCTGGCGCTGCAAACAGTGATGGTCGGATTACGTCCACATCCCGATGTCCAGGTCATGGATCTGCAAGCGTACGACCGATCCACCAGACTGTGCACTTTCGGTGACCCCGAGGTGCTGGATGTCGGTGCGGCCGTCGGCGTGGCTGCCGGCGCGGCCCGTCGACTCGGCTACCAGCGGGTCTGCCTCACGGGATGGTCGATGGGATGGTCGGTGGACGGTGCCGCCGTGCCGCGGCACGGCGTGCTGATCCAGGTGGGCGAGCCCGCCCACAGCCATCGCCGTCGGCATCCCCCGGAGGCGGTAGCCAATGCGAGCGCGGCGAGCCGGTGGTTCGTGCGGGACACCGCTCGGATGCGCCGGATCCATCGGCTGGCCGAGCGGCCCACCGGCCGGATGGTGGCACGGCGCCTGTTACGGGTGCGTATCGGCCCCCACGCGTTCGTACCAATTCCCGCTTCTCCGGTGAAGATAGTTGGTTCGGTCGCACCGACCTCGCCGCTCATCGTCCACGGCTGTCGTGACGGGTATTTCACGCTGAGACATCCGCGCGCGTTGGCCGCCGCGAGGACCGCGAGGACCGCGAGGACCGCCGCCGCGAGGACGGACGAAGGGCCGGAAGGACGGTGACGGACGAGACCGCAGGGGCGGGCCGGCCCGCGTCGATCGCGCGGGTGACCGTCCGCTACTGGGCCGCCGCCAGGGACGCCGCGGGGGTGTCCCAGGAGGAGATCGGCGCGGATACGCTGGCCGCTCTGCTCGATGTCGTCGCGGCCCGCCACGGCGGGACCCTGCCGGCGCTGCTGCGACGGTGCTCCTACCTCGTCGACGACCAGCCCGTGGGCCGGCGGGATCCGGCGGGGGTCATCCTGCGTGACGGTTGCGTAGTCGAGGCCCTCCCACCCTTCGCCGGGGGATGACGCTGTTCGTCGTCGGTCCGGAGATCGTCGGTCCGGAGGCTATCGCCGCTGGGGAGNCCGTTGACGCGGAGGTCCTCGCCGCCCGGCCCGGGGTCGCGCCCGGCTGGGACGGCGCGACGTGAGCCGCCCGAGCCGGACATGACAGCATGGCCCGGTGAGCGCAGGCGATCCCGGCACGCCCCATGGCGTCCTCGTCCCGGACGAGGCTGCGTCCATCCCCGCAGCCCGATGGGCGCCGGGTGCTTTGCCGTTGGCGGCCCTGGTGGCTACCGGCCTGGTGATGGCGGCCGCAGCCCTCGGCACGGGAGCCCTCGCGGCGGTCCTCATCGTCGAACAGATCGCGTTTGCCTGGGCCTGGGTCCGGATACTCCGGGCGTCGACCGGTACCACCCTGCTCGTGGCGGCCTGGGGNGTCCTCGGTGACGTGGTCCTGTTGGCCTCGGACCGGCCCAGCTACGGATCGTTGGCCGGCGTCGTCGGGATCGCCGTGGCGGTCATGATCCTCTACCAGCTCGCCCGACGCCGGTCAGCTCCCGTATCCGGGGCAGGCTCGGTGTCTGCCAATGGTTCGAGCCCGGTGTCTGCCAACGGTTCGAGTCCGCCGCCCGGTCCTGCCGTGCGGGTCGGTGCGGATCTCGCCGCGGCGCTGAGTGGAATCATCTTCTGCGCGCTTTTCGCCGGTTACCTTGCGCTGCGTGTCGGGTCCGGCGCGCACCATCCGGCCGATCTGCTGGTCATCGCCGGCCTTCTCGGCGCGGGTGGCACGGTCGTGGCGGGCCGGCTGGTGGGATGGGCGGGCGTTCCGGTGGTGCCGGCCGGGGCGGTCGGCGTTCTGGTCGGCGCGGCGCTGGGGGCCGGCTTCGGTGCCCTCGACCCCGATCGCCTGGCGGTGGGGGCCGCCGTCGCGATCGCCGCGGCGGGAGCGGCCGTGGCCGCCGTCATCGATTTGGTGCTGGCGCGGGCCCGCGACGCCGAGCCGCGGGTCGGCCCGGTCGCCACCTCGGCGCTGGTCGCGGACGTCCTGCTCACCGCCATCCTGCCGCTGGCCTCCGCGGCGCCACTGGTGTATTTCGTCGGCCGGCATCTGCCCGCGTGAGTCGATCGTCGGGCCGCGGCGGGGCCTGGACGGGAAGAGCCGGGGCCTGTCGGATGCTGTAGAAGCCGTGACCGGAATGTGGGTGTTGTCGGTGGCGACCGTGGCTGCTCTCGGGCTGGGGGTGCTCATGCGGGTCCGGGACGGACGGTTCCGGCCGGTAGACGGCGGGCTGCGGGCCGAGTTCGCGTCGCTGGGCGAGACGATGGGGGAGCGGGCGACGCTGCTGCAGTTCTCCACGGCGTTCTGCGCCCCCTGCCGGTCCACCCGTCGGGTGCTGGCAGGGGTTGCCGAGGTCGTGCCCGGGGTACGCCATGTCGAGGTTGATGCGGAGGCGCATCTCGACCTCGTCCGTCGGCTGGGGATCAGGCGGACTCCGACGGTACTGATCGTTGACGGTCATGGCAGGGAGGTGCGGCGCGCGAGCGGTGCCCCGCCGACGCGTGCGGCGGTGTTCGCCACTCTCGAAGAGATCGTTTCCGGTGGGATCAATCGGGCAGATGGTGATCCTTCGGATTCATCGTCGGCGGGTTAACACAGACGTGACGTTCACTGCTACCGTGACACGAACCATGTCCCAGATACAGCTTGTGAAGCGCCGCGCGGTCGATCTGTGCCGCGTACACAGCTGTCTGTGTTGTCTTTCCTGATCGTGGGTTGATGTTCCTCAGCCGTGATCGGCTGGCCCCGGTGCATCGCCACGTCCGAGCGGGTAGTCCAAGCCGGAAGTCAGGAGAAGGCTCTCGTGGTAGATCCTCGTGGGATGCGGTTCGCCGCTGCCGTCACCACGATCATGCTCGCCGTGATACTGCTCGCCGGCAGCCGCTGGTTGCTGCTCGCGCAGACCGTGGTGTTCGGGGTGGGGGCGGTGGCCGGGGTCCGGCACGCGCCCTACGGGCTGGTGTTCCGTTCCCTGATCCGGCCGAGGCTGGGGCCGCCGGCCGCCACCGAGGACGCCGCGCCGCCCCGGTTCGCCCAGCTGGTCGGCGCGATCTTCGGCGTCGTGGGTCTCGTGGGATTCTTCGCGGGGATGCCGGCACTCGGTTACGTCGCGGTGGCCCTGGCCTTCGTGGCGGCCCTCCTCAATGCGGCGTTCGAGTTCTGTCTCGGGTGCCAGCTGTATCTTTTTCTCCATTCGATAGCCGTGAAAGGAGCACGCACATGAGTCGTGAGAAGGCGCTGGTCGACGCCTCGTGGGTCGAAGCGAACCGTAACGACCCGAAGGTCGTCCTGGTCGAGGTCGACGAGGACGTCTCCGCGTACGACAAGGGGCACATCCCGGGGGCGGTGCGTCTCGACTGGAAGTCCGAGCTTCAGGACCCGGTCATTCGTGACTTCATCAACAGGGAGCAGTTCGAGAAGCTTCTCTCCGAGAAGGGGATCTCGAACGACGACATCGTCGTGCTCTACGGCGGGAANAANAACTGGTTCGCCGCATACGCATACTGGTACTTCAGCCTCTACGGCCACGCCGACGTCCGCCTGCTCGACGGTGGTCGCAAGAAGTGGGAGCTCGACAGCCGTGAGCTGACCACCGAGGCCACCCCGCGCCAGCCCACCAGCTACACCGCCCCGGAGCCGCGCACCGACATCCGGGCCTTCCGTGAGGAGGTCATCTCCGCGATCGGTGAGAAGGCCCTGGTGGACGTCCGGTCGCCCGACGAGTTCTCCGGCAGGCTGCTCGCTCCCGCGCACCTGCCGCAGGAGCAGTCCCAGCGGGCCGGGCACATCCCCACGGCGAAGAACATCCCGTGGGCGAAGACCGCGAACGAGGACGGCACGTTCAAGAGCAATGACGAGCTGACCGGCCTCTACACCGAGGCCGGGGTCGACCTGTCCAGGGACATCATCGCCTACTGCCGTATCGGCGAGCGTTCGGCGCACACCTGGTTCGCGCTGCACGAGTTGCTCGACCTGCCGAACGTGAAAAACTACGACGGTTCGTGGACCGAGTACGGCTCGCTCGTCGGCGTGCCGATCGAGAAGGGCGCGTGAGCCATGTGCGGCGCCANCAGCGGTGGACCATCTGTGGAGGGAATTGACGTGGCCAAGGAAACCGTGATCCAGGGGGTCGTGGTGCAGGGCGGGGAGCCGGTTTCGACCGGTTATGCCCGCCTGCTGGACGAAGGCGGCGATTTCACCGCCGAGGTTCCGTTGTCCGCGACGGGTCAGTTTCGTTTCTTCGCGCGGCCGGGGCAGTGGACCGTCCGGGCTCTTGTCCCCGGCGCGACCGGCGAGCGCAAGGTCGTCGCCCGTCAGGGTGAGCCGGTCGACACCCAGGTCGAGGTCGCGGCCTGACGTCGCGTTCCTTCGCCGGACGGGGACAGCGGGTTTCTTCCGCTGTCCCCGTGCTCACGTTGCCCCCGTGCTCACGTTGCCCCCGTGCTCATGCCCGGACCTGGCCCCCGCGGTTGTTTCCCGCCGGTGACACGACGGCCGAAACGGTGCTCGCCGGTGGCGGAACCGTGGTCGCCGGTGGCGGAACCGTGGTCGGTACGGCGAAGGCCATCGGGCCGATCGAGAAACAGTGCAGACCGTTGTCGCGGGCAAACGCCACTGCGGAGCCCCGATCGGGGAACGGCGCGATGATCCGGTCGACCGCACGCTGGCCGGCGGCGGCGAAAAGGACGACCGCGAAGAGTACGTCGGACTCTGCCATCATGCGATCATGAAAGCGCATCCCGGGAAGGCCCGAACACGTTTTCGCGTGTTCCGTTCGTGGTCTGTCGTTGCGCGTGCGATGTCTTCCGCAAAGGCTCCGTCATACCGTGAATGAAGTGTGACTCTTGGTGGACGGGCACCTCTTGGTAGACGGGCAGCTGGAGACGCCTCCGCGGAGTCGGCTCAGTCGGACACGCGGTGCAGGCGCGCGGACAGGTGTGACTGCATCGGCTTGCCCTCGGCCTCCATGTCGATCGCATAGGCGAGATCGCAGCCCTCGACCAGGCCGTAGAGCCGCACCGACCGGGTGACGTCACGGGCGGTGGCGGTGCGGATCAGGACGTTGTGATCGAGATCGATACGGGTGCCGGTCACCGTGCCGACGTAGATCTCGGCGATGCCGAACGGGTGGGCCAGCATCNCCTCGACGACCGGCTTTCCGTCCTCTCCGGGCTGGACCCGCCAGAACCCGGTCTCGGTCGCCAGCGGGCTGCCGGGCTCGCGGCCGTCCCGGGGCTCGTCCGCCCACCAGGTGTGCGACACGTATCCCAGCGCCGGGCGGCCGTCCGCGGCGAAGGTGATCTCCTGGCCGTAGTGGAATCCGTCCAGGCCCTCGTAGCCGCCGACCCCCTCGCCCCGCCAGGTCCCGACGAGGAAGGCCAGCGGTAGCAGGCTGGCGTGCAGATCAACGGTGCTCGTCGCCGTGTCGGACCGCGCCGATCCGGCCGCGGACCGCTTCCCGGCGCTCAACGCTGACCCTCGTACAGCTTGTAGACCACGTAACCGGAGAACCAGGCGATCAGGACGGACATCGCCACCAGAAGCCCGGTGAAGAAGTAGTGCAGCACGTCTGTAGCCTAGACGACGAGATCACGGGACTCCTCGTGGCCGTACCGGTCCTGGTCACCTCAGGCGCCACGCGGCATAGCTGCGCGCCAGGGCGGCTCGGTTCTGAGCGGCAAGGCTGTCCGACCGCGCCGCTCGCATGCTCCACAGTCCCGCCACGTGGCAGGCGAAGGCGGTCCNGTCCTCGTCGGTGCCGCCAGCCCAGCAGTCCAGCCCCGCCGCCCACTGCTCGGCCTGCTGGGGGGTATGTCCGGCGCAAATGAGACGGATCACCATGAACGCGGCGTCTACCCAGCCGGCCCCATGCGCCTACCTGTCAAGATGCTCCCGAACATGCATTTTTTATTTCATTACGATTCCATAGCCGCGGGCAGGCAGGACGGATGGGAGCGGCGGAGCGCTGGCCAAGTGGAAGCACGGGTCGTCGGACTCGTTCCTCGGCGGGACGCACGGGATGGGTGCGATTTGGCAGACTGGCACGATGGCCCGCCCGCTCGTCGTCAAGGTCACCGCCGGGACGGATGCGCCGGAACGGTGTTCCCAGGCGTTCACGGTCGCGGCGGTCGCCGTCGCCGCCGGTACAGACGTCTCGCTCTGGCTTACCGGGGAGTCCGCCTGGTTCGCGCTGCCCGGCCGGGCGGAGGAGTTCAGCCTGCCGGAGGCGGCGCCGTTGCCCGATCTGCTCGCCGCCGTCCTCGCCGGGGGTCGCGTCACCCTGTGCACCCAGTGTGCGGCCCGGCGCTCCATCGGCCCGGACGACGTCCTGCCCGGCGTCCGCATCGCCGGTGCCGCCGCGTTCGTCGACGAGGTTCTCGCGGACGGCGTGCAGGCCCTCGTCTACTGAGGAGCGCCCGGCCTGGACGCAACGGCCTGGACGCAACGGCCTGGACGCAACGGCCTGGACGCAACGGCCTGGATGTAACAGCCTGAACGCAACGGCCTGGGTGCAACGGGGACGCGTGAATCGCCGGGAAGCACCGCGTCCTCCTCGGGACCGGGTCTCATCCCGGCTTCGTGGCCGAGCCGGCGTCGGCGGCCAGCTTGGCCCGCCACGCCTTCTCCCGCTCGATGGCGGAGGCGAATCCCAGCGCTATCGCCGGGTCGAAGTTCTCGTCGGCGTAGGAGCCGACGCAGCCAAGGATGCGGTCGATCTCCTCCGCGGTGACCGCCAGCAGCGGGACCTGCCCGGTGAGGAAGATGTCACCGACCCGGTCGATGGAGAAGTGCACCCCATAGGTCTTCGCGTTGCGGCCGAGTAGGAATCCGTAGGTGCCCGCCGCGTTCTCCGCCGGGGCGCGCATAAAAAACGCCTCGACGAGCAGGGTGTGGTCCTGCACGACGAGCCACGTCATCGTGCGCAGCTTGTGTTCGCCCTCCAGCGTGACGAGGAACGAGCCGGTGTCGACATGGTCGTAGGCGAGACAGAGATCCTTAAGCGTGTCATCGATCACCACGTCGAGCCGGTTGCGTTCCGCTGCGTCGATGGGCGCCGTCATGGCTGGGGCCTCCCCGGTAGCTGGTAGACGATGCTGGTTCCGGCGGAGATCCTCTCTCAGACGGCGACGGCGGTGGGGCTCAGCGCGTGCCGGTAGCTGCGCAGCACGCCATGGGCCGTGGCCGACCAGCCGAACCCACCGGCCCAGGCCACCGCTCCGGCGGAGAGCCGGGCCCGCCATCGTGGTTGGCGCAGCAGCCGGTCCAGCGCGTCGGCATAGACGGCGGGGGTCCGACCGGAGACGAGCAGCCCGGAGACACCGTCGGCGACCGCGGTGCGCAGGCCCCCGACCGCCGCGGCGACCACCGGGGTGCCGCAGGCCTGGGCCTCGAGCGCGACGAGGCCGAAGCTCTCGCTGTGACTGGGGACGACGACGGCGGTGGCCGCGCGGTACCAGTGGACGAGTTCCTGCTGCGGGGCCGGCGGTTGGAAGCGGACGCGATCGGAGATCCCGAGATACGCCGCGAGCTTGACCAGGGCGTCGGGTTGTTCCAGACCGGATCCGCTGGGGCCGCCGACCACGGCGACGGTGAGCCGCGAGCGGCGGGCGGGATCGCGCCGCAGCAGTTCCGCAGCGGCGCGCAGCAGCAGATCGGGCGCCTTGAGCGGTTGGATCCGACCGACGAACAACAGCAGGTCGTCGGCGGGATCCACGCCGACGCGGGCCCGGGACTGCGCCATGTCACCTGGCCGGAAGACCTCAAGGTCGACGCCGGGCGCGACGACGTCGACCCGGTCCGACGCCGCGTCGTACAGATCGATCAGGTGCCGGTACTCGTCCGGCGTGGAGGCGAGCAGCCGGGTGGCCCCCCCGATGACCTCCTGTTCGCCGAGTAGCCGGCCAGGCGGCTCCGGGCGGTCTCCGACGGCCAGCGCGCCGTTCTTGATCTTCGCCAGCGTATGGGAGGTGTGCACGAGCGGGATACCCCATCGTTGTGCCACCGCGAGACCGACCTGGCCCGACAGCCAGTAGTGCGAGTGGATCACATCGAACCACCCTGGTTCGTGCCCGGCCTCGGCGCGCAGCAGAGCCGCGGTGAACGCACACAGCCAGGCGGGAAGATCCTCCCGGTGGATCTCCTCGAACGGGCCGGCGTCAACGTGGCGGACCGTCACACCCGGCAACAGCTCGGCCGAGGTCGGCAGCTTGCTGCTCACCGCGCGGGTGAACACCTCGACCTCCACCCCCAGCGCCGCGAGCTGCCGAGACAGCTCGACGACGTAGACGTTGAGCCCCCCGGCATCGCCCGTTCCCGGCTGTTCCATTGGTGAGGTGTGCATGGACAGCATCGCGACCCGACTGGGCCGCCCGCGCCGTTCGGCCTCACCGCGGACCTGGGCGGCGCCACTTCTGATCAGACGCATCGAGCACCTCCGCATCCGCACGCCACCGGCGCCTGCCCGACACGACCAACCCTGCTGTGGACGAACACGTCTCCAACCGTTCTACCCGGCCGGTTGTCGGGTCAACTGTTGGTCTCCCCCCTTCGGGCTCCCGGCCGGTCCCTGGTCTGCTGGTCTGCTGGTCTGCTGGTCTGCTGGTCTGCTGGTCTGCCGGTCTGCCAGGGTGGATCCGTGACGAACTCCTCCCGTCGGGAGCCGCGGCTCGCGGCCGGACGGGCGCGTGCCCTCGGGATGCCCACCCGGGGTACCACCGCGCCGAACCGGTTGCGACGGATCGATCGCTGGACGCTCGACGCGGCCGCCGCGCTGCTGCGTGGGGCGGCGGATCCCCTGGTCGTCGATCTCGGCTTCGGCGCGTCTCCGGTGACCACGGTGGAGCTCTACGAGCGGCTGCGAACGGTGCGTCCGGGCGTGCGCGTCGTCGGCCTGGAGCTCGACCAGGACCGGGTCACCCGGGCCGCTCCGGCCGCGAGACCTCCCGGGCTGCGGTTCACCCGCGGCGGGTTCGAGCTTCCGCCGCCAGGGGAGCGCCCGGTGCTGGTGCGTGCCCTGAACGTGCTACGGCAGTATCCCGAGGCGGCGGTCCCCGGCGCGTGGGCGACGATGCTGGCGCGGCTCGCCCCGGGCGGGATGCTCGTCGAGGGAACCTGCGATGAGACGGGTCGGCGCGCCTGCTGGTTCGGTCTTCCGGCCCCGGGAGCGGCGCCGGCCTGGCTGCCGTCCGGCGCGCGGGGCCCGGCCGGGCCCACGCTGACCCTCTCCGCGCATCTGGCGAGCCTCGCCCGTCCGTCCGAGCTCGCCGAGCGGCTCCCCAAGGCGCTCATCGAGCACAACGTGCCCGGCCATGACGTCCACCGGCTGTTCACGGCCTTCGACCGCGCCTGGGAGCGGGCCGCGCCGCGGGCCGTCTTCTCCCCACGCCAGCGGTGGATCGCAGCCGTGGCGGATCTGCGGGCCCAGGGCTGGCCGGTCCGCGGCGACCGGCGGCGCTGGCGGCTGGGCGAGCTGACCATCGACTGGCCCCCGGCGGGCGGTTCGGGCGTTCTGCCGGTGCGGTGCGGGACGCCCCAGCGGAGATCTGACGGGACGTCCCGGATCGTGGATCCGTCGGTCCCGCGTTCAGTCGGCGGGACGGCGGGTCACGGCGATCTTGTCGAGCACCGCGAGGTCGTCCGCGCGGGGCTGCCACTGACCGGCCACGGCATTGGCGCGCACCTGGACCGGGCTGGTCGCGCCGGCGATGACCGAGGCGACCCCGGGCTGGGCGGCCAGCCCGCCGATCGTGNCGTCCAGCAGTGACCGGTCCCGCTCCCGCGCAAAGGTTTCCAGGGCGTCCAGCCGGTCGAAGACCTCGTCGGTCAGCTCGTCCTGCCGGCCGGCCAGCCGGGTGCCGGGTGCCGGCACCTCGTCGCGCTGGTACTTGCCGGTGAGCAGGCCGTTCGCCAGCGGGTAGTACGGGATGACGCCGATGCCGTACTTCTGGGCGGCCGGCACGAGCTCTGCCTCCACGCCCCGTTCCAGCAGGTTGTAGTGGTTCTGCGCGGAGATGAAGCGGGTCGTCCCGGATGCCCGGGCGGTCCACTCCGCGTCGGCGACCTGCCAGGCATCGAGGTTGCAGGCACCGATGTAACGGACCTTGCCCTCCTTGACGATCTCATCGAGGGCCTCGAGCGTCTCCTCGATCGGCGTGAAGGCGTCCAGGGTGTGCAGCTGGTAGAGGTCGATGTAGTCGGTCTGCAGCCGGCTCAGCGAACCCTCGACCGCCTTGCGGATGTACCGCCGGGACGCCCGCGCGCTGAAGTCCTGGCCGTACATGCCGCCCATGTCGTTGCCGAATTTTGTGGCGAGGACGACATCGTCGCGGCGGCCTCGCAGCACGTGCCCGAGAAGCGTCTCCGAGCCGCCCTTGTTCCCGTAGGTGTCGGCGGTGTCGAAGAACGTGATCCCGGCGTCGAGCGCCGCGTCGACGACCGCACGGGTGCCGGTGAGGTCGACGCGCGAGCCGAAATTGTTGCAGCCGAGGCCGACGACAGACACCAGTAGTCCGGAGGATCCCAGCGGGCGATAGCGCATAAGTTAATACAACACATCGGACCACGGGCCCCGGACAGCAGGCCCCGGACCCGTGGTCGACCGGAACAGGTCAATGACCGTCCGTTGGTGATCCGGTGTGTCGATGTTCGCGGGCCGTTACTTCTCGGGGGCGGCCTCGGTCACGGCCCGGCCGACCGCCTCGGCCGCCTTGCGACTCGAGGTGCGCGCGGCGCGGGTCTGGCTCACTGCCGTCCGGGTGCGCTGCACCGCCTCCTCCGTGGCCGGGCTGCGCCGGATGCTCGCCACCCGCTTCTCGCCCCGGGTGGCGAAGCTGTTGTAGAGGTAGGTGGCGCGTCCCTGCAGGTCGGAGATCTGGGAGGTGACGGTGGCCGGCAGCGCACGCACGGCCGTCCCGACCTGGGTCGGAACCCGCGCCGCCTGGGTAGGCAGCGCGCCGACCCGGTCGGAGATCTTCCGAACCTCGGTGCTTGTGGTCGTCGGCAGGGCGAGCAGCTTCGCCACAGCGAGATCCGCCGCTCCCACCGACGCGTAGAGCGGCTTGCGCACCTCCGCCAGCGGAACCCTGACTTCGGCCCTCGCCTCGGCCGTGTCCTCCTGGGCCTGCGCGCTGACGCGGGCGGTGGGACGGCTGGCGGGGCGGTTCGTCGTGCGCGTGGTGGCCATGATGTCTCCCTCGGTTCGAAGATTCGTTGATTTCGTGTAGAGATTTCCTGTTAGCGCCTCGTCGCCGACGGGTGAAAGGTCGGGTAAATGATGTGAGGGTCAGGATGGTGATAGGCCGTACAGGAACGGAGTACCGCTTTCCTTTTCGTCGCGGTCTCCGCCGGTCGATCTAGGTCTGATCGACCGGGTTGTCGGTGGTCGGCTGCGGAGCCGGTGCTGCCGGTGCTGCCGGTGCTGCCGGTGTGGGTAGGGACGCGGGGGGAGCGCCGGTGATCGGACCGCTCTCGGTCCTCGTCGCCGCCGCCGGTTCGCCTCCCGTGGCCTTCGATCGCCTGGTGCGGCCCGGGGCGGTCCCCGGGGACGGCTTACCCGTACCGTCCGACGAGGCCGACCGCGCCGCGGTGGTGGTGCCGCCCCGGGATGTCGCCGACGCCTGTCGGGCGGATCTCCGTTTCGTCGTCGGCTCCGCGAAGGTCGCTCCCGCGGTGGCGGCCGGACCCCGTGCGGATGCCGAATCACCGATGGCGGCCGGACCCGCGGTCGGGGCGGCGGGCTCGCCGGGGACGAACCCGCGCGGCCCGGCCTCGGCGTCGCTGTCCGGGTGGCCGCGGCCGGCCCGCGCCGCGATGGCGTTCTCCCGGCAGAACGCCTCGTAGATGTCGAGCACGACCTGCTTCTGTCGTTCGGACAGGGATTCGTCCGCCAGCACGGCAGCCATGACGTTCTCTTCGCCCTGCCGTTCCTCCAGAATTCCGGCCTGCACGTAGAGCACTTCGGCGGAGATGCGGAGCGCCTTCGCGATCTGCTGAAGAATCTCCGCGGACGGCCGCCGGAGGCCTCGCTCGATCTGACTGAGGTAAGGGTTGCTCACCCCGGCCTGCTTGGCGAGTTGACGAAGGGAGATCTGTGCGCTGTGCCGCTGATCGCGGATGAAATCGCCGAGATCGCGCACATTCAGGGCCGCCACCGGGTCGAACGCCTCCTTCGCCGGAGGGCGAGGCGGGTTGCCGCGCCCATGGCGGGCGCCCCNCCNTCCNTGAACCTCGGCATACGGCTGGACCCCGCGGCCGAGGACTCCGCGGACTCCTCGGACTCCGCGGACGACCGTCCGCCGAGAGCCCGCCGTCCGTGGACGCTGCGATTCAGGGGAGGCCATGCTGCCTCGGCAAGCTCCGGTCGGCACGGAAACGAGTGCGCCGCCACAACACATCACCAACGCAGTCGACGATACGTCGGGTTGCTAACTCTGGCAAGCGGTCAGTTAGCGCTCTTTGGACGTGTCCGCCCCGAGGTGCACCACCTGGTACTCCGCGGACCTTCGCCCCTTCGACCACGGCGGATGCCGCAGTTCCCCGTTTTCGGGTCCATACGAAGCGCCCGCGCCTGCCGGCGCGGCTCAGTCGTTGTGGGACTGTCCCTCGGCTTGGGCCAGCCAGGCCCGCTGGGCGGCGAGGGCGGACTCGGTGTCGGCGATCTCCTTGGTGCGTCCGGCGGCCTGGGCCCGGGCCAGCTTCGCCTCCAATTTCGCGACGGATTCCCGCAGCTTCGTCACGAATGGTGAGGAAGCGAGGGAGCGCTGGGCCCAGCGGGCGTCGGAGGCCTCGCGCAGCTTGTCGCCGATGGCCGCCATCTGCCGCTCCAGGGAGCCCGCGACCTCCCGGGGGACCCGTCCGATCTCGTCCCAGCGGTCCTGGATCTCCCGGAGACGACGCAGCGAGCGGTCGGTATCGGCCGGATCCAACGCCGTCGCCTCGGCCAGCAGTTTCTCCTTCTTGACCTGGTTTTCGCGCAACTCGGCGTCGCGCTCGGCATTGGCCTCGTTGCGGCGGGNGNAGAAGGNGTCCTGCGCCGCACGGAAGCGGTTCCACAACGCGTCGTCGATATCCTTTGCCGCGCGACCGGCGGCCTTCCAGTCGGCGAGCAACGCCCGGTAGCGGGCGGCCGTGCCGGCCCAGTCGGTGGAGTCGGACAGCGCCTCCGCCTCGGCGATGATCGCCTCCTTCCGTTCCCTCGAACGGGCCCGCTGCGTGTCGAGGGCGGCGAAGTGCGCGGTCCGGCGGCGGGTGAACTCGTCCCGGGCCGTGGCGATGCGCCGCCACAGCGCCGAGTCGGTGCGCTTGTCCAACGAGCCGGCGGCGCGGAACTCCTCGGCGAGCGCGCGGAACCGCTCCCCGGCGGTCTTCCACTCCGAGCTGCGGCCGAGCCGTTCGGCCTCGGCGACCAGCTGCTCCTTGGCCGCGGCGATCCGGCCGGCCCGCTCGGCCCGCTCGGCAGCGAGCGCGGAGCGATGTTCCTCAGTGGCGGCGACCACGGCCTCCAGCCGCGTGCGCAGCGCATCCAGATCACCGACGACCGCGGCCTCGTCGAGGGAATCGAGCAGCCGCCGTGCGCTGCCGACGATCCCGGCCGGATCGACCCCGCTGACCGTCAGCCGCCGCTCGAGCAGCTCGACCTCGGCGGACAGATCGTCGAAGCGGCGCTCGAAGTGGGCCAGACCCTCACGGAGACTGCCGGCCCGCCATGATCCGACGGCACGTTCGCCGCTGGCCGTGCGAACGAAGACCGTGCCGTCATCGGCGACACGCCCCCAGGCGGAGGCGTGGTCGGGCTCGCTGCGGTCGCTCATGGTGTTCCCGAAGATCGACTGACGTTTCCTGTCATTCTTGCAGGCGTTGGCCGTTGAGGGGACAGCCGCCACGGATCGGTCACCACGATTCGCCGTCGACCGGGTGCGGCGCGTGGGCCGTTGGCGGTGGCGCGGGGGATGTGGACGGACCGGACGGCACGTGCAGGCACCGGCTGCTCCTCCGCGGGAGCCACCCCCGTACCGGCATCCCGGCACAGGTGGGGCCAGGATGCATAACTGTGACGCGTGAGGCGGGTGATAGCCGGGCGGGCTGGCGAGCCGGGGTGTTGTTGCTGCCGGCGTTCGTGGGACTCGGTGTTTTCGTCATCGGGCCCGCATTGGTGTCGGCGTTCATCGCGGGCACGGACAAGACCCTGACGGGACCGCGTTTCGACTGGGTCGGCACGGCGAACCTGCGTACCGCTCTCTCCGACGCGGACCTGGCCGGCGCCGTGCGCAACACGCTGCTGTACTGCGCCCTCACGGTGGTACCCGCGATCGCGATCGGGCTGGCGCTCGCGCTGGCCGCCGAACGGGTGACCCATGGCCGGGCGCTGGTGCGATGTGCGCTGTTTCTTCCGGTCAGTGCGAATATTGTGGCCATGGCGGTCGTGTTTGCCTACATGTTCGACAGCAGCCCCGACGGTCTCGCGAACACCGTCGTCGGGCTGTTCGGGGTGGCTCCGGTCGACTGGCTCGGCGACACCTCGACCGCGTTGCCGGTGGTGGCCCTCGTCGGTGGTTGGCGGCTGACGAGCTTCGTCTTCGTCGTCTATCTCGCCGGGCTGACGGCGATCCCGAGATCGGTGTACGAGGCGGCGGACGTGGACGGCATCCACGGATTCGCCCGGCTGCGTCACATCACCCTGCCGCTGCTCGCCCCGACGACGATCTTCCTGGGGATGTTCGTCACCATTCTGACCCTGCAGACCTTCGAAACGGTCGCGGTGCTCACGAAAGGTGGCCCCCTGGACTCCAGCACGACGATCATTTACTACATTTACGAGGTCGGATTCACTGGATCGTTCCGCATCGGATATGCCTCGATGATCGCCCTGATGCTGTTTGTCGTGATCGTGGCACTGGGTGCCGCTGGTGGGCTGCTCGGGCGCCGCATCCGACGCACCCGGGAGGCCGCCGCGTGAGCGTCGACACCTCCAGTCCGGCGTCCGGGCCGACGCCCCGTGGCCACGCCGTGCGGCGAGCCTCGCGTCGGCGGGCCCCGCAACCGGGATCGGCGCCGGCGCGGATCCCGGCATCGCGGCGCGGTCGCCGCCGGTCACCGACCGGACCGACGATCGGGCGTCTCGTCCTGCTCACGATCGGCATCGTCGCGGCCGTCCTGCCCTTCGTCTGGATGGTGCGGACCGCCGTTGGGCCGCGGCAGACCGCGCTGGCGCTGACGTCGAACCCGATCCCGTCCAGCATCGACCTGAGCTCGTTCGACCGCGCCTGGTACGCCGGTGATCTCGGACCTGCCCTGCTCACGGGGGTGGCGGTGAGCCTGGCGATCCTCGCGTTGCAGCTCGTGACGGCGATCCCGGCCGCCTTCGCCTTCGCCTGTCTGCGCTTTCGCGGGCGTACGGCAGCCTTCGCGGTGGTGCTCGCCACCCTGCTGGTGCCGACCCAGATCACCGCCGTGCCGAACTACGTCACCATTTCCGCGCTCGGACTCGCTGACACCCGGGTCGGCCTGGTCCTGCCGTTCATGACACACGCGGCGATGATCTTCATGCTCCGGCAGTACATGAGTACCATCCCGGGGTCGGTCCTGGAAGCCGCGCGGATGGACGGGCTNGGTACCTGGCGGACGCTGTGGACGATCATCGTGCCGCTCGCCGCGCCCGCGATCGCCTCCGTATCGGTGTTCAGCTTCCTGTTGTCGTACAACGAGTACCTGTGGCCGCTGCTGGTCGCGCGGTCGCCGGACATCGCCNCCCCGCCGCTGGCGCTCGCGCGCCTGATGACCGACTCCTCCTCCGTCATTCCGGACTTCACCGAGCTCGCCGCGGCCGCGCTGATCATCAGCCTGCCGTCGCTCGTCGTCTTCGTCGCCGCCCAACGCCGTCTCGCCGCCGGAATTACCGGTACGGGTGCCGGTGCCTGAGAGGAAGAANGTGTGATCCGTATTCGCCGAATGCTGCCGCTGCCCGTCGCCGCCGCGATGATCATCCTGACCGCGTGCGGCGGCGGTGGTGACGCGAGCCCGGCAGACCCCGCGGAGAGCCTGCGCCCCACGGCCCGTCCAGCCGACGCCGGCGTCGACAACGTGGCGGGCGCCAAGGCGTCGCCCGCCTGCGTGGCCCAGGTCAAGACGCTGCGGATGTCCGCCGTCGGCACGCTCAACGACGTCGCGAAATCCGGCAAGGCCTATCTGGAGAAGGCGCATCCCGGCCTCACCGTGGACCTCAACACGAGTGCGCCGGACTACACCTCCCTCGTCCAGCAGATCAGCGCCGACCGCTCGGCCGGCCGTTCCGTCGACGTGGCGGTCGCCGGCTTCGACCTGCTCCCGACCTTCGCCCGGGACCTCGGCGCCCAGGAGCTCTCCCCGCGCCTGCTGNGCGCGTCCTACGACCAACGGCTGGTCGGCCTCGGGCAGGTCGCCGGGAAGCAGATCGGCATTCCCCAGCAGGTGTCGTCTCTGGCCCTGGTCTACAACCTCGACGTGCTGCAGAAGGCCGGCGTCGATCCGGCGACGCTGGGCACGACCGACGGGGTGATCGCCGCCGCCGACAAGATCAAGGCTTCGGGTCAGAATATCCAGCCCCTCGACCTGCCGACCGGCCAGCAGTTCGGGCAGTGGATCCTCAACACCCTGGCCAGCTCCAAGGGGACGCCGATCCAGGACGCGAACGGTCGGCCCGCCCTGAACACCCCGGCGGCCCGCGAGGCCGCCGCGTTCCTCGCGAAGGCCGCGAGCTACGGCACGCACTCCGCCGATCCGACCCAGCAGGGCCTGCTGCGGTTCGGCATCCGCCGGCAGACGGCGATGACCGCCGTGACGGTGGCCTCCGTGGCCGGCGGGCTGAAGTTCATCGCGGGGCAGGAGACGAAGGGTTTCCGGGCCGGCGCGGTCCCGTTCCCGACTCTGCCCGGCGGGACCCAGCACCCGGTCGCGGGCGGCAACGCGCTGACGGTCCTGTCCACCGACCGCTGCCAGCGGGAGATGGCGACCGAACTGGTCGTGTCGCTGCTTTCGCCGGACGTCGTGGCCGCGAGCACGGAGGCGTTGAGCTACATCCCGGTGGATACTCAGGCCGTCAGCCAGCTCGGGTCGTTCTACGAGACCTATCCGCAGCTCAAGCCGTTCAACGCGCTCATCCCCTCGCTGGTGAAGGCGCCGGCTTGGAGCGGGGCCCGCGGCGGGGAGGTCCCGAGCGCGATCTCGGACCAGGTGCAGCGCATCCTTAAGGGCGAGGACCCGGTCAGGGCCCTCGCCGCGGCCCAGAGCCAGGCTGTGGAACTCACCCGTTGACCGGCGGACGCCGCGGGAGAGACCGATGACCCGGATCACGGAACCGGCCGACGGACCCGCCGTGGTGACGGCCGCCACCGCGGGGGTGCCGATCGAGATCGACGGGCTGGGCCGGTCGTTCGGCCCGGTCCATGCGCTGCGCGACGTCACGCTGACGGTTGCGCCGGGGGAGATCGTCGCGCTGCTCGGACCGTCCGGCTCGGGCAAGTCGACGCTGCTGCGGATCTGCGCCGGGCTCGAGGAGCCGACGTCGGGTGATCTGCGTTTCGGCGCGGTCAGCCAGCTTGGCGTCGCACCCCACCGCCGGGACGTGTCCATGGTCTTCCAGCATTTCGCGCTCTACCCGCATCTGACGGCGCTGGAGAACCTCACTCTGGCGTTGCGTCACGGCCGCGGCCTGCCGAAGGCCGCGGCGGTGGCCCGGGCCCGTGAGACGCTGGACATGCTCGGCATCGGTGAGCTGGCAGCTCGCCGGCCCGCGAAGATGTCCGGGGGCCAGCGCCAGCGGGTCGCGATCGGCCGGGCACTCGCGNCCCGGGCCNGGGTGATCCTGTTGGACGAGCCGATGTCGGGGCTCGACGCCCAGCTCCGGGTCGATCTGCGGGTCGAGATCGTGGGCCTGCTGCGCCGGCTCGGCACCACCGCCCTGTTCGTCACGCACGACCAGGCCGAGGCGATGGCGGTCGGTGACCGGGTCGCGGTGCTCAGCGGCGGCCGGCTGCAGCAGATCGGGACGCCCGACGAGATCTACGACCGGCCCGCCACGCGCTTCGTCGCGGCGTTCATCGGCAGCCCGCCGATGAACGTCCGGGAGGGACGCTGGCATGACGGCCAACTGCACGGGGACGGATTCGCCCTGCCCGCCCCCGCCGGCGCGACGGCATTCGGAGTCCGGCCCGAGCACCTGGTCCTGGTGGCGGCGGCTTCCACTGGATCGGGATCGGTACCGGCGGACGCCGTGGTGGCGCCGGTGGCGCTGGCGTCGGACGCGCTGCGGGTAACCGGTGAGGTCGTGGTGAGCGAGCGGCTCGGGGCGGAGCGGACGGTGTACGTCCGGACCTCCGCCGGGGTGCTCGCCGTCAGGGTCGACGCCGCTGAGGTGCCCGGCGTGGGCATGCGGGTCACCCTGCGCGCACCGCTGTCCACCCTGACCTTCTTCGACGCCGCCGGCGCCCGGATCTGACGCGGCGCGGCCTCGATCCGCCGCAGCCGTCCCCCCTCCCACCCCGCGCGTCCAGTCGGATCGGCGCCGCGTGAATCGCGGAGGGGCCCTCCCCGTGGGCCTGTCCCCGGCTGCCCGACTCGGGAGAATTTCTGACCGGTCGACGTGGTCGCATTGGGTCAAAAAAATATAACACGCTTTTTTCGGACGCTCGGCGGACATGCGTGCAATCAGGGCCCGCCAGTGGTCCGGGAGTGACCTCTGTGCACGCATCGCACCGGAGTCGTCTCTTGGAGCACCAAGATGTCGCGACATAGCGTTAGTAGGTACTCACGGAAGTGCCCCTGGAGATGCGACTGCGAGGAGATCGTCGATGCTGACGGATAACGCTCATGCCTGCACTCATCCGCTTGCGTTCATCCGAGCCCAGCGCGGGTGGTCCTACCAGCGTCTGGCGCGGGTCGTGGCCCGCCGCGCACGTGACCTCGGGGTGGCGAACATGGCCGCCGAGCGGCAGAAGGTCTGGCGCTGGGAGCACCGTGGGGTCGTGCCCGACCGGGTGTCCCAGCTCGCGCTCGCCGCGGAGCTCGGCGTGCCCAACGATCGCCTGGAGTCGCACCCCTGGCCCGCGTGGCTACCGACCGGCGACGCGGTGCGCACCGAGTACCCGTGGACGCCGGGTGGCAGCATAACCTCGATCATGGACGTCGTCGAGGACGCGCTCTCCGACCGCCGCGGCTTCCTGACGATCACTGGGACCGGGGTGGCGGAACTCGCGACGCAGTGGCTCGGCATGGAACCGGCCCGGCTGGCGGCGGCCCTGAACGGGGGACGGGTCGACGACCAGATCGTGAACCGGATCGAGCACAACATCCCCGGGCTACGGGTCATGGATGAGCGGCTCGGTGGGGAGAGCGTGCGCCGGCTGGTCGACGCCGAGCTCGGCGTGGTGGCGGACCTGCTGGCGCGCGGATCCTATACCGAGCACGTGGGCCGTCACCTGCATCTGGTGGCCGCGGAGCTCGCCCGGTTCGCGGGATGGGTCTCGTTCGACGCCGGCTTCCAGACGGCCGCCCAGCGGTACTGGATCACCGCGCTGCATGCCGCGCACGCCGGCGGGGACCGCATGCTCGGTGCGAACGTGCTGAAGAACATGTCCCTGCAATGCGTGGACTTCGCCCGCCCACGGGAGGCGGTGGATCTGGCCGAGGCCGCCGTGGCCAGCGCCGGGGGGGCGTCCGGTCGCGTCGGCGCCATGCTGCACATGCGGCGGGCCCGTGCCCATGCCGCGCTCGGGGAGGCCAGCGCCTGCGCGCAGGCGCTGGCCTGCTCGGAGGAAGCGATGGTCACCGCGCGGCCTGAGGAGCCCGCCTGGTCGTCCTACTTCGACGAGGCCGAGTACCAGGCGCAGATCGGCAGCTGCTACATCGATCTCGGTCACCTCGCGCAGGCGGACCGGTGGCTGGAACGCTCCCTGGCGATCCAGCCGGACTCCCGGGCCCGGGACCGGGCCACCTACCTGCTTCGGTGGGCCGCGGTCCAGATGGATCTCGGTAACGTCGATCACGGGTGCGAGCTGACCCGCCAGGCCCTGCCGATGCTGGCGGCGACGCGATCCAAGCGCAACGCCCGCCGGGCCGACGAGCTGCGCCGCCGGCTGCGGCGGCACGGCACCGACCCGGCGGTGCGGGAACTCGATCAGATCCTCGCCCGGACTGTCTGAGCCGGCCGGAACCCGAGCCGGCCGGGAATCAGGAACGCAGCCGCCCGGCGGGACGCTTCGGCGCCGTCGTGGCTGGCTCGTCGTCCGGATCGATCGCGGCGGCCAGCGGCGCGCCGTCGGGATCGGCGACGACGAGGGAGGCATCCGTCGGCACGGACCGCTTGATCACCGCCAGGGCGATGGGGCCGAGTTCCTCGTGGACCTCGGAGCTGCCGACAAACCCGACCTCGCGCCCGCCGACCGTGACGGTGGAACGGGGCGCCGCCACCGTGCCGTCGAGATGCAGCAGCACCAGCCGCCGCGGCGGGCGACCGAGGTTGTGCACCCGGGCGACGGTTTCCTGCCCGCGGTAGCAGCCCTTGTCCAGGTGCACGGCGCTCGCCAGCCACCCCACCTCGTGCGGAATGGTGCGATGGTCGGTCTCCCGGCTGAGCCGGGGCCGTCGGGAGGCGATGCGCATGGCGTCGAAGGCGGACAGCCCGGCCAGACCCGCCCCGGCGGCGCGCAGCCGCTCGACGGTGCCGGTCAGGTCGGCCCGGCCGACGAGGAGGTCGACGCCGTGGGGCATCCGCCGGACCAGCGTGCCCGTCCCGGTACGGCCGACCGGGTAGGGACCGGTGATCGGCGCCCCGACCGGGCCGGGTGCCTGTGGTTCGGGCAGGCCCGGGCCGGGCGCGCCGTCACCCGGCCCGCCCAGTGCCGCGGCCGCGACCTGCGCGGCCCTTGGCCCGAGCACGCTGAGCACCGCCGTCACCGCGCCGAGGTCCGCTGGCTCCACTCGGAGCATGAAGCGCATCGACTCCAGGTAGCGCAGCAGGATGCCGCCGGTGCCGGGCTCGACGTCCACCCAGGTGGACGTGCCGTCGTCGGCGAGGACGAGATGGTGTTCGACGTGGCCGTGCGGGGAGAGCACCAGCGCCTCGGTGCCCCGCAGCGCGCCCAGCGCGGACAGATGCTGAGAGGTGATGCTGTGCAGCCAGGAGAGCCGGTCGGGGCCGGAGACGCGCAGCACGTCCCGATGTGATCTGTCGACGACGGCGGCACCGCCGCGCACCGCGCGCTGTTCCCGTAGCGGATCGCCGTAGTGGGCGGCGACCGCGTCGTCTTCGGCAGTGCCGGCCACCGCACCCGGCAGGCCGAGCAACGGGGAGAGCGAGGCGGGCGTCGTGAGGGACCCTGCGGTCATGGGACTCAGTCTAGGTCCCCGTGGCGTGCCTCGGCCGGGTCCGCGCACGGTTCGGCTGTGGCCCCGGGCCCGCGCGGGTGGCCTGGCTGTTCCGACCGGCCGGTGTCAGGAGCGTCCCATCAACGCGCGCGGAAAAGCCGTTGCGATGCGCCCCTGGGTCCGCGTAGCGTCACGGGTACACGAGAAGGGAGGTGGTCCAGGCTTTGTATGCTCATAGGACTCGTGAGGTGGCTGTCCGCTAGCCGGTCTCGTGGTCCTCACCTCTAGCCGGGTGGCCCATGGGCACCGGCACCGGCGAGAACCAGGCAGACACCCGACCCCCGGGCGCCGTCGCAAGTCCCGACGGCCCGCCTCCGCTTCGCGCGGCGGCGGAGCGCCCGGGGGTCGTTCAGTTCCGGATGAATTCCTGTCGTGCCGCCGGATTCCTGTCCTGCCGCCGGGTGACAACCGGTCGCCGGCACGACCGGCCCCGAGCCGGGGAGTCACAGGCAACAACCGGCAATGCTGGCCGAGCGGGCCGCCGAGCGGGCAGGATCTCGGGTATGCCGACGCTCGTCCTGCTCCGCCACGGTGAGAGCATTTGGAACCGCGAAAACCTGTTCACCGGCTGGGTGGACGTTGATCTTTCCGAGAAGGGTGCCAAGGAGGCCACTCGCGGGGGTGAGCTGCTGCGGGAGTCCGGCGTCCTGCCGGACGTGGTGCACACGTCCCTGCTGACCAGGGCGATCCGCACCGCCTGGCTGGCGCTGGATGCCGCCGGGCGCACCTGGGTTCCGGTTCGCCGCACCTGGCGGCTCAACGAGCGGCACTACGGCGGCCTGCAGGGCCTGAACAAGGCGGAGACGCTGGAGAAGTTCGGCGCGGAGCAGTTCCAGCTCTGGCGTCGCTCCTATGACACGCCGCCGCCGGAGATCGGTCCGGAGCAGGTCAGCGGGGTGGACGAGCGCTATGACGACCTTGCCCCCGACGTCATCCCGCGGACCGAGTGCCTCGCCGACGTCGTTGCCCGGATGCTGCCCTACTGGTACGACGCGATCGTGCCGGACCTGCGGACCGGCCGTACCGTCCTGGTGGCGGCGCATGGCAACTCGCTGCGCGCCCTGGTGAAGCATCTCGATCACATCAGCGACACTGACATCGCCGGGCTCAACATCCCCACCGGCATCCCGCTGCGCTACGAGCTGGACGACCAGCTGGGTGTGGTGAGCTCGGGGTACCTCGACCCCGACGCCGCGGCGCTCGCCGCGGCCGCCGTCGCCGCGCAGGGCACCAAGAAGTAGTCAGAAAAGCAATCAAGAAGATAGTCGAGGCTAAAAATAGTCGGGACTATAATCATATAGTCCCGACTGAGTCATATAGTCCCGACCGGCCCGTGCCATCATCGCGGGCCATCACGGGCAGCCGCCGTAGCGCCGGCGGGATGCACGCGGGGAACCGTCGGGCCGTGCGTGGGGGCCACGCCCGCGCGAGACCGGGGGCGGATCTCCCCGGGTGCCCTCACGCGCCGCTGGAATCCCCGGTGACCAGGTAGAGCACCCGGCGGGCGACCGAGACCGCATGGTCGGCGTACCGCTCGTAGTAGCGGCCGCAGAGAGTGATGTCGATCGCCGCCTCCATCCCGTGCGGCCAGGGCTTCTCGATCAGTATGTGGAACAGGGCGCGGTGCAGCCCGTCCATCGCGTCGTCGTCGGCCTCCAGCTGCTTGGCGAGGTCGGTGTCCCGGNTGGCGATCACCGATCCGGCCTTCGCGACGATGCGCTGCGCGACCTGCCCCATCTCCAGCAGGGTCGCCCGGAGCTCCGGCGGGACCGCCCGGCCCGGGTAGCGCCGGCGGGCGACCTTCGCCACGTGCAGGGCGAGGTCGCCCATCCGCTCCAGGTCGGCGACGATCCGCAGCGTGGCCACCATCATCCTCAGATCGGTGGCGACCGGGGCCTGGCGGGCCATCACGTCGAAGGCCCGCTCCTCGATCTCGTTGCGCAGCAGGTCGACCGTCTCGTCTCCGCTGATGACGTTCTCGGCGAGTTGGAGATCGGCGTCGAGGAGAGCGGTGGTGGCCCGGGCCATGGCCGAGGCGACCAGGTTGGTCATCTCGATCAGGGACCGGTTGATGCTGTCGAGTTCGTCGGTGAAGGCGTCCCGCACGGACGGCTCCTTCTCATTCGGTGGGGGATCGAGGGGTCAGAGATCCTGAGGGATTGATTCGATCATGGTGCTTCTGGGTACTTGCGTCGCTCCGGTTCTGACGATGATGCGGACCTCTCGCTCTCTGGTGAACATTGACGATGGGTCTGATGAACAGCTAGCGACGATCGGCGGTGGAGGCTTGCAGAGCAATACCTAGGTGGCATGCGGACACCTAGCATGCGGCGAGTGGGTGACAGGTCGGCGGATGCCATGACAACCGGTACACACCGCATCCGCGGCTCGTGCAGGTCGGCAGGCCGTACAGGGTGAGCGGACGATGGTGGACGATGACAGCGGTGCCTGGAACAGCCGGTTCGACGACTGACCTGACTACTGGTTCGGCGTCCGGCGGGGACACCGGCGGCATGACCTTGCCGGCAAGGCTCGTGCGTCGGGTGATCGCCGGCCTGCCGACCGGTCTGCTCGTCCTCGACGCCGCGGACCGGGTGGTCCTGGTGAACATGGTCGCGCGACGTATGGGTGTGGTCGCCGCCGACGAGATCGCGGTGGCGGAGCTGGCCGATCTCGTCCGGGCCACCCGGCTCGCGGGCAGTGACCAGGAGCGGCAGCTTGAGCTGCCGCCCGTCCCCGAGCCCCCCCTCACCCGTCCCCGACCGGACCAGGAGGGGCTGGCGGTGCGTGCCCGGGCCCGGCTGCTGGACTCGTCCGGTCATGTCGCCGTCATCGTGGATGACATTACCGAGTCGCGTCGGGTCGAGGCCGTCCGTCGGGACTTCGTGGCNAACATCAGCCACGAGCTCAAGACGCCGGTCGGTGCGTTGCACGTCCTCGCCGAAGCGGTCGCCGCGGCCTGCGAGGACCCGGTGGCAGTCCGCCGGTTCGCCTCCCGGATGACCCACGAATCGACCCGGCTCGCCCGTCTTGTTCAGGAGATCATCGATCTCTCCCGGCTGCAGGGCGCCGATCCGCTGCCCAACCTGCGGCCGATGCGGGCGTCCGCGGTGCTCACCGAGGCGGTCGACCGCACCCGGCTGGCAGCGCAGGCCCAGGCGATCTCGGTTGCGGTGATCGGCGACGGTGACCTGCCGGTGTGTGGGGATGAGGGCCAGCTCGTGACCGCCGTCGCGAACCTGCTCGACAATGCGATCAGCTACTCGCCGCGTGGCACCCGGGTTGTGCTCGGGGTTCGGCGCAGCGGTGAGACCGTGGAGATCTCCGTCGCCGACGAGGGCATCGGGATCGCGGAGAAGGACCTGGAACGGGTCTTCGAACGCTTCTATCGGGCGGATCCGGCGCGATCCNGCGCGACCGGTGGGACCGGCCTGGGGCTCGCCATCGTCAAGCACATCGCGACCAATCACGGCGGCGTGGTCTCTGTGTGGAGCGCCGAGGGCGCGGGTTCCACCTTCACGCTCCGGTTGCCGCTGTTCACCGGCGACGATGACGATGCGATGACGGACGGCTCGGACGAAACCCGCGAGGATGACGGGGTGGATGGCTTCGACGTCGTCGGGGCCGATGCCGACGCCCGCGGTCGGGGCGATGGTGAACATCATGGCGATGGTGAACATCATGGCGATGATGAACTCGGTGGCGGTTCGTGAACGGTGAACGGTATCGGTCATGACCGGTAGACGCGGCGGGTCCACCCGTCCCATCGACGGTAACAGGAAGCGGTCCGGGTCGGCCGGTCCGTCCAACGTAACAAGGGGAGCGAACAGGTGACCCGGCTGCTCGTGGTCGAGGACGAGGAGTCCTTCTCCGACGCGTTGTCGTTCATGTTGGAACGGGAGGGCTTCGAGGTGGGGGTCGTCGCCGACGGCCCCAGCGCGTTGGCCGAGTTCGATCGGCGGGGGGNTGATCTTGTCCTGCTGGACCTCATGCTGCCGGGGCTGTCGGGCACGGAAGTGTGCCGAACCTTGCGAACCCGTTCCACTGTGCCGATCATCATGCTGACCGCTCGGGACAGCGAGATCGACAAGGTGCTCGGGCTGGAACTCGGAGCGGACGACTACGTCACGAAGCCGTTCTCCGCCCGGGAGCTGGTGGCGCGGATCCGCGCGGTGCTGCGGCGGCGGTCGGAGAACGAGGAGGTGGGGGACGCGACGTTGGAGGCCGGCCCGGTCCGGATGGACGTTGAGCGCCATGTCGTCACCGTCGACGGGACCACGGTCACCCTGCCGCTCAAGGAGTTCGAGCTGTTGGAGATGTTCCTGCGCAACGCGGGCCGGGTGCTGACCCGGGGCCAACTGATCGACCGGGTCTGGGGGTCGGACTACGTCGGCGACACCAAGACCCTGGATGTCCACGTCAAACGACTGCGGACAAAGATTGAGCACGAACCCGGCAACCCGCGGCACCTGGTGACCGTCCGGGGACTGGGATACAAGTTCGAGCCGTGACCCCGGCGGTCGCGGCCGGAGGGAACGGTGAAGAGGTGCTCGGTGGCGTGCGTCCGGGTGCGTGGTTTCCGAAGATCGTGGCGCAGCCCGACGCCGCCGTCGCCCCGGGACGGCAGGCGGCCGTGGTGAGTCCGCTCCCGGCGGGTCCACATCCCGGTCCAATGCGTCTCGGTGTGATCGACATCGGCTCGAACACCGTCCACCTGCTTGTCGTGGACGCGCACCGGGGCGGCCAGCCGCAGCCGGCCGCCAGCGTGCGCGTGCCGTTGCGGCTGGTGGAACTGCTCGACGCGGACGGGGCGCTGGACGCCGCTGGAGAGCGCGCCCTGACCTCCTGCGTCCTGGACATGCGCCAGCAGGCCGACGCGCTCGGGGTCCACGATCTGGCGGCCTTCGCCACGTCGGCGTTGCGGGACGCCACCAACGGAGAGGCGGTCCTGCGCCGGGNGGGCGAGGCCACCGGGGNCTCCATCGGCGTCCTGCCCGGGGAGGAGGAGGCCAGGTTGACCTTCCTCGCCGTCCGCCGGTGGTTCGGCTGGAGCGCCGGCCGGTTGCTGGCGTTGGACATCGGCGGTGGTTCCCTGGAGATCGGCGCCGGCATGCACGAGGACCCCGAGGTGGTCGCATCCCTGCCGCTTGGCGCGAGCCGGCTGACCCGGGACTGGCTGGCCCCGAGCGACCCGCCCAAGCGGTCCGAGCTCAGCGAGCTGCGCCGTTACGTCCGGTCCCAGATCGCGCCGATCGTGGGCACCATCTATCCCCTGGGGGAGCACACGAGGGCGGTGGCGACGTCGAAGACCTTCCGGTCGCTGGCTCGGATCGCCGGTGCGGAGTCCTACAGCCGCGGTCCCTATACCCGCAGGGTGCTGCGCCGGGACGACCTCGTGGAGGTGACGGCCAAGGTGTGCCGGATGTCGGTCGAGGAGCGCGCGGCGCTGCCGGGCGTCTCCGCCTCCCGGGCGGCCCAGTTGGTCGCGGGGGCGGTCGTCGCGGACGAGGCTCTCGATCTGTTCGCCATCGACGAGGTGGAGATTTGCCCCTGGGCCCTGCGCGAAGGGGTGATCCTGCGCCGCCTGGACTGGCTCACCTCATCCTGACGCCGGAGCGATGAACTCCCTTCACCTGGCAGAGGGTGAGATGAACCTTGCAGAAAGTGTTCTTGATGCGCGTAATTGCCCGATGTGGCCGTTGTCACGGGCGATATGAAGGTTCCGACCGTCATCCCGCGGATGTCTGTGCGGGCGGGGCCGCGGAGATGGCCTAGCCTGGGAGATGAGGTCGGTCGTGACGGCCAACCCCCGGCTCGCGCGGCAGGGAGACGGATTGCAGGCATGGCGTGACGACGCGCGGTCGGTGTCGCCGACCGCGATGGCTCCCGCCCCGATCTCGTCCGGTGGGGTCGCGGGCGGTTCGGGGCCCGGTGGTGGCGGTAGCTCCTCGCTCATTGTCCCGCGCGGAGCGCCCGAGCTGGCCACGACCGCTCCGGGTGCCCGCGTGGCGCTCTCAACGGCCTCGNCCTATCCCGAGNCCACCGCCTCGGCCTTCGAGATGGCGGCGCGGCTGGGGTATGACGGGGTCGAGATCATGGTCTGGACCGATCCGGTTAGCCAGGATCCGCAGGCGCTGAAGCGGCTGATGGACTATCACGGCATCCCGATTCTGGCCATTCATGCGCCGTGCCTGCTGCTCACCCAGCGGGTCTGGGGTACGGATCCATGGGCGAAGCTGGTGCGGGCCCGTACCGTAGCCGAGACGCTCGGCGCGTCGACGGTCGTCGNCCNCCCGCCGTTTCGCTGGCAGCGAGACTATGCCCGCGAGTTCGTGACGGGCATCGAGCGGATGGCCGGCGAGACCGACATCCGCTTCGCGGTGGAGAACATGTTCCCGCTGCGGGCGCGGGGGCGGGAGGTCTCCGCCTATGCCCCGGACTGGTCCCCGGTCGAAGACGACTACGCGCATGTCACCCTCGACCTGTCGCACACGAGTGTGTCCCGCTCGGACCCGCTCGAGATGGCCGAGCTTCTCGGCGAGCGGCTGGTCCACGTGCACATGGCCGATGGTCTGGGCTCGGCCAAGGACGAACATCTCGTCCCCGGTCGTGGCACGCAGCCCTGTGCGGAGCTGCTTGAACTGCTGGCCGCCGGCGGTTTCGACGGCACCGTGGTGGTCGAGATCAATACCAGGCGGGCCGAGTCGCGTGCCCAGCGCGAGGCCGAGCTCGCCGAGGCGCTGGCGTTCACCCGTCTGCACTTCGCCGCACCGTCCGCCGCAGGACTCCGATCCACCTACGGCTGATCCACCTACGGCTGATCCGCATCCGGGTCCACCGCCGGCTGACCCACCTCCGGGGCTGACACCGTTCCCGTGGCTCGCCGCCATGGTCGAGTGCCACCATGACGCAGTGTCCGTCCCTTCTGGTCGTACTCCCACCGGCTCGCTGTTCGACCCGTTGGCGGATGCCTACGCCGCGGCCAGGCCGAGCTATCCCGACCACATCTTCCGTGACGTCGAGCGGTTCCTCGGGCGGCCGCTGCGCGGCGCGGACGTGCTTGACGTCGGCGCCGGGACCGGCATCGCCACGCGTCTGCTGATCGGCCGGGGCGCGCGGGTGGTACCGGTGGAACCCGGGCCGACCATGCTGGCGCGGTTGCGCCAGCGCAGCCCCGGACTGCCCGCGGTGCGCGGGGACGGGGAGGCGTTGCCCTTCCGGGACCAGGTCGTCGACCTGGTCTGCTATGCCCAGGCATGGCACTGGGTACAGGTACTGACCGCCGCGGCCGAGGCCGCCCGCGTGCTGCGGCCCGGCGGAGCCCTCGCCGTGTGGTGGAACGACGTCGACGCCGAGGAGTACCGGTGGTGGCAGTGCCAGCAGGAACGGCTCGAGCGGATGAACCCCGGATATCACCGCGGGTACCGTGCGCGACCGTTCGCCGACGAGTTGCGGTGGACCGGCCACTTCAGGGAGGTTGTCACCCTGACCGGCCGGTGGCGGCGCCGGATTAACATCGATGACTACCTCACCTGGCAGCGGTCGAAGTCCTACGTCGCGGCCATCGGCGATCGCCTCGACGATTTCCTTGACGCGGAGCGTCGCACGATGCTGCGCGCCTTTCCTGACGGTGTCGTCGTCGAGCCGTTTCGTACGCTCCTGGTGATTGCCCAGGTTCCCGAGTAGCGCGCGGGAGAGACAGCGTGGGCGCCTCTGCCGAGGCTCTCCCGTCCGGTGATCTTCCCCTTTCTCTGACGCGCTGTGACGCCATGGTTCGGCCGATGTGACTTCGTAATGAACCGTGCGCACAGCGTCGCTTTTGGGGTGGCGTTGTTTTGTGGCCACCGGTACCTGCCTTGTCCCGAATTTTCCGATCCGTTAGTCTTGCGTCATTCGCACAGTGATGTCTGACTTCGCTGGCGTAGCGGAGTGATACGGGTACCCGTATCCGGGTCATTGGTCCGACCGGCGGCATGGTTTGGGAGCGACTCACGCTCGGGTTATCGCGGCACCGTACGGTCACCCTGAGTGTCGGGTGTCGGTGCCGGGACTGCCGACGCCCGATGGAGGAGGCGACGGTCATCATGCGGCTTGCCCCGCAGCAGACTGAGGCGACAGGGATAACGAGGATAACGCGCGACGGCACCCCGGCTGGCTGGGAGCCGCCGGCCGGGCCGGCGGCGGCCGCCGCGGCGAAGTTCGCGTACAACCCGGCGCTGGACGGGCTGCGGATCGTCTGTATCTACACCATCCTCGCCGGCCACATGGGTGCGATCCAGGCCAGCAACGTCGCCGTCGACGTCTTCTTCGTGCTGAGTGGATTTCTTATCACCACGCTCCTGCTGACCGAACACAGCCGGACCGGGACGATCTCGGTGAGTCGATTCCTGGTGCGCCGGGCCTACCGGCTGATGCCCGCGATGTGGGTGTACCTGCTCGTCGGGCTCGCGGTGACGGTGGCGTTCAAATGGAACGACATCCCCTTCCGGGACGACTACGTCGGGAGTGCGCTCTCCGCCTTTTTCAATGTCAACAACTGGTACAAGGTCCTGCATCCTGCCGCCGGTGGGCGATGGTTGGCCCACGTGTGGTCCCTGTCCCTGGAGGAGCAGTTCTATCTCCTGTGGCCGGGGCTGTTCCTGATTGTCAGCCGCTCGGACCGGTTCCGGGCGCACCTGCTGAAGATGCTTTTCGCCATGATCGCCTTCGCGGCGGTCTGGACCTGGACCGTGGCCGCCGGCGGCGCCCCGCACTCGCGGGTGTACCTCGCGCTGGACACGCACGTCGCACCGCTGCTGATCGGCTGTCTGCTGGCGGTCTGGCGTGACACCCGCCTGCGCGCCCTCGTCGCCGAGGAGCCGGACCTGGCCGCGCCGCGCCGCCGCCGGCACGCCCAGCAGATCGGCACGATGACCCCTGNCACGGCGGCGACGGTCGAGCGTTGGCGGGCGGGCCGTCGGATCGCCGATCTCGGCTTCGTCGCGGGGATCGGATTGATCTTCTTCGCCTTCCTTGGGCCGAACAAGGACGGTTATGACGCCAACTGGCTCGACCATGCCGCCTACCTGCCCAGCGCCCTGCTCGGTGCCGTGGTCATCCTGGGCGCCGACCTGCGCCGCGACGCCGGCTGGGTCCGCCTGCTCGGCAGTCCACGGATGGCCTTCCTCGGTAAGATCACCTTCAGTATCTACCTCTGGCACTATCCGGTGATCTCGGTTGCGAACGGGCAGCTGGTGCCCCGGATCGGGCTGTGGCCGTCGGTTGTCGTGGCGGCGGCGGTCAGCACGTTCATCGCGTACTTCTCGAACCGGTTCGTGGAGAAGCCTGCGCAGCGTGCCCGACCCCCGTGGGCCGACACCCCCCGTGGGCCCGCGCCGGGCGCGATCCCGGCGGCGCGGCCCGCTCCCGGAGACGACATTGGACCCGGCGCCGCCACCTGGGCGCGCATTCCCGAACCGGCCCGGGAGCCCGACCGCGGACGGTTCTCGCACCCGGCCGTCCCGCGGGCCGGCCGGTACGAGGGCCACCGGCACCACCGGTCCTGGGACCGGACCGGTGAATCCGGACAGCGTTACCGGCCTGACGGGGACCGCCGGGCCGCCGGGCTGTACACCCTTGACGAGGTGTATCCGGCTGGCGAGCCAGACCGGCCGGCACGCGTCGCGTCGGCCACGACCGGTCGGTCTGATCGGCTGGATCACGACCGGCCCGGCGATCCGCCCGGGGCCCGGTCGCGGGGTGGCTGGTCGGGCGACGGTGGCTGGTCGGGCGACGGTGGCTGGTCGTCGTACGAGGTCGGGTCCGATCAACCGGCGGGTGGCCCGGACGATGCCGATGAATGGGGTGATGAATGGATCGATGAGGGCTACGTCCGTCCTTGGCCGGGGTACGGGTACGGACTCACCGAGACCGCCGACCTGTCGTGGGCGGTGCGAGGCCGGCAAAACGGCGGCGAGGAGGCGCAGCGGCCGGCGGCCACGGACCGGGCATACACCGCCGAAATAATCTACGATCCTCGATCCGTCGTCGGCCGGCGGGGCGAACGTCACGAGCCCTGGACGGGTCACGAGCCC